>CAUUGL010000005.1:0-100348 GCA_963544845.1 uncultured Alloprevotella sp.
TTTAGAATTAAACACTTCGTTTACAGTGACCTAACATTTCGTTTTGCGGATTATAAATCTGTACTCTCGGTGTGTACGCCCGTCGCTTCGGAATAGATTTACAGAGAATAAAAAGGCCACGGTTTCCTATCCTCAAAAAAACTCAGAACGCCCCACCCTGCACATCGGCAAGGTGGGGCGTAGCTGTTTATCAAACCCAGAGAAAAGAAACCCTCACAAATTCCAGCGGAGCGAAAGGAGAGCTTCGGCGGGACGGAGGCGGTAGGTATAGGTATAGACATCCGCCTGCACGTAGGAGCGGAGGGTGTAGGCGCGTGCCCCGGCGAGGTTGCGAACCCGCAGTTCGACTTCCCAACGCTTTTGCTTGTAGCGCGCCCGTCCATCGAGGAAGAAGATGTTGAGATGACGTCCTGGCTGCACCTCCGTGCGGCGCAGGTCGCCGCCGAGGGCGGCCTCCCAGTGGTTGTCGGGGTCGAAGGAGAGGTCGAGCGTGGCTCCGCTCTGGTCGAGGGTGGTGCGGGTGCCGTCCATTCTGCGGAGGGCACGCTGGGCGTGGAGATTGAGGTCGATTTGGAAAAGGCTGTGCCAAAGGCGGGTGTTGGTGAGCAGTTCCACGCGGAAGTTGTGCTGTAGAAGAGTGTAGAAAGCCGACTGCCTCAGGAGGGGCGCGGCACTTCCGGTGTAGCGCAGTCCGAGGGCAAAGTTGGTGTGGATGGGAAAACTATGGATGGTGGTGCGCGCCGTGGCCAACCAGTTGTGATAGGGGCGGTGGGTGGCCACTTGTGCCGACTGCTCGCGGCCTTGGGCATCGATGTCGGAACTCTGCATGCTCCCCTCTTCGGAACGGGCATATTGTGCTGTGGCGGTGAAAGTGCGAGCGGCGTAGACATCGCGCCACATCATTTCGAAGCGGGAGAAGGTATCATGAGAAATCGTGGTGCTCCCCAAGCCCGGTGCCGACCGATAGCGGTAGGTTTGGAAGATGGGTGCCGTGGCCCAATCGCGCACCTTCCCCATCGTGGTGGAGCGCCCCGAAGTCCAGGTGAGGAGCGACGCCCCGATGCGGCAGTAGAGGGTGAGCGTGGGAGCGGCATAGGGGCGGTTGAGCAGGTGATGGGTGTGGGCGCTGCGGTCGCGGTAGTTGCGGAGATAGTGGGTGAGGGGGAGGTCGAGCCGCCAGTGCAGACCGAGCCACTCCACCTCGTAGCGAGGCGCGAGGGTGAGGTCGAGGGCGGCGAGGTCCACTTCGTTGTCGCGCGAGGAGGGGACGACGCTTTCGTCCGAGGTGAGGCGGTCGTAGCGCCCTGTGGCGGTGGCGCCCACACTGATGCTGCCGTAGCGGGCGGCCTCACCGAGCTGCAACAAGAAGCGGGTCGATACGCTCGTAGAGGCCGACAGTCCGGTGAGCCTTTGGCGGAGCATGAGGGTGTCGGGAGCGGTACGTCGGGCGGTGAGATGCGCTTCGGGTGTGGTGCTGAGGGCAGAGCGCACGTCGAGAAAAGCGAGCCGCCGCCCACTGCGGTGCGTCCACCCGAAGGTGTTGGTCAGGTTGAGGTCGGTCTGCCGCAGGCGCTGGTCGATGCCGCCCGGCGAGAGGGTGTGGGTGTTGCGACGCAGGAGGGTCTGCACGGCCAGACGCTCGGTGAGAAATTGGGTGGGCTCGTTGCGCTCGTAGTCGACGGCGAGGTCGATGCGGTGGCTGTGGAGGGTGTTGGCGATGTCCTCTTGGATGGTGAGGGGAGTGGCCAGCCCGAAATAGTCCGACCGCCGGCTTTGCGCAAATTCGCTTCCGCTGTAGACGTAGCGGCCGCTCAGGGTGAGGGTGCGCTCGGGCGTGAAGGCACGGAGCGTGCGGAAGTTGCCCATGAGCGAGAGGTTGTCGCGGTGGCGCAGGGGCTCCACACTGCTGCTGCCGAAGGGCGTGTCGGAGAGGAGTTGTGCAGCGGGCGATACGGCAGCATTCTGCAAGAAGTCGCGGTTCTCGGCGGCGTAGTCGTCGGCAAAATTGTTGCCTTTGAGGGTGTAGATGCTTTGGTGCTTTTGGGCAAAGCGCATCACATAGGCTTCGCCCAGTCCGCGCAGCGCGCCCCCGTCGGTCGCTCCTGTTCCTCCCACCACGTAGCCCACCGGTCGGCGCAGCGCACTCTGTTTGAGGGTGAGGTTGAGGGCAGCGCGCTTGGAGAGCTCGATGTCACGAAGCACCTTGCGCGGCTGGTGATTTTCAAGCACGCTCACCGAGAGCACATCGTCGGGGCGGATGTTGCGCGTGGCCAGTCCGTAGTTGCCTTTGAGGAGGTTGAACCCCTCGATGTAGAAGCGGTTGATGCTCTCGCCTTGATATTTGATTTGCCCTGACTTGTCCACCTCAATGCCGGGGATGCGGCGGATGACGTCCTCGATGTTGCGGTCGGCCTTGCCTTTGAGCGCCGCCACGGAATAGGTGATGGTGTCGCCACGCTGCCGAATGTGTGGCGCGCGGGCAGTGGCGGCTTTGAGGGAAACGACGCGCTCGGTGAGCTGCACGTCGTGGTGGGCAGCGGCGTTGGGCAGCCGGGCCTCCACGGTCTTGTAGCTGAGGTGGGCATAACGCACGGTGAGCGAGGCGGCCTCGGTGGGTTTCACTTCAAGCCGATAGTGCCCCGTCTTGTTGGTCTGTCCGAAAGCCAGCACCTGCGAGCCGCCCTGCGCATAGACGCGCACCATCACGCCCGGCAGGGGCTGCCCGGCTTCGTTGCTCACCACGCCGCTAATCACCGACTGCCCATGGGCGGTGAGGGCGGCGACAAGGAGGAAGAATAGAAAGGTCAGTCTGTACATATATCAATGGTGTGCTGGTGTGCTTCTCTCGGAAGGAATTATTCCTCCTCTTCGTAGGGAGAATAGAAGTGGCGTTTCGGTCCTTCCGATTTCACTTCAAACATCCCCAGCGCTTTCGCCCGTTCGGCATAATTGAGCGCTACGGCTTTCTCTTCTTTCCTCAGAAAAGCGGGCGTCACCTTGCGAAATCCTTGTTTGCGGCAGTTGATGAGCGGCAGGAGCGGTTGGCGCATAGCAGCAGCCTCAATGAGGTGCAGCCCCTTGGCGTCCTGCGCTTTGAGGATAAGTCCCGGCAAACCATGGAATTTCCAAGGACCGGCATCGATGGGCACTTCCTCCGTCCACCATACCGTCCAATCGTGACCGCGGAAATGGGTCGTGGCTTTGTGGCACAGCAACCCGCAGACGCGCAGCGTGTCGGGATGCATCTGCCAGTTCATCACCACCGTGCTGTCGTCCGCGCGATAGCGGTTCATCATCAGGGTGTGATTTTCCCGAAACGTGGGCGTTCCGTACTCGTGCACGAAACCATAGGAGGGTCTCCAAAGGTATTTCGCCATCACCTCTTGAAACTCTCCCAGTGTTGGATGCCCTTTGGTGGCATAGATGAGCGAATCGATACGATACTCACCATAAGAACAATATTGACTGTATTTCTCCCCAAGTTGCAGCATAAGGTTGTAGGTCACAGTGCTTTTCTGTATGGTGTCCACATCCACTTGGTCAAAGAAGACTTCCAGTTGCACCGCTTGGTCAATCGTGTCGCGATGCCCTATCTTTGCGGGTTGCTGAAGGTCTACCCCGGACATGATGACACGCTGAGCAAAAGAGGTGAGCGAAATTCCACAAAGGAATAAAATAAGGAATAACTGTTTCATTGTGAAATATTGAGGGATAGATAGTTTTCTCCTACATCATCTTTCATTGCCCATAAGGGTGATGCACGGCAATACGTTTTCCGCCACAAAGGGAAAGCAGCAACTATTTCCGTCCCCAAAGGGGACACCTCCCAATAGCCGCATCACCACACCGCTAATCACCGACTGCCCATGAGCGGTGAGGGCGGCGACAAGGAGGAAGAATAGAAAGGTCAGTCTATACATATAGAATAGGGTGTGCTACCCTCGGAAGGGATAGAGTTATTCCTCCTCTTCGTAGGGGGAATAGAAGATGCGCTTAGTGCCTTTACGCTTCACTTCAAACATGTCCAAAGCTTTAGTATGTTCTGAATAATTAAGTGATACCTCTCGTGTTTCTTTCCTTAGAAAGGCGGGTGTCACTTGGCGGAATCCTTTTTTTCGGCAGTTGATGAGCGGCAGGAGCGGTTGGCGGATGGCCGTGGCTTCGAGCAGGTGCAGTCCCTTGGCGTCCTGTGCTTTGAGGATAAGTCCCGGCAAACCATGGAACTTCCAAGGGCCGGCATCGATGGGCACTTCCTCTGTCCACCATGCCGTCCAATCGTGACCGCGGAAGTGGGTCGTGGCTTTGTGGCACAGCAGCCCGCAGACGCGCAGCGTGTCGGGATGCATCTGCCAGTTCATCACCACGGTGCTGTCGTCTGCTCGATAGCGGTTCATCACTAGGGTGTGATTTTCACGAAACGTGGGCGTTCCGTACTTATGTACAAACCCATAGTCAGGATCCCAATGGTATTTTAGGACGAGTTCTCGGTATTGACTTCGTGTAGGACGTCCATTCATCGCATAAATGAGGGAGTCGATACGGTATTCACCATATGAGCGATATTGGCAGTATTGTTCACCAAGTTGAAGTACAACATTGTAAGTCATGGTGCTTTTCAACACCGTGTCCACATCCACTTGGTCAAAAAAAACTTCTAATTGTACAGCTTGGTCTATTGTGTCGCGATGTCCAAACCTTGCTGGAAGTTGTCCATCAGTATCTAATATGCTTTGGCCGAAAGAAAGGAGAGCTGTTATGAAAAGAAATAAAATAAGGAAAAGGTGTTTCATTGGGAATTCTAAGGAAAAAGAGAGCGTGTACAGACTTAAATAGTGTTGATGTAAGTCTGACACGCTCTAGTGATTAAAGGGCTATTGCGAGAACATATACATTAGAACACTCAACAAACTTTAATAGGGCTGGAATCGCTGACAGATTTCCAACATCCATTAGGACAATTATCTTTACCTAATGCGTTGATATAATCGTTAAACCCTTCGTCATCAAGGTAAATAAAAGCCATGACAACAGTAAGGCCACCAACGCAAGTTTGTGTTCCATCACAGCAGGTGATTTCGATTTCTCCTGCTGATGCTCCTAATGAGCCAAAGGCTACAAAGGAGAGAATGGCCAACATTTTTTATAACAAAATACATTTTCGATTAAACATTTTATTTAGCTTTGTTCTAGAACACCACAAAACTAAAAAAAGGACGGAAATAGCAAAGCACTTTTCAATTTTTCTTTTCAAAAATTGAAAGGGACGACTCCCAATAGCCGCAGCGTGAGACGGCGCGCGGCGACGGCGAACCTACGGTACGCGTCGTGCATAGCGGAACGCCCCCGAAGGGGACGCCCATCGGTGGATCAAAAAAACAATGAAAAAGGTCGAAAACAAAAAAGCTCAGAGATAGAAAATTCTACCTCTGAGCTAAATTTTTCTACGTCTGAGGTAGGAAAAACTACCTCTGAGTTTTTTCTGCCCCCCTCATTGCGGATTTTCAAAAGTCGCGACCAAGGCTTCGGCACAACGCTCGCCATCGACGGCAGCGGACACGATGCCGCCGGCATAACCCGCCCCTTCACCACAAGGGAAAAGACCGGACAAACGGACGTGTTGCAGGGTGTCGCTCTGCCGCACGATGCGCACAGGAGCCGAGGTGCGCGTTTCGGTAGCTATCATCACCGCTTCATCGGTGAGGAAACCGCGACTGCGGCGACCAAAGGCTTTGAAGCCTTCCTGCAAGCGCGTGGTGAGGAAGCGGGGCATCCAAAAGTGGAGGGGCGAAGCGAGCAATCCGGGCGAATAGGTGGAACGCGGTAGGGAGGAAGAAAGGCGGTTGTTGACAAAGTCGGCCATCCGCTGCGCAGGGGCGGTTTGTCGCCGCCCACCTTGTATCCACGTGGCGCGTTCGAGCGCCTCTTGGGCATACATCATACGAAGCGGATTGTCAGGCGCGTCAAAGTCGGGATGGGCTGCAGCAAAGACCTCATCGGCCATCGCTTCATGGAGGAAAGGCAGGAGTTCTCCGTCCAAATCTTCCGGACGTGTTTCCACCACCATTCCCGAATTCGACCATCGACCGCCGCGCGTTGAAGGGCTCATGCCGTTCACCACCACTTGTTCTTGTTCGGTGGCTGCCGGCACGACATAACCGCCGGGACACATACAGAAAGAATAGACACCGCGGCCGCCGGCTTGGTGTACAAAACTATATTCTGCGGCCGGCAGATATTTGCCGCGTCCTTCGCGGTTGTGGTATTGGATTTGGTCGATGAGCAACGCCGGATGTTCGAGGCGGACGCCCATCGCCACGCCCTTTTGCTCCAGTTCCACACCGGCAGTATGCAGGTAGCGGTAGGTGTCGCGTGCGGAATGTCCGGTGGCGAGAATGACGGAGCCGTGAAATTCCGCTCCCGTGTGGCAGCGCACGCCCTCCACGCGCTGTCCATCGCTCGAAAACAGCAGCGCATCGACCCGCGTTTGGAAATGCACCTCACCGCCCGAAGCAACAATTTGCTCACGCATGACTTCAATGATGCAGGGCAGGCGGTCGGTGCCGATGTGGGGGTGGGCATCGGCCAGAATGTCGAGCGATGCCCCATGCTGACAAAAGATGCGGAGAATGCGGTCAACATTGCCGCGCTTTTTAGAGCGGGTGTAGAGTTTGCCGTCGGAATAAGCCCCCGCCCCACCTTCACCAAAGGAGTAGTTGCTCTCGCTGTCCACGACATGATGGGTGGAGATGCGCGCACAATCGGCCTTTCGGGCGCGCACATTCTTACCGCGCTCAATCAGCACCGGCCGCACCCCGAGTTCGATGAGGCGCAGGGCGGCAAAAAGACCCGCCGGTCCGGCACCCACCACGATGGCCGAACGCGCCCCGCTCACATCGGGATAGGAGATGCGCTCGTAAGCCAACGCCGGCGGCGTTTCGTTGACCCACACTTCGACGGTGAGATTGACGTAGATGGTGCGTTGGCGCGCATCAATGCTGCGGCGGACAATGCGTGTGGAACGGATTTCGTTCGGTTGCACACCGAGTTGCGCGGCAATATGCGTGCGCAGTTGTGCAGCGACATAAGCGATATTGGGAGTCAGGCGGAGTTGGAGAGTGGTGGACATAAGGAGAGGTGTATTGTAATTTCCGACAAAATTACGAAGTTTTTTTTGCATGATTGCCCACAAAGCACTAACTTTGTGCCGTAAATTTTGTTTATCACGGAGAGTTATTTGCAAAAAGTCTCCAAAGCCCCATCCTTCAATCATGACAAAAGGAAAAGTAGACGCCCTGCTCGGTATTGTCTTCGGCGACGAAGGCAAAGGAAAGGTGGTCGATTTCTTCACGCCCAAGTACGACCTCGTGGCACGTTTTGCCGGCGGTCCCAATGCCGGACACACCATCATCTTCGACGGAAAGAAATTTGTGCTCCGCTCCATTCCCTCCGGCATCTTCGACGAAAATAAAATCAATATCATCGGCAACGGCTGCGTCATTGCGCCCGACCTGTTTATGGGCGAAGGGCAAGATCTTGAGCGCGCAGGCTACACCATCACCGACCGCCTGCACATCAGTCGCCGCGCCCACCTCATCCTGCCCACCCACCGTGTGCTCGACCGCGCCTACGAAGCCGCCAAAGGCAAAGACAAAGTGGGTACGACGGGCAAAGGCATCGGCCCGACTTATAGCGACAAAGCGGCTCGCGTAGGGTTGCGCGTGGGCGATATCGAGCATGATTTTCAAGCCAAATACGAAGCCCTCAAAGCCCGACATCTGCAAATCCTGAGCGACCTCCATTTCACCGACTTCGACATCAGCGAAGAAGAACAACAATGGATGGCCGGCATCGAATATATGCGCCGTTTCCCTATTGCCGACACCGAACTGGTCATCAACCAAGCGCTCGAAGCGGGCAAAAGTGTGTTGGCCGAAGGTGCACAAGGTTCGTTGCTCGACATCGACCACGGCACCTACCCCTTCGTTTCGTCGTCGTCCACGACCATCGGCGGAGTATGCACGGGGCTCGGCGTTGCCCCCGCCAGCATCGGCCGTGTGTGGGGTATTTTCAAAGCCTACAGCACTCGTGTGGGAGCTGGTCCTTTCCCCGTAGAATTGTTTGACGAGACGGGCGACGAAATCCGCCGCATCGGCAAAGAGTTTGGAGCGGTGACGGGACGCAACCGCCGCTGCGGCTGGGTCGATCTCGTGGCGTTGAAATATGCCATCATGATCAACGGAGTGACCGACTTGGTCATGATGAAGGCCGATGTCCTCGACGAGTTCGACACCATCAAAGCCTGCGTGGCTTACGAGAAAGACGGACAGCGCACCACGACCATGCCTTACGATACAGAGGGTTGGACTGCCGTCTACGAAGAACTCCCCGGTTGGAACACACCACTTACCGAAGTGCGCAGCGAAAGCGACTTCCCCAAAGCCTATGCCGACTACATTGCCTACTTGGAACGCGAACTCGGCACGCCCATTTCCATTTTGAGCGTAGGGCCGGAGCGCGATGCCACCATCATCCGATAGTTTCAGTGCTGCCGCCTGGGCGGTGCACTTTCGTTTGAAAACGATAACAACTTATTATAGAAAAACAATACACACTATTAAAGTAACAAAACTCCCAGTTATAGTTTATACTATATCTGAATTATTAACTCTCTAAATTTCACAATTATGGGCAATGCATTATTCTATGAGTATCTAATTAGAGCAGTTTTCAAATGTGGTCGTTCTAGAAGATTTGGAGCTGATGCTGATATCTTTCGTCATTTAGAAAGAACATCTGTTCCTTTTTCTGGGCAGGCTTCTGTTGATAAGTATAAACTTGGCTTCAGTATAGGAGAAGTGTCTGCCTACTTACACACTGCATTATATGAAGTACAAGAACAATATAAAGATAACACAGACTTTGTCTCAAAAATAGACAAATGTATCAGTTACCTCTCTCAGCCTTCATTAGAAGATATATACAAGTGTATCGAAGAAACGTGGCACGCTTTCCAAGAAATTGGACTACAAGCATCATAAAGAGAAGGCAACAAATATAATAATCATAGTTCTTCCTGATTATTATTTTCATGAGATCGTGTCAAAATATAAGTCTTGACACGGTCTTTTTCGTTTGTCGCTGCGGCTGCGGCAGAAGTCGCACCTTTTATCAGAGGCTTTCAGCGGTGTCGTTGAAGAAAATCTCTTCGTTGTCGCGCCATTCGCGATCGAGGACGAGATAACCGCGCTCAAACTTGGGGTCGAGAATGCGGCGGCCGTTGAGATAGTAGTCGGGTGTGCCACCGGACGGCAGGCGCAGGCGCAGCACAAGACGCGTTCCGCTGCGGGGCAGATTGCGGATGCGGTACTTCATGGTCAGTCGCTCGGAAATGACATCGACTTTGCAGCGGACGTGGTCGGTCGCTACGCTCACCAAGCAGTCGTCGAAAGTGTTGATGTAGAGCCCGCGCTCATCGGTGGCGGCCATCCAGCTCAAAGTGTTGAGGAGCAGTTGTGCGGTGGCGGCAGTTCCTTCTTCTCGTGCCATCGTGTTGTGCACCGCCCCTTTAAGAACCTCGAGGCGGTGGATAAGGCGGGCATCGCCGCTCACGAGATAGAGGCGGGCGAGGGTATCGACATTTTCCGTGGTGTACCCTCGGCGATAGAGCTTTTGAAAACGCTTGGCCTCGCTCTGGGTGAGCGTCACCGTCTCGGGATGCAGGAAAGGGTTGAGTCGGGCGCAATAGTCGTAAGCGTTGCTCGGCGACATAAGCAACACCTGTTCGCCCGACACGAAAGCGAGGGGCTGCTTCAACGGCTTTTGCGCCACCGCGACACAGTCGGCAACGAGAGCGAGAATGAGGAGGAAAAAGACACGCTTCATGGTTTCACGAATTTAATGCACGCCCAATTGTCGCGGCTGCGCTCATCGACAAACTGTAGTCCCAAGGCTTCGGCAGCGGTGCGCAGGCGGGACACGTCTTCGGTGTAAAAGCCGCTCATATAGATGTGGCCGCCGCGACGGAGCGTGGGAGCGTAGCGCGGCAGGTCGGCCAAGAGGATGTTGCGGTTGATGTTGGCGATAATCAAGTCGAAGCGGTCAGCAAAGGGCGCCAACACGCCGGCATCGCCATGAAGCACCTCGATATTGTCGAGCTTGTTGAGGGCTATGTTGTCGAGCGAATTGCGCACGCACCATTCGTCGAAATCGACCGCCACACAATGCTTTGCCCCCCGCTGGGCAGCGAGGATGGCGAGAATGCTCGTGCCGCAGCCCATGTCGAGCACTTCAAAGCCCTCCACCTCGTCGTCGAGCAAGCGCTCAAGCATCTGTGCCGTGGTCTGATGATGCCCTGTGCCGAACGACATTTGCGGATTGATGGCAATGTGATAGTCGGCCGTGGGAACGTCTTTATGGAAAGTCGAGGCCACTACGCAGCGGGCGTGATCGGGCGTACCGATGACGAGAGGTTGAAAGTAATTTTTCTCCCACTCTTCATTCCAATTCTTGTCTTCGGCCGCCACTTGTTCGTAGTGGATTTCGACATCGGGCAGGGGAAAAGCGGCCAACGCTGCGTGGAGGGCGGCCTCATCGTAAAGCCCCGTTTGAATGTAGGCTTTGTATTGGTCGCTCTCGGCTTTGTCGGCAAAGATGGGGGCTTCGGGAAATCCATCTTCGAGGGCGATGCGGGGGCGGTCAAGCTCATCGGTGTGGACGAAACTCTCAAAACCGACTTCGGCCAAGACGGCACTCAGCACATCGCTGATGGCTTCGCCGGAAGGGGTGGTGGTGAAGGTAAATTCGAGGTATTGCATAGTTGAAAAAGAGGTTAGATTTTGGAAAATCCGATGAGGAAGGGCGTGTCGGTACGTCCAACGGCCTGAGGTTTTCGAGAGAGTTTCAGAAAATTTCAAGCCGTGGGAATGTTATTCCCAAACCCTGGAAAGAACATTCCCAAGCCTTGAAAATAAAAGGGAAAAGGCGCGAGACTCTCGTCCGTCCTGAAAAAGGGGGAGCAGCGGAGGAAAAGCGCGGCCGGAGAAGAAGGAAAAGCCGTGTGTCTGCTTCACACGTTGCGAATTCTCCACTCCGCCGGATAGAGGTTGTTGGCACGCGTTCCGAGATTGTTGACCCAACCCAGCGGCATACCTTCAAAGCAGAGCAGAACATGACCGCGCGGCTGTTCGGGAGGAAGGACAATGGCTTCGCGCCGCAGATAGCGCAACGCGGTGTCGCCATCCAATTCTGCGCGGGGGAAAGCCGTATCTGCCAAGACCGTGGAAAGGGCAAGGGCGTGGGCAGGCACGAATTTTCGGCCTTTGCTCTCGCCCATCAACACACCCGCCGTAAGGGTGCGCACGCAGGCCGCCACACGCTGCACGTCATCGAGAAGCGAGGTGCGCACGGCGGCTATCGTCTCAGGGGTGGGACGAAAAAGACGGAAGTCGGTGGGCGTTTTCAGCCAAGCCAGGAGTTTTGCGGCATCGGGCACAGGCGTCTCCTTGCTGCGGGTGCGCTTCTTTTCGCGAGCAGCGGGCGCCGGACTGGTCTTGCGAAGAAGTGCGAGGAAAAGCCCTTCGCCCTGCGTGCGGTGGGGGAAGAAATGATAGACCGCTTGTCCACCGGCCGTGGTGTCGGGAGCGATGCCCCAAGCCTCATCGATGGGAATGGCCACGACCTCTGCCCCTAATTCTTGGCAGACGAAGCGCACATTGTCCTCGTTCTCCGCGCGATTGAAGGTGCAGGTGGAGTAGACCAAATAACCGCCCTCGCGCAGGCAGTCCCAAATGTCGGTAAGGATGGCGCGTTGGCGCGCTGCACAGGTTTCGACCGCTGCCGGCGACCATTCAGCCCGCGCTCCTTCATCTTTGCGAAACATCCCCTCGCCCGAACAAGGCACATCGGCGGCGATGACATCAAAAAATCCGCGCAAAGGGGCAAACTCCGCAGGGTAGGCGCTGGTCGTCACCACATCGGGATGCCCCCACTTGGTGAGGTTCTCGGCCAAAATCTGTGCCCGTTGGCGAATGGGTTCGTTGGCCACCAGCAGTGCGCCATCAGGCAGAAGACTGCGCCAAAGGGTGCTTTTTCCTCCCGGCGCCGCACAGAGATCGAGCAAGCGGGTGGGCGTGAAGTCGCGCTCAATCTGCCGATAAGCCTGCTCGATGAACATCGAAGCGGCTTCCTGCACATAATAAGCTCCCGCATGGAAGCGTGGATCGAGGGTGAAGGAAGGGCGTTCGGCGAGGTAACAGCCGTCGCTGCACCACGGAACAGGCGTACTTTGGGCAAACGACACTTCTCCTTTGGTGGGATTGCGACGAACGCTCACCGCAGGCGGAGTGTCGGTCAAAGCAGAGCAGAGCGCGCCCGCCTCGGCTTCACCGAGGAGGGCGCACATCTGTTGGACAAAATCTTGAGGGAGTTGCATGAGACTATGGGTGGTTATTCACGGATTTCCATTTCGTCGACGGCATATTTTGCTCCGCCGTAGGTGTCGATGACGAACAGTACGTAGCGGATGTCGGCGTTGATGCAGCGTTGGAGGGCGGGATTGAAACGGAGGTCGGAGGAGAGGCTCTCGATGTTGCCGTCGAAGGCCAGGCCCACGAGTTCGCCCTGCGCATTGTAGACGCCGCTTCCCGAATTGCCGCCCGTGATGTCGTTGTTCGAGAGGAAGCACGTAGGCAGTTCGCCCTCGGCATCAGCATAGCGACCATAGTTTTTGGTCAAGAAGTGCTCGCGCAGTTTGGCATCGACCACATAGTCGGGATCGTTCGGATTTTCCTTTTCCATCATCCCTTTGAGCGTGGTCTTCCAGTCGTAATACACAGCATCGCGAGGAGAATAGGGTTTCACCGATCCGTAGGTCATGCGCAGGGTGAAGTTGGCATCGGGACTTTTTGCCCAGTCGTACATCTCGCAGAGGCCGCGCACATAGATACGGTTGAGTTCGGCTACTTTTTTGCGGTAGCGTTCCAGAGCAGGTTCGTATTGTTTCAGCGCGGCTTCATAGGCCGCAAGATAGCGGTCGAGGACATCTTCCTGTCCGAAGCGTTCCCAGTCGTCGGAATTGAGTTCCATAATGTCGGCAAAAGCCGCTCTGGAACGGTAGGCCGAAGTGGTGTAAAGGCTGTCGAAATAGGCGGTCATGTCTTCGCGCACAAAGGCGGGCTGGATGGCCAAACGGTGGTGCTTCGCCCAGTAAGGCGCGAGGAGCTTCATTTTGCGCAGGTCATAGTCGCTATCGAGATTGTCCAACATTTGTTCTACGGCAGCCACATAAGCGGCACGCTGTTGCTGATAGTCTTCGCCCTTCTTGGCCGTCTTTTGCAACTTACGGCCGAGGGCGCTGCTGAAGTCTTGCAGCGTTTTCGTGTTGTACTTAAAGTTCTGAGCGCCATAGGTGTATCGGAGCAGGTAGTAGTCGTGGAGAGTATCGGCCACGGCAGTGACGAGCGAGTCAATGCGGTCGATGATGTTCCGGTACTCAGCCTTTCCACTGCGCTCGGCAAAAGCACGGAACGCTTTCTCTTCCTCGGCTTTGATGTCGAGCAGGTGGGTTTTCTTCACGCTTTCGTTCATTCCGCCGTAGTTCTTCACCATGTTGCCCAAGTGCATGTAGTCGTCGGCATATTTGAGCGCCATCGCCCGATCGCTGTCCATCAGGCTCTTCATAAAGTTGAGTTCGGCCTCGCCGGCGAGATTGATGGGCGCGTTTTGGCTCTGCGTGCGCAGACGTACTTGCGAGGCGGTGAGGTATCGGCTCGTGCTACCCGGAAATCCCATCACCATGGTGTAGTCGCCTTGTTGCACGCCTTTCAGACTTACAGGCACCCACTTTTTGCAACGCAAAGGTTGGTTGTCGGCGCTGTAAGGCGCGGGCTGTCCGTCCTTGTCGGCATAGACACGGAACATCGCGAAATCGGCATTGTGGCGCGGCCACATCCAGTTGTCTTGGTTGAAACCGAATTGTCCGATTTGTTGCGGTGGATTGGCCACCAGTCGCACATCGGTGTAGCGCTGTTCGTAGAAGGCAAAGAAGCGGTTACCGCCGAAGTAGGGGACGATGCGCATCGTCATGCCGCGTTGCTTGGACAAATCGCTCTTTTTGAGCATCTGTTTGGCCAGTGGTTGGAGAAAACTGCCGCTCATCATCGTGTAGGCATCGGCCTTGGCTTTGGCGGCCGCGCGTTCCACTTCGGCCGTCACCTCGACAATGCGCACCACAAAGGTGAAGGTAAGGTCGGGCACTTGCAATTCTTCACTGCGGTTCTTGGCAAAATAGCCGTCTTGCAGGTAGTTGTGATTCATATCGCTCATCGCGTGAACGTAGGAAAAACCGCAGTGGTTGTTGGTCAGCACCAAACCATCGCGGCTCACGATTTCACCCGTACAACCGTTGCCGAAAATTCCCACGACATCACGAAACGAAGGGGTCTTCTCGTTGTAAAGTTCTCCGGGCGAAAGTCGCAGTCCGGCCTTGCGCAGGGAATCTTCAAGGTGCTGCTCTTTCATGAGTTTGAGCAGCCACATGCCTTCATCGGCTTGGACACCCGCCGCTACGAAAAGGGCGAGGAGAGAGAGGAGGAGTTTTTTCATAAAGGAGGAGTTTGCAACATTAAAAGTTTAGTTTCGGGTCATCTTATCGTTACCATCGTTGCCCCGAAACCATATTCGCGGAAGGAGGCGTCTTGATGGGTGCATTGGCGGTAATAGCGTTTGAGTTCTTTGAGGATTTCCTGACGGAGCACGCCTTCGCCCTTGCCGTGGATGAAAACAATGTGGCGGCCGCGTTCATGGGCGTGTGCCTTCATCGTTTCGTGGAAAGCGCGGAGCTGCACGGTGAGAATGTCCTTCGGTTCGAGGCCGGCCGTGCTGTCGAGGAGTGCCGACGCATGGAGGTCAACTTCCACGAGGGCATTGCGGTCGGTGCCCTTGGTGGTAGGCACGCCTTTCGTTTCGGGACGCGCCGGTGCCGGACTGCGGTGGGCGGCAGAGGGAGTAGTCATCGCCTCTTGCAACGCTTCGGCATTGACCACCACGGTGTCGGCCGGCCGATCATCGCGCACGAGTGGAAGCACCAACGCCGATTGGGTGAAAAACTCGCTCTCGCCGAAAGTATGCAGTTTGTAGAACTTGGTGGCGTCCATCCGAAGGGTGATGTTGAGCGGTGTTTTGAGCGCAAAAGCCTTGTCGGTTTTGAAGGCGAGGAGTTGCACGGTGAGGCGTTCGAGTTCGGGAAGGGCATCGTGGCTGAACTCTTCGAGGAAAATCTTTTGATTCGGCTCAACCACCCCTTCATGACGCAGGCGATAGGCGGTGCCTTCCTGCGTGAGGAGAAGGAAACGGACGTAAAGATTGCTGTCGTTGACCAGATAGGCTTCAAACTTCGTGGTGGTGAGCTGCTTGGCGTTGACGGGCAGAAAACCGAGGAAAAGATTGAGCTGATCGCCGCCGCGACGTTCGAGCGGACGGGCGCGGAAAGTGATGTCCATGTCGGCTAAATCGCGCTCGTTCTCCTCTTCCTCATCGGCCGCGTGACGACTGAGGACGGCTTTGATGCTCGTGGCGCTCTCTGCCGTAGGGGCATCGGAGGCCGGTTTGTTTTGAGCCGCAGGGCGCACAAAATTGTAGTTGTCCGTTTCGACCACGACCACTTCGGTGCGCAGCGTGTGCACTTCAAAGCCATCGTCGTCGCACACCAGCACGATGTCTTTGCCTTGAAATCCTGTTATTTTTCCGCCTCCTGTGGTGTTGAGGAAGCGCACTTTATCGCCGATGTTCATAAGAATTGTTCTATGGGGAAAGAAAGGGTGAAATCCCGCCCGAAAGAGGGAGAGAAAAAAGATAGGAAGTAGAAAAATCTATCTCTGAGATAATTTTTTCCGGCTCTGAGATAAAAAAATCTACCTCTGAGGTAAATTTTCGCCCTTTTGAGAGGGGTAAAATTTCGTGGGCAAATCAGCCGAAAAGTTCGCGCAGCGCCTGCTCCACCCGTGCCACGGGGATGAGTCGAATGCCCGAGAATCTTTCGGGGTCGAGACCTTTCAGATTTTGCTCGGGGAGGACGAAGCGCTGAAAACCGAGTTTTTGGGCTTCGGCAATGCGCTGGGTGATGCGGGTGACGGGGCGGATTTCGCCGCTCAAACCGCATTCGCCGGCCATGGCCACATCGCTCTCAATGGGCGTGTCGACGTTGGAAGAGAGCACGGCGGCAATGACACTCAGGTCGATGGCCGGATCGGTAACACGGATGCCGCCGGCGATGTTGAGAAACACGTCCTTCGCACCGAGTTTGAAGCCTACGCGCTTTTCCAAAACCGCCAACAACATATTGAGGCGGCGCAGGTCGAAACCGGTGGTCGAGCGTTGGGGCGTGCCGTAGGCGGCGGTGGAAACCAGCGCCTGGGTTTCGATGAGAAAGGGACGCACCCCTTCGAGAGCGGCGCAGATGGCCACGCCCGAGAGCGCAGTGTCGCGCTGAGAGAGGAGGAATTCCGAAGGGTTGTCGACGGGGCGCAGTCCGTTGGCATTCATTTCGTAGATGCCGAGTTCGGAGGTCGAACCGAAGCGGTTTTTGATGCTGCGCAGGATGCGGTAGAAATAGTGGCGGTCGCCCTCAAACTGGAGCACGCAGTCCACGATGTGCTCCAACACCTTCGGGCCGGCTATACTGCCCTCCTTGGTGATATGTCCGATGAGGAGCACCGGCACGTTGTTGTCCTTGGCATATTTGAGGAGGGCGGTGGCACACTCGCGAATCTGCGTCACACTGCCCGGCGACGAGTCGACCATTTCAGTTTGCAGGGTCTGAATGGAATCGACAATGAGAAGTTCGGGATTGACCTCGCGGATGTGGTCGAGGATATTTTCGAGTTTCGTTTCACAGAGCAGATAAGGCTCGTGGGCAGCCGAAGGGGCGGGGCTGAGAGCCGGAGCAAGGCGGTCGGCACGGAGCTTGATTTGCCGTTCGCTCTCTTCTCCGCTCACGTAAAGGATGCGGCGGTCGGTCATCTGCAAGACTGTCTGCAAGAGGAGCGTACTTTTGCCGATACCCGGCTCACCGCCCAACAGCACCAGCGAACCCGGCACCAGTCCGCCGCCCAACACGCGGTTGAGTTCGGCATCGTGGGTGTCGTAGCGCGCTTCTTCCGAAGCATCAATTTCGGAAAGCCGCATAGGCCGCGCACCGGCACGATGAAGTCCGGCCACTGCCACGGCGGCAGCGCCTTTCGAGGGAAGGTCGTTGCCGAGTTTCATCTCTTTGAAGGTGTTCCACTCTCCACAGGAGGGGCAGCGTCCCACCCATTTAGGGGTGTCATAGCCACACTCGGAGCAGACGTAAGCTGTGCGTTGTTTGGCCATAATCACATTGCGCCCATTTCGGCTTTAAGTTCCACAAGTTCGGCTCTGAGGGCACGCAGGCGATCCACCACTTCGGTGGTTTTCACCGTACCTTCGTGATTTTTGCGCAACACTTCGCGGGCGGCATCAATGCGCAGGCCGCGCACCTTGACCAGATTGTAAATCACGCGGATGATTTCGATATCGTCCTTGGTGTATCGACGCACGCCACGCCCACCCTTCTTGGGGTTGATTTGCGGAAATTCGCGTTCCCAAAAACGGAGGAGGGTGTCCTTCACATCGAACATCTCTGCTACTTCTCCAATGGTATAGAAGAGTTTGAGGTCTTTTTTTTCTGCGTAAGCCATAAGTTAAGTGTTCAAAATTAAACGCCACATTCGGCAGGGCTTTTCCCTTCGACTTTGTCCTGCCGCCGCTTTTTTATGCAGCAGATGCGCGGCGAAGCGGGTCGTGCATCAGCGTGCCATTTCGGCCGCCACGGCATTGGTGAGCGCCACAAATTCGCTCACGCTGAGCTGTTCGGGACGTCGGGTGAGGAGAGGTTGCGCCAAGAACTCACTGTGGTCGCGCCCCACCCCAAGTTCGCTGTTCAGTTGTGCAAAGAGGGGTTTAAGACTGCCGCGCATCATTTTGCGGCGCTGGTTGAAGGCGGTTTTCACCACGCGGCGCAGCAATCGCTCGTCGCAGCCGCAATCCTCCACCTTGTTGCGCGTCATGCGGATGACGGCACTTTTCACTTTGGGCGGCGGATTGAACACGCCCGGCTCCACAGTGAAAAGATATTCCACATCGTACCACAGCTGCACAAGCACCGAGAGAATACCGTAGGTCTTGCTGCCGGGTCCCGCGGCCAAGCGTTCGGCCACTTCCTTCTGAATCATGCCCGTACAGCAGGGAATGAGGTGGCGGTAGTCGAGCATTTTGAAAAAAATCTGGCTCGAAATGTTGTAGGGATAGTTGCCCGTGAGTACGAAGGCGCCGCCGTCGAAAAGATGTTCGAGGTGCATTTTCAAGAAATCGTCCTCCACGATACCCGCTTCGAGTTGCGGAAAATGTTCGCGCAGATAAGCCACACTTTCAAAGTCGATTTCGGCCACTTTGAGCGGTCGCTCCTTAGTCAAGAGGTATTGTGTGAGCACGCCCATACCCGGCCCGACTTCGAGAATGGGCAGGTCGGGACAAGCGTCTACGGTGTCGGCAATGGCGCGTGCCACACTCAAATCTTTCAAAAAGTGCTGTCCAAGGAATTTTTTAGGGCGTACTGACTTCATTCTACGAGATTAAATTTGTAATTTTGCCACGCAGGGACTGCATTTGCGCACTCCCACGTGCAGAAAAGCGCCGTTTGGGCACTTCTCTTGCCGCAAATTTACAAAAAAACTTTGTTTGTGTGAAGTCAATAGTCAGCATAATTAAAATTTTCATACCCTTTGCGCTCGGCATCGGCATCCTTTGGTGGATGTATCGGGGCAGCGACTGGGGACAAATCGGGCGCAGCCTCCTGCATCTGCACTGGGGTTGGATGCTCCTTTCGCTGGCTTTCGGCATCGTGCCGCTCACCTTCCGTGCACTCCGCTGGCAACTGGCGCTTCGGCCGCTGGGTGAGCATCCCACCCGCCGCATTTGTTCGGATGCGATTTTCATTTCCTATGCCGCGAGTCTGGCCATTCCCCGAGTGGGCGAAGTGACCCGCTGCGGCACGTTGAAGAAGTATGCCGGCATCTCGTTTTCCAAATCGCTGGGCACCGTTGTGGCCGAACGCGTGGTCGATTCTGTACTGATGATGCTCATTGCCGTGGCGGCCTTTGCCACGCAGCTCCCTCAGTTTCTCCGTTTTCTTCACACCACAGGCACCTCGCCCCACGCCATCCTGTCGCGCTTCACCTCCACGGGCTATCTCGTCACCGCCCTCTGCCTTCTGCTGGCCGTGGGCTTCTCGGGACTTCTCCTTTGGCGGGTCAAAGCCTTTCAGAAAGGGCGTGAAAAGGTGCAGGGCTTTTTCGACGGCATCGCCTCCCTGCGGCGGTTGGAGCATCCTTTGCTCTATCTGCTCTACAGCATCGGCATTTGGGCAGGCTATTATCTGCACTTCTATCTGGCCTTCTTCTGCTACGACTTCACCGCCGGCATCGACCCCGCAGCGGCATTGCTCATTTTCAGCGCCAGCACCTTTGCCGTACTCGTTCCCACCCCCAACGGGGCAGGGCCTTGGCATTTTGCCGTCAAAACGATGCTCGTGCTCTACGGCGTGGCCGAAGCGCCGGCTATCCTCTTTGCCCTCGTGGTACATACCCTCCAGACCGCCCTCGTCATTGTGATGGGACTGGTGGGCTGGCTGGATCTCAATTTTGCTAAACATCAACCCTCAAACAATCATCTACTATGAGCCAAATCCTCTCTTTGCAACCAGAAGCCATCTGGCGCAATTTCCACTTGCTCAACCAAGTGCCCCGTCCTTCCGGTCATTTGGAGAAAATTCAGAAGTTTCTCCTCGATTGGGCTGCAGAGCGCAACATCGAAGCCCGACAAGACAATGCGGGCAATATCCTCATGTACAAGCCGGCCACTCCCGGCATGGAAGACCGCAAAGTCGTGACGCTGCAAGGACACACCGACATGGTGCCCCAAAAGACGCCCGACTCTCCCCACAACTTTGAGACCGACCCCATTGAAACCATCGTCGATGGCGAATGGGTGCGCGCCAACAACACAACCCTCGGCGCCGACGACGGTATGGCCATCGCCACCATCATGGCCATCTTTGAAGACGACACCATTCCCCACGGCCCTCTTGAAGCCTTTATGACCAGCGACGAGGAGACCACGATGTACGGTGTCGAACACATGGAAGACGGTCTGCTCAAAGGCGACATTCTCCTCAATCTCGACAACGAGACCCACGGCGAACTGATGATTGGTTCGGCAGGGGGTATCAACTTCACCGCTGAACTCGAATATAAGGAAGTGGTTCCCGAAGCCGGCGACCAAGCCGTGCGCATCGTACTGGGCGGTCTGCGTGGCGGACACTCCGGCCTCGAAATCAACGAAGGCCGCGCCAATGCCAACAAACTGATGGCGCGCGTGGTGGTCGATGCCATTGCCAACTTTGAGGCACGCCTGGCCTCTTGGAAAGGCGGCAACATGCGCAACGCCATTCCCCGCGATGCCGAAGTTGTCCTCACGCTTCCTGCCGAAAATGTCGCTGCTCTGAAAGAAACCGTGGCCGAAGAGTGGCTCAAAGACTTCCGCGATGAGTATGGCTACATTGAGCCCAACCTCACGCTCGAAGTGGTCGATACCGACATGCCCGAAGCCCTTGTGCCCGAAGAGGTGCAGGACAATCTGGCCAACGCTATCCTCGGCTGCCACAACGGTGTGCTCCGCTTCATTCCCCATCTCCCCACGATTGTCGAAACGTCCAGCAACCTCTCCATCATCGAAATCGCCGACGGCAAGGCGTTTATCAAGATCCTTGTCCGTTCCAGCTCCGACTCTATGCGCCAATACTGCGTAGACACCCTCGAAGCCTGCTTCTCCATGGCGGGTATGAAAATCGAAACCGGCGGTGCCTATCCAGCTTGGCAACCTTCGCCCAAGAGCGAGATTGTGGAAATCATGCGCGAAGCCTACCGCGACCTCTTTAAGGAAGATCCCATCGTCCAAGTCATCCACGCCGGCCTTGAATGTTCGGTCATTTTGAGCCACTGCCCCAACATGGATGTGGTGTCCTTCGGTCCGACGCTCCAATCGCCTCACACGCCCAATGAGCGTTGCCACATTCCTTCAGTCGAAGGCTACTGGCGTTTGGTGCTCGAAACGCTCCGCCGAATCCCTAAGAAATAACAACGTACTTTATCATTTATGCTGTGCGCCCCTCCTCTGCAAGCGTGTAGAGAGGGGCGCTTTTTGCTTCGTCGTCAGGGCAAAATCTTTTCCAATTCGGCCTTTTCAACACTCTTCCTTCCTAAAATTATTTCACTTAGAAAATAATTCTTATCTTTGCTCGCTGAAAATAGAACTCAACGTAAGAATTTTATGAAACATGTGATTATTGGCGGGGTGGCCGGTGGAGCCACCGCTGCGGCACGCATCCGCCGCGCCGACGAAAGCGCAGAAATCATTTTGCTCGAAAAAGGAAAATACATCTCTTATGCCAACTGCGGACTTCCTTACTACATCGGAGGCAGCATTGCCGACCGCGAAAAACTCTTCGTACAAACCGCCCGGCAATTCGGCAAACGCTTTGCCATCGACGTACGCACAGAGAATGAAGCCGTAGACATCGACACTGAGAACAAGCGCATCACCATTCAGCGTGCAGATGGAAGTCAATACACAGAAACCTACGACAAACTCCTCCTCTCCCCTGGTGCAAGCCCCGTACGTCCCCCTCTGCCCGGCATAGACTTGGAGGGCATTTTCACCCTTCGGAATGTGGAAGATACCGACCGCATCAAGACTTACTTAGACAACCATACCGCACAAACGGCGGTGGTGGTGGGCGGCGGTTTCATCGGTCTTGAAATGGCCGAAAACCTCCACGAACGCGGTTTGCAAGTCAATCTCATCGAAATGGGCAACCAAGTGTTGGCACCCATTGATTTCTCCATGGCTTCACTGGTGCACCAACACCTCAGCGATCAAGGGGTACAACTCTATTTGGAAAAGGCGGTCGAACGCTTTGAAGCCGCCGAACACGGCGTGGTGGTTTGCTTGAACGATGGAACGCGCATTGCGGCCGACATCGTGTTGCTCTCTATCGGTGTCCGTCCGGCTACGGAACTCGCACAGAAGGCCGGCATTGCCCTTGGCGAACGCGGCATCAAGGTGGACGATTACCTCATGACTTCGGCAGAAGATGTTTATGCCGTGGGCGATGCCATCGAATTTACCCACCCCATCACCGGCAAACCGTGGCTCAACTTCTTGGCAGGACCGGCCAACCGACAAGGGCGCATCGTGGCCGACAATATGGTGGGCGGCAACCACACCCCCTACGAGGGAGCAATCGGAACGGCGGTGGCCAAGGTGTTTCAACTCACCGTGGCCTCGACCGGACTGCCGGCCAAACGCCTCAAGCAAGAGGGTATGGCCTACCTCAGCAGCACCAGCCAGTCGAACTCCCACGCCGGCTACTATCCGGGAGCGACTCCCATCGTCATCAAACTCACCTTTTCTCCCACCACAGGGCAGATTTTCGGGGCGCAAGCCGTAGGCAGCGAAGGGGTGGACAAGCGCATCGACCAAGTGGCTCAAATCATTAAGCACAAAGGCACGATAGCCGACCTGCTCACGCTCGAACACTGCTACGCTCCTCCCTACTCTTCGGCCAAAGACCCGATTGCGATTGCGGGCTATGCTGCGAGCAACGTGCTCAACGGGAAAATGCCGGTGGTCTACTGGCGCGAAGTGAAAGCCCTCTCGGCACAGCCCGACGACACCTTCCTGCTTGATGTCCGTACTCCCGAAGAGTTTGCTCTCAACAGCATTCCCCACGCCGTCAACATTCCTCTTGACGACCTCCGCGAGCGCATCGCCGAAGTGCCGCGTGAGCGCCCCATCGTGATTTTCTGCGCTGTGGGTCTGCGCGGTTATTTGGCACAGCAAATCCTCGTGGCACGTGGTTTCGAGAATGTTCGCAACCTCTCGGGTGGTTTCAAACTCTACGAAGCCGCCACTACTCCTGTGACCGCCTGCACGGCTTCCCCCTCCCTCACCACGCCCTGCGCTCCCTGCGGAAAGACGTTGGAGGGCCCCGCTGCCCAACACGTGGTTTCAGTAGATGCCTGCGGATTGCAGTGCCCCGGCCCCATCCTCCGCCTGAAGCAGGCCATGGACTCCGCCGAAGTGGGACATCTGCTGTCGGTGCGAGCCACCGACCCCGGATTTGTACGCGATGCCAAGGCTTGGTGTAAAAGTACCGGACATCGCTATGTCGGACAACACACCGAAGGAAATTGTTTTGTCGTCGACATTGAAAAGCAAGCCCCTACGGCCTGCCCCATTAACACTTCGGAATCGGGAAAGGGCAAAACCTTCATCATGTTTTCCGATGATTTAGACAAAGCCTTGGCCACCTTCGTTCTGGCCAACGGTGCTGCCGCCACGGGACAACACGTGTCGATTTTCTTCACTTTCTGGGGACTGAATGTCATTAAGAAGGAACAGAAACCGGCAGTGCAGAAAGACCTCTTCGGCAAGATGTTCTCTTGGATGCTCCCTGCCGACTCGCGCGCCCTCAAACTCTCGAAGATGAGTATGTTCGGCATAGGCGACCGCATGATGCGTCACATTATGCGCAAAAAAGGTATCAGCCAACTGGAAGAACTGCGGCAACAGGCGCTCGACAACGGGGTGGAATTTATTGCCTGCCAAATGTCGATGGACATGATGGGCGTGGCTCACGAAGAACTGCTGGACGGCACTACCATCGGCGGCGTAGCCACTTATATGGCACGCGCTGAACAAGCCGGCCTCAACCTCTTCATCTAATCGGAGCACCATTTCCCTAAATGTTTAAGACGAACTCGTTCCCCTCAAAAGGTTGCTTTCTGCCTTTTGAGGGGGACGAGTTCATTGATTTTGGTTGAGTGCTGTCCAGTAAAAACGGGGAGGTTAGACAGTCGAAGTAAAATCCTTCATATCGTGTAAAAACAGCGGACAGCAATAAAAAGAAAATAAGAACTTTGCAGCTTATACATCATGTAGAGCCCTATGAAAAAAGTTGAGACAAAAATAAAATTTTGTCCCAACTTAAATGTTTTCACAACGGAATAATCCTTATTGTGATTTGCTTAAATTTGTACTGCAAAAATAGGAATAAAAAATGAAACAACCAAATTTTTCTCCCTCAAAAATGTTATTTCCGCAAACGTCGTACAGTCCGTAGGGTCCGGAAAGTGCAAAATCAGGCTATCCTTTTGTATATATTGCTGTCCGGTAAAAATGGAGATACTTAGCCACTTTTCCGGACAAAAGCCTGAGGAGAAAGGAGCGTACGCATTGGAGGTACTCTCCGCTTAAAGTATTTTCTAAAAAAAATCCAAACCCTTGGAAAATCTTTTCCATACCGTTGGAAATAAAATGATTGACGTATTGAAGTTTACCAAACAGCAATAACTTTATTTTTCGGTCTAAGTCTCACTGCTCTGCACCGTGCGCCCCGGTCTGCGGCAGCAAGGCGGTGAGTGCTTCGGCTCGTGCCAAAGCGGCGTGAATGTCGGGACAGATGTTCTCGCTGCCAATCAGACTATCGAAGCCGGCTTTTTCGAGCACCTTACGCACCTTTTCCTGCACGCCCGAAAGAATGATTTGCGTACCGTCTTGATGACTCATCAAGCAGAGGTTTTCCAAGTTGTGGACGCCCGTAGAGTCGATAAAGGGCACTTTACGCATACGAATGATGCGAATGGCGGGGTGGTCCTGCATCTCGGCCGTCATCTCTTCAAAGCAGTTGGCTACGCCGAAAAAGAAGGGGCCGTTGATTTCGTAGACCTCGACACCGGCAGGAATGACGAGCGCTTCTTCGTGGAAGTGGATGTCGCTCTCGGAGTCGGCATTGGGATCGATTTCCTTCGTCAGGATGGAGAGGTGGGTGGTTTCGGTCATGCGACGCATGAAGAGCAGACAGGCCAAGAGTAAGCCTACCTCAATGGCCACGGTGAGATCAAACAGCACGGTGAGGGCAAAGGTGAAGAGCAGCACCGCCACATCACTTTTGGGACGATGGATGAGTTGCGAGAAAGTGCGCCAGCCGCTCATGTTGTAACTCACCACCACAAGCACTCCTGCCAGACATGCCATCGGAATGTAGGAGGCCAAGGGCATGGCTGCAAGAAAAATGACCAGCAGCACAAGGGCGTGAACCATACCGGCCACACAAGTTGCGGCATTGTTATTGATGTTGGTCATCGTGCGGGCAATGGCTCCTGTGGCCGGAATCCCGCCGAAGAAAGGCGTCACGATGTTGGCAATACCCTGCCCTATGAGTTCTTGATTGGAATCGTGATGATCGCCCGTCACCCCATCGGCCACAGTGGCAGAGAGCAAGCTCTCAATCGCTCCCAGCACGGCAATGACCAGGGCGGTGGGAATGAGCGTATTGATGGTACTCATGGTGAAATGCCCCTGCGCATCGGTGAAAAGGCTCGCCCAGTCGATGCCGAGAGCGGTGACGGGTGGCAACGAAGCGGTGATTTGCCCGAAGCGGTCGCCGATGGTAGCGATGTGGGTCAGTCCGCTGCGGTTGGTCAAATAAACCACGGCGGTGGTGACGACGATAGCCACGAGCGAACCGGGGAGTTTGCGCCACACCTTGGGCGAAAGCAGAATCATTACTACCGAAAGAAAACCTACGAGGGTCGAAGCCGGATCGAAGGTCTGAAAATGACGAAAATAGCACATCCATTTGTCGATAAATTCCGCAGGAACACCTCCCTCAATTTGCAGGCCGAAGAGGTCTTTGACCTGAGTGGTAAAAATGGTCAGTGCAATTCCCGAAGTGAAGCCTACCACAATGGGATAGGGGATGAACTTGATAATGGCACCCAAACGGAAAAGCCCAAGTAACACCAAGAAGATACCCGCCATGATGGTGGCGATGAGGAGTCCTGAAAGGCCGAACTCTGCCACAACACCATAAATAATAACGATGAACGCACCCGTAGGCCCACCAATCTGGACGCGGCTGCCGCCCAAAGCCGAAATGAGGACACCCGCCACAATCGCCGTAATGATGCCCGCCACGGGACCGATGCTGTGCTGCACATCTCCGCCCGGTGAGGCGGCAATAGCAAAGGCTATGGCAAGAGGAAGGGCGACGATGCCCACGACAATACCGGCGATGAGGTCGGCGGTAAACTTCTGTCGATTGTAACTGCGCAAATCGCGCAGGATGCGCGGTGCAAACTGGAAAGACGGCATAGTGATAATAAATTTGAGGAATGGCTTTCAACGAAAAACACCCAAGACACATGTCTTGAGTGTTTTGGAGTAGCGAGGCCGAGGATTGAACTCGGGACCTCAGGATTATGAATCCTGCGCTCTAACCATCTGAGCTACCTCGCCATCAACATATTGCTGATTTGCGAGTGCAAAAGTAAGAACATTTTTTGAAACTACCAAGTAAACCCATAGAAAAGTAAGAAAAAAAGACGAGTTTTCACGATTTCTTCTGTGCAAGTTCTCGGTATATGCGCAAAAATCGCTAAATTTGCTCAATCAAAACGATGACGTTTTATGGCACAAAAACAAAACTCCGGCACACTCTGTGTGCAAGCGGGCTGGACACCTAAAAAAGGCGAGCCCCGACAACTACCCATCTATCAAAGTACGACCTTCAAATATGAGAACAGCGACCAAATGGCGCGCTTGTTCGACTTGGCCGATACAGGCTATTTCTACTCTCGTCTGCAAAACCCGACCTGCGATGCGGCAGCCGCCAAAATCGCAGCGCTCGAAGGAGGTGTGGCCGCCATGCTCACTTCCAGCGGTCAAGCCGCCAGTTTTACGGCCGTGTTCAACATCGCCGAAGCGGGTTCACACTTCATCTCGTTCAACGGTATCTATGGTGGCACGTTCAACCTCTTCGCGGTGACGCTCCGTAAGATGGGCATTGAGTGCACCTTTGTAGACCCCGACTGGAGCGACGAAGAAATTCGCGCCTGCTTCCGTCCCAACACCAAACTCGTGTTCGGCGAAACCATCTCCAACCCCGGCGGTAATGTGTGCGACATCGAGCGCTGGGCTGGTCTGGCACACGAAAACGGTGTACCTTTGATTATCGACAACACCTTTGCCACTCCCGTCCACTGCCGCCCCATCGAATGGGGGGCCGACATCGTCATCCACTCCACCACGAAGTATATGGAAGGACACGCGACGACTGTCGGCGGCTGCATTATCGACAGCGGACGCTTCGACTGGATGGCTCATGCCAACAAGTTCCCCGGTCTCTGCACGCCCGACGAAAGTTATCACGGCTTGACCTATGCCACCACGTTCGGAGAAGCGGCCTACATCGTTAAGGCCACGGCACAACTCATGCGCGACCTCGGTTTCTGCCAAAGTCCGCAAAATGCCTTCCTCCTCAACACCGGTATTGAAACGCTACACCTCCGCATGCGGCAGCACGTGGCCAATGCTCAGCGCGTGGCCGAATGGCTCGAAGCCGATGAGCGCGTGGCGTGGGTAAACTATGCCGGACTACCCAACAACAAATACCACGCACTGGCACAGAAATACCTGCCACAGGGCGGTTGCGGCGTCATTGCCCTCGGTTTGAAAGGCTCACGCGAAGAGGCCATCCGCTTCATGGACGCCCTCAAATTCATCAGCATCGTCACCCACGTGGCCGACACACAGAGCTGTGTGCTTCACCCCGCGAGCCACACCCACCGCCAGCTCAGCGACGAGCAACTCCGTGCCGCCGGCATCGCCCCCGACCTCATCCGTTTGAGTGTGGGTATTGAGGATGTCGAAGATATTTTGGCCGACTTGAGCCAAGCCCTCGACCAAGTGTTTGGATAGGTTTTCCCTATTCCTCTACGACGCTTTTTCCTCCACTTTTCTCCACCTTCATTCTCTATCCCTATGCTCATTTCTATTCTTGGCCCTACGGCTTGTGGCAAAACCGGATTTGCCGTTGCACTGGCGCAGCGTCTCGGTGCTGAAATCATCAGCGCCGACTCTCGGCAGGTGTATCGCCGCATGGATTTGGGCACGGGGAAAGACTTGGCCGACTATGTGCTGCCCGATGGCACACAGGTGCCGTTTCACCTCATCGACATTGCCGAACCCGGCACGAAGTACAACCTCTACCGCTACCAACAAGACTTTCTTGCGGCCTACGATGACATTCGCAGCCGCGGAAAGCAGGTAGTGGTGTGTGGCGGTACCGGATTGTATTTGGAGAGCATCGTGCGCAGCTACAACATCAGCCACGTTCCGCAAAATCCCGCTTTGCGCGAGCGTCTTGAAGGCAAAACGCTCCCCGAACTCACCGCGATGTTGGCCGATCTGAAAGCGCAGGCAGGCACGGCCTTGCACAACCACACCGATGTCGACTCGTGCAAACGCGCCATCCGCGCCATTGAGATTGAGGAGTACAATCTGCAACAGCCCGTGGGCGAAAGAAGTTTCCCCACGCTCCACTCGCTCAACATCGGCCTGACCCTTCCCCGCGAAGAGCGCCGCGCCCGCATTTCCGCTCGCCTCCACAGCCGTATGGAAGCGGGTATGCTCGATGAGGTGCGCGCCCTCTTGGCCGAAGGCATCGCGCCCGACGATTTGATTTACTATGGTTTGGAGTACAAATATCTCACGCTCCACCTCATCGGGAGTTTGACCTACGAAGAGATGGTGGCTCAACTCGAAATCGCCATCCACCAGTTTGCCAAACGACAGATGACGTGGTTCAGAGGTATGGAACGGCGTGGCAGCACCATCCATTGGCTCGATGCCCTCAGTCCGATGGAAGAAAAGGTGGAGGCGGCGCTTCGGCTCATTCGGCAAGAACAATCCTCATGCAATGAACAACCTTCCGTCCAACAACAATGACCGTTGGGGCATCATCTACTGCCCCACCGAAGGCAGCTGGCGCACACAGCGGCGCTGGCAACGCATCATGGCGCACCTCGACCGGCGAGGACAGCGCTACGACTTTGTGCAAAGTGAGGGGCAGGGAAGTGTGGAACGCCTTGCCGCCATGCTCACGCAAAACGGCTACCGCACCCTTGTGGTGGTCGGAGGCGATGCGGCTTTGGGCGATGCTCTCAACGGCATCATCACCGCCACGCCTGCGGGCAGCGACTATCCCACGCTGGGGGTCATTCCCAACGGACTCATCAACGATTTTGCCCGCTATTGGCAGCTCAACCCCACGCATCCCGAAGCCACCATCGACGCCCTCCTCCGCGGACGCACACGGCCGGTCGATGTGGGCGAGGTACGGCTCACCACTTTGGGCGGTGAAAGAATTCACCGCTGTTTTTTGAATTGTGTCAATGTTGGGTTGGCAGCATCGATGATTAAACTACGCCGTCGCAACCACACCTTTTGGCATGGGTTGCGACTGTTGCGCGAGTTGAGCAGTGCGCTTATGCTCCTTCTCTACCGCACTTCGACACGGATGCACTTTACCATCGGTGCAGAGCATTACGACCGCCGCATCACCACCCTCTGCATCGGTTCGTGCCACGGTTTCGGACAGACACCATCGGCCGTGCCTTACAACGGTTTGCTGGACATTTCGGCCGTGAAGCGCCCCACCCTCCTCCACGCCCTCACCGCCTTCTCCCTCTTGTTCAACCGCCGCTTCCTTTCCCAAAAGGGTATCAGCGTGTGGCGCACACCCGCCATCGAAATGTCGAAAATCGGTCGTGCCACGGTGAGCGTCGACGGCCACGCCATCCACCACCGCGTCACGCAGCTCACCGCCACCGTGCGTCGAGAAGCCATCCGCTTCATGATACCTTGATGCAGCACTACATGCCTTGTGGCAGGAAAGATGCCCGGCAAACGCCCGCTTTTCATTGAGGAAGCCACTCCCCCGACAATCCAACTCCTCGTTTTCCACAAGTCACCCTCACTCAACCTCATTCACACAAAAAGGCAGCCCCTCAGCGGAGCTGCCTTTTTGTGTAAGAGAACGGCCGTCGAATCAGCGACTAAATTTGAGCGTTGTGCCGGTACCGTCGGGACGTTGCAGGCGGAGGAGATAAGCACCTTCCACCAAGTCGGCCACGGAGAAGCGGAGCGAATGACCCGTAGTCACGGAAAGCATCTGTATCAGTGCGCCGCTCATATTGAGCAGTTGTGCCTGCTGATAGTCGCGCAAATCCCCTTTCACCACCATCGTGTTGTCGTCCACTCGTTCAAGACGAGGGGCAGCAACTGAGGAATTCAGAGGAGCAACGCCGGTGAAGAGTTTTCCCAGCGGTGTGAAACGCAGAGTGAACTCTTGGGGCATCTTTTGATTTCTTGCCAGATACGTAGGAAGGGTTTCAGCCGGCCCGCAACTTCCACTGCCCAATCCTTGTTGGAAAGCATCGAAGTGGGCGGTGTTGTAGACAGGTTCTTTGAGTTCCCACCAGTGTTCTACATCTACCAGTTCGTGGTCATCATACGGAAGAAGGGAGAAATCCACCCGGCCTTGCGTTTCGACGCGCACACCATTACCTTCGGCATCGGTGAGGTCGAGACGACGGAGTCCCATGCGGTTGCCGCAGCTTTGCGTACGGGCATAGTTCACCAAGTTGCTGTCGACCACCGTTTGGTAGCGTCCGAAGAAAGAACCTTCTTGGCGATCCACATAGTTTTCCCATGGGCCTTTGGCCGTGTAGTCGAGATACTGATAGCGGCGGTCGAAGCCCATCGAAACTCCGATGCGGCGCAGTTTTCCGCTGTTGTAGTTGAAAGAGGCGTCGAGCTGTACCGTTCCATCGGCATGGATGGTGTAAGTGAGCGTATTGGACACATTGCCTTCGCGGGTGGCGGAAACCTTCACCACTCGGCCTCCATTGGTCGTTTTAACCTCGGGCACGGCATCGTCATTGTAGAAGTCGGGCACCTGATGGTCGCGGCTCAGTTCACGATAAGAACGACTGGTGTAAGGGGCTTCGTTCTCAATCCAACGGAAGTTGTCGTACTGTGCGCCCTTTCCGGGATAAATCACAGGATGACCATTGTAGCTCCAAGCCACAAGTTGTGAGGATTTGTTGTCGAAAGTCATCGACATACACTCATTGCTCACTCTCACCAAATTGTTTTTGCGCTCCACTTTGAGCGGGCTCACTTGATCAGAAACCGTGGAGAGCGGAGGAAGTGCCGCACGCTGTGCCAGCACAAATTGTTCTGCCGCCTGCACATAGCCCGCTTTCGCCCATTCTTCATCGACGGCCAAACGCAGTTCCACGTTGAGGTGGTAATCCGCCTTGTCGTCAATATTGGTTTGCAGCACAAGGGGAAGATGTTCCACCTGCAAGGGGGCTACTGCGGGCAGATTGAGACTGCCACTTTCCACCGAAACGCCATCTTTCAAAAGGCTGTAATGGAGCGTATAACCTTCGAGCGTACGGAAAGCATAGCGATTGGTTACACTAAGTTGCTGTCTCTTGTGGTTGTAGCCGAAATTGACATACTGATACACCTTCTTGAGTTCGGTGAGTTTAGGTGTCCATTCGCGTTCGGAGGTGATAACGCCGTTGTTCACAAAATTTCCTTGATGAGGTCCGGGATAGTCGTAGCCGGTAGTCAGTTGGCGCTTACCCTGCTTGAGAAGTTGAGGGTCGTAGATGCCTTGGTCTACCCAGTCCCAAACGCAACCTCCGATACCGACCGATGAACTTTCAATCACCTTCCAGTATTCGCGGAGATAGCCCAGACTGTTGCCCATGGCGTGATTGTATTCGCATATAAAGAAGGGCTGACCGGCTTTATTTTTCCCTTTTTTATTGGCAGCATCACGTACAAAATCGATGGTCGGATACATCTTGGAGTGCAAATCCGTGATGCCGTCGGTGTGTCGACCGGCATGGGTAGCCCCTTCGTAGTGGATGGGACGCGCATCGAGCGCACGAACGGCCTGATGAGTGGCCAGGAAGTTATCGCCGGCACCGCTCTCGTTGCCCAACGACCAGAAGATGATGCCGGGGTGGTTGCGGTCGCGCTGCACCATGCGTACCGTGCGGTCGACCATAGCGGCTTTCCAACTGGGACGGCCGGAAATGACCTCTGTATTGTACCCACCATGGCTTCCGTGGTCGTTCCAGTTTTTGTGGCACTCCACGTCGGCTTCGTCCATCACGTAAATTCCGTAGTAGTCGAACATGGCATACATCTTCGGCTGGCGGGGATAGTGTGACGTGCGCACGGTGTTGACGTTGGCCTGCTTCATGAGGAAGATGTCACGCAGCATCGTGGGTACGTCCATGGTACGTCCCTTTTCAGGATGGGTGTCCTGCGTATTGACTCCTTTGAAGAAAATGCGGCGGCCGTTAATGTACACAAGGCCGTCCTTGATTTCGACATGACGGAAACCATATTTCGTATTGAACACCATCTCTTCTTTACCCTCCGCATCTTGTTGCGACACGATGACGTTGTAGAGATAAGGGGTCTCGGCCGTCCAAGGCTTGAGTCCGGTCAGTCCGGCAAGGGAAATCTTCGCTGCCACTTGGGCATGGGCAGCATCGTAAGTCACCGTCTTTTCAGCCGTCTTCACCACTGTTCCGGCAGCATCAAGAAGGCTCACCTTGATTTGCTTTGTGCCTGCCAGCAGGTGGCGGTTGTCCAATTCCAAATCCACCTGCATTGTGCCTGCGGTGTATTTTTTAGTAGGCTCGAATTGGGCGGTGATGACATGGTCACGCACAAAGGTCTTGGGAGTGGCCATGAGGTAAACATCTCGGTGGATACCACTCATATGGAAAGCATCCTGACCTTCAAGATAAGAGCCGTCCGTCCAGCGGATGACCTGCACGGCCACTTGGTTTTCGCCGGCATTCACCGCATGGGTGATGTCAAATTCCGCATCGTTGTTCGCGCCTTGCGTATAACCGATGTAGCGGCCGTTGACCCACACGTAGGCACCGCTGTAAATACCATCGAAATGGAGGAACACATTTTGGTTGCTCCATTCGGCAGGGAGGGTGAAGGTGCGGCGGTAGCTGCCCACAGGGTTGGGGTCTACCTGTCCTTCATACTCCTTTTTGAGTTTGATATAAGGCGGTTTGTCTTGGAAAATATAGTCTACATTGACATACACCGGCTTGTCATAGCCCTTCATTTCCCAGCAAGAAGGCACTTCGATGTCGTCCCATCTCGAAACGTCGAAGGACGACTTGACAAAGGCCGTGTCGCGCAGGGCGGCATCGGGAGCGTATTGAAACTTCCACATTCCGTTGAGCGGAAGATATTGCGCTTGTTCAGGAGTGAGCCAAGCTTTTCCGTAGCGGGCGTCGCTTTGGAGTTTGGCCGTCGTAGCATAGGGGATGAAGGTGGCACGACCCCGCTCTTTATGGATGTCAAACACCGTTTCGTCCTGCCATTCGGGCTTGTCTGCCTTCGGCAGGTCTTGGAGTTGCACTTCTGCAAACTTGAAAAGCGTGTTACGGCTTTTTTCTCGGTCGAACATCACCCTACCGTCCCTGGTGATGGCCAAATAGAGGGGAGTTTGGTAAGCTCCGGCAGCACGCAAACGATAGTTTCCGCCTTCCTCCTCAAGGAGAAGACGCTGATTGGGATTGTTCACGTTGAGCGTCCACAAGAGCGGACCCTTTGTGGATTGCAACGCAAGGTCTACGGCCAGTTCTGCCCCGAAATTGTGAAGCGCATAGGCATCAGGCGCAGAACTTTTGAGTTGCCAAATCTGATAAGGATTCTTTTTATTGAGCGTTTCTCCTGTGAGCGGACTGTCTTTTTCTGCAAGTCCCCCTGTGGAAAGTGCCTTTCCATGATGGGCATTGGTCAGGATGTAGTAGTGTTCGTCCTCCACTTGGGCAGAAGCCGTGAGCGCACTGCAACACCACAACAGGCCTATTCCCAGCAGGAGCAGAAAAGATGACAAAAATTTGTTTCGCATGTAATGATAGGTTTGTTGAAGATTGATTGAGAGTTGATTAAGAATTCATGAGATGAGCGGCGAAGCACAAAGAGCAGAAAGAGAATCAGGTAAAAAAGATAGATGGATGTCGAAAGTCTGCCACCCCTCTCGCCGAGAGAGGCTGGAAGTAACGTGGCTCCTCAATGTGCAACGGTGGCAAAGATAACTTTTTTTCAGCGATCTGCCAAAAAAGGTATCAAGCATTAGCCGTTAGTCGTCAGAAAATCGACAAAAAGTAACAAAATGCAAGATAAATCCGGAAGCATCGAACATTTGTTCCACCGCGGCTTTATTCTCGCGGTGGAAAGAGCGGAACGTGGCGCATTTGTCGGGCTATCCAGGCCTGACGTTTGCGCATGAAAGGGCCGGGGCGCGCACTGCTGTAACGCAAAGGGTTGGGCAGTGTAGCCGCGATGAGGGCACACTCCCTGCGCTTCAACTCATAGGCAGAACAACCGAAATGGCGTTGTGCCACACTCTCCGCACCATACACACCGTCGCCCATCTCAATCACATTCAGATAGACCTCCATGATGCGCTCTTTCGACCATAAGGTTTCAATCAGAAAGGTAAAATACACTTCAAACCCCTTACGCACCCACGACGAGGTCGGCCAAAGAAACACATTCTTGGCCGTTTGCTGCGAAATCGTGCTGCCTCCTCTCACCCGACCACCGGACATACGCTCCCGCATGGCAGCGCCGATGGCCTGCGTGTCGAAACCATGGTGTGCCAAAAAATTTTGGTCTTCGCTCGCGATGACCGCCACCGACAGATAGCGCGACATCTGCGAAAGCGGCACCCACTTATAGTGCAGCCGCACTTGTTCGCCGCGCCCCGCCTGCTGCACGCAGCGAATGACCATGAGCGGGGTGAGGGGGACGTTTACCCAACGGTAAAGCAAGGTCACAAGTACGGAAGAAAGAAGAAAAAGGGCTACCGCCCAGCGCACAATGCGGTAAATTCGTTTCATAAGCAGAAGTTCAAAATTATTGCTGTCCGGTAAAATTGGGGAGGTTGGAAAATCGAAACCAAATCCTTCATATCTTGTACAAACAGCCTTCTAAAAGAGGATTATGGAAAAGGAACTTGAGTATGTTGAAATTGTTAGTATGGAAAGATACAAGCCCCTCATCCTATTTTCTCTGCAATCAACTCTTTTTCAGAAGGTTGCGAAGGTGTTTTTTTTTGACCAAACAGAGCATCATTCCGTTAGTCATTTGTGAGCCTTTCAGGCTATCTTGCGGAGAAGTGCTTCAACTTACGCCGGACACAATCAAGCAAACCTTGTTTGCACATGGGAATTTGTGGAAAAGTGTCTGACCGAACACGTTTACATGCTCCGAATGGGCAAGGAAAACGAAGCCAATGACGTGTTGCACAGATGAGCCTGGAAGGCTCTAAGTTCAGTAACCCGGGGTAAGTGAAAGAGAACTTACCCCGGGTAGCTCACGCTCTCCTACCATGCACCCTAAAAGGGTGCTACCCTAATGGCTCAATCACGCAAAAGCATATTGCGCAGGTGAGCCTGGAAGGCTCTAAGCGCAATAACCCACCACCCAATCTTCAAAGTGAGGAAAAGTGATCTGTGCTCTTTCAGATAATGATGAGAAAAAAGTTTGACAAACTCCACCACACAAAAAGGCAGTCAACAAAACGCTCCACAAGGCAGCGGCGGCACACAAAAAGTGTCGGCATACTGGCTTGTGGAGCAGAAATGTGGGTGCACTCGTTTCGTGCAGATTAGAAGGGAAGATCGTCGGTCGAATCACCTGCAGGGGCAGCGGCGGACATACTGGCTGCTGCGGGAGCGGCAGCAGCGGGCGCCGTGTAGCCGGCCTGTGCCGGAGCAGCGGCAGCAGGTTGTGCCACACCGGCAGAAGCGGCAACTGCGACATTGCGGTCCACCTTCCAAGCACGTATAGAATTGAACCAACGACCTTGATATTCGCGAGCATCGATGTCAAAGCTCACCGTAAGCTCTTCGCCCACTTGAATATTGAACTCCTTCAAGCGGTCTTCACCAAACACGTCGAAAACGCAACGGCGGGGATATTGTTCATGGGTCTCGATGACGAACGATTGCGACATCCAAGGATTGCCCGTGGTGCGTGCTGTGCCGCTGCGCACTTCGAGGGCATGAGTGATTTTTCCTGTGATTTCCATTAAAAGCGGGTTTAAGGAGGAGACTGATTCTCCACCAAAATTGTAGGATACGATGGATTTTATTTGTGGTTGCGAAGTTACAATTTTCTTTTGAGTTGAACGAACAGCATGCTGTTTTTCTGTGAAAATCCATCATGATAGGCAGGTGCAAAATTAGTTTGGAAGGGGCGACGCATTATTCCTTACAAAGAAATATGAAGACAATCAGCCCAACAATGCCTCTATGTCACACCTCAGAAAGTCTTCCAACGAAACACCGCCCGAACCCACGACAAAAGATTTCCTGGGATGGAATGCCTCCCCAAAAGCAGGAAGACCTGAGTTCATTCCACGACGACCGCTTTTCACCTCAATGGCGGTCACCTCACCATCGTTGACGATGATGAAGTCCACCTCTTTATCCTTATCTGCCTTGTTCCTTGCAGGCTCTCGACAGTAATACACTTGATAGTCGGCCTCCTCGGCCATGCCCAGCAAATGAGCACCCACCGCACTCTCCACCCATCGTCCCCAACGCCTCGTGTCCGTTCGATCTGTATGAAACGAACTGCCTTTATAGGCTGTCAGCAAAGCGTTGTTATACACTTGGTATTTGGGAATGGAGCCTCGCTTGCGGGCATCATCATGGGCATACTTCTGCAATCCTGTCAACAAAGCACACTGGTCGAGTATCTCTAAATACGAAGCCAATGTGGTCACGTTGCCGGCATCTTGCAGTTGTCCCATCAGTTTTGTCAGCGAAAGAATCTCGGCAGAATAACCGCACCCTAGCTCAAACAGTTGTTTCATCAGGGCAGGCTTGTAGATATTGGAGGTCATCAACACGTCCTTCTCAATGGAAGGAGTCACCAACGAATCCTTGATATACTTACGCCAACGCTTTTCGTCACCCATCATGTGGGCAGCACCCGGATAGCCGCCAAAATAGATGTATTCGTCAAGTGTCACTCCAAAAGCATCGTACATCTCTGGATAACTCCAATGCCCGAGGCGAATAAGTTCGAAACGTCCTGCCAACGACTCCGTAAGTCCTCTTTTCAGCAACAGACGACTGCTGCCCAGCAGTACCACCTTTAGATTGACGTGATTGCGCGTGTCCTCGTCCCATTCTCTCTTGACCACTTCGCTCCAATTGTCAATCTTCTGAATTTCATCAATCACAAGCAGCCGTTCGGACTCGCCACGGAGCCTCATGGTCATTCGGGCTCCTTCCCACACTCGATGTATCCAGTCACTATCTTTCGGAGCGATGGCGTCTGCCACTTCCAACGACCATGGAAGAGTTACCTCCTGCAACACCTGCCCAACGAGGGTCGATTTGCCCACTTGTCGCGGGCCGGCCAATACTTGCATAAACCTCCTTGGCTCTTGAATGCGCGCTTTCAGCGTGTGATATTGTTTACGAATATAGTTCATGCTCAAATCTAATGAGGATTTTACTCAAATCTACTTGCAAAAGTACTCAAATCTCTCTGTTCACACAAATAAAATCGCTCTAAACTTCTGCTCATCACTAAATGAGAGGGAAAGACATCTCTCTTTTGATCTCCCTGCTTCTTCAAGTGATTTCCTTTCAGGTTGCTCTCCATCATACGTCTGTTGAGTTTTCCCAAAGTTCCTCCGGGAAATAGGAGCAGTTGGCATCTTCGCAGCATAGGCTTGTAGAAAAATTTACCTCAGAGCTAATTTTTTCCAGCTCTGAGGTAGAAAAAATTAGCTCTGAGGTAAATTGAGCTGTTTGAGGAGAGAAAATTGTTCAGCCGAAGAAAGGGCTATTCCTTCACCTGCACACGATGTTCATATAGGTGCGCTCCGAGACCACGAAGTCGAATTTGAGTCGATAACTCAGTATGCCGGAGGCCGTGACCGCCACTTGGTCAAAAACAGCTGCATCATAGTAGGTCACGAAATAGTCGATCACCTCTACACCTCCTTCACCTATGTCCTTTGATAAGGAAAATGTGGGGAGAGGCTTTTCAAAACCCCTCCCCGACATTTAGAAGTAAATTGTGGATGTAAAAGATTACTTGATAATGAATTTCTGCGTGGTCTTGGCTTGGCTGTTTTGCGCACAAACCACGACAACACCTTCCATAGTGAGACCTACACGAGCCATATCGTTGGGCTCAACCATAAAGCGGTTCACCACCTTACCCGAAACATCGAAGATTTCAACTTCGGCTGTTTCGTCTGTGTAGTTGCGCGCTTCGATGGTGCGGCCGGGCTTGGCACGCAGTTCGATACCCTTACCCTCGAAGACATCATCGGCAATCGACTTGGCCTTACGAGAGATGGCAAAGCGGTTGGCAGGGTCATCGGCTCCGGCATTGAACGAGTAGGTCATGCCGTGGGTGATGGGCTTCTGCTCATGGGTCAAGTGGTCAAGCAGATAATACTTGCCATCGCTCATTTCGTCGAGATGGAAAGTGAGCGTATAGTGCTTAGCTCCATCGCCGGCCACAAATCCGAGTTCGGTTTGATCAAAATCGGCAGCTGTCGAAATTTGATATTTGCGGTCTTGGAGGGCATAGAGTTGTGCAGAGGCTGCGGTGAAAATCTTTTCACCATCGAAACCATCATCATAGTTTTTCGTCTTGCCTTCGGCTTCGACGAGCCACATACGGTCGGCGCTCTTGTTGCTCTCTACATCAATCATCAACGAAGAGAAGCGGCGGCGCGGAGCGCGGTTCTGAGCAGTATTCTTGAACAAGTCTTTATAGCGGTACTTCACCGTGCCGGCTCCTGTACTCTTAATCATAAATGCCGAGAGCGAAGGAATTTCAGTGGGCATACCGGCTACATAACCAGAAAGACCATTGGGCACAGCATTGATATATTGACCAGGATTAGTACCATTGACTTTTCCACCATTCTTTTCAAGCCACTCTTCACGAGAGCCTGTGTTGTAGAGGTAAACAGTCTTTTCGGCCTTAGGTGCAGCAGTCCAATCTATCTTGTCAATTTTCATGGCTGCCGTGTAAGGATTAGCAAGAATGTTCATGTCCTTGTAATTGACACGGGGACCACCAGGAACACCATCTATGGGGAAGTCGAAATCTTTCAACACCAACTCACCATAGAAGTTGTAAGTCATAGGACGAGGCTGCGTGATTTCATACCCTACACCAGGAAAAAACACGTAAGAATCTTTTTTCAATTCATCAAGGATATCAGGAGAGAGTCTAAAAAGCAGTGCAGAAAGTTCGTCAGAAGATAAGTTAGAAAGCAGTGCAGAAAGATTGTCAGAGGAGATATTTACAAGTTTATCAAGAAGAACTCCAAGATGTACTATTGAGCGCAGCTCAGAAAGTTCGTCAGAAGATAAGTTAGAAAGCAGTGCAGAAATCTGGTCAGAAGAGAGCTTAGAAAGTGCTTCAGCAGAAGGCAGCTTAGCATATAGTACCGGAGACAGAGTGGACAATTTTGAAAACAGTAGACTAAGACGTTCTAAAGTCATCAAAGAGAGCTTTGTAGAAAGATCTGCAAGAGAGTAGTCCAAAGGCTCTGCGGGATACAGCCTAGCAAGCAGCTTAGAAAGCTCAGGAAGAGGCACTTTTGAAAGCTGGGCATAAAGCTCGGCATGCGTTTTTTTACCAAGTTGTTCAAAAAGGACATCATAAAAATTTTGAAGAGGTATTTTTGCAAAATCTTCCTCCCATTTTTCATCGGTGTCTGCGATGTCAAGAAGGCGGTTATATTTACGCACCCACGAGGTAGTAGGTACAACCTGAAGTACAAGTTGACGTTGAATAGGCGAACCGAAATACTGCCATTGAGCGGCTTGCTTATTGCGGTTACCGTCATAAGCCTTCGAGTAAAGTTCTACCTGAGCCTCATATCCTTTATTCAGGTCAGGTCTATCAATAAGGAACGTACCATTAGGCTTACCATCTCTCGACTTTACAATGGTACGACGTAATAAGGCATCAAAAAACTCCGATTTTCCTTTCAACCTCAAAGTATGACCTGCATCAGCAACTATAGCACGGTGGTTCTCACTATAGTTGTAGAGATTGCGCACTACACGATCTTGGTCGGTATAGAGGTCACGAATAGCATTCGTAGGATAGTCGAGTTCTTCCCCCCCTATAGTATACCCCTTAGTAGAAGCAAAAAACACATCGGAGTCTTCATCGTCCTTATAGTCTGCTTCCAAAGTATTAGGAACTATGCGACCCGTCCAGTTTTCAGGGTCATTCCAATCACTGCTTTTAAAGCCATACCATAAGTTGTTTTTACGACCATTAATGGTCATCGTAGTTGTACGGAAGAACTGGGTAGTTTTATTCTTGGGTTCACGACCATCCCCAATGCCATTGAGGGCAGCGGTTTTTACCTTATCAAAATAAGTATCTTTCAGTGCAGTTGCTGGGGCTCCCGTAGGTTGGAGAAGAAGTTTTTCAAACCCCTGTTTGGTGATGGTACCCGCACCGCGCTCAAAGCTTTCCAAAGGATAAGTACCCGTAGTTCCATCGAAAGCCGGAGTCGTCATCGCACAGAAAACCTTGGTATCCTCGCCATAAGCACGACAGAACCTGGTTGTACCCAACGATTCTTCATAGTCAACACCACGCACCATTTCTATATATTCGTCGGTATTAGGATTGATTTCACGAAACCAACGATAAATAGTCTTTTGTTCTTTCGACTGCACACCGATTGCCTCATTCTGCGAAGAGAGATTGATTTCTTCAAGCATCTTATACTCTGTCTTCGGCAACTTGTAGCGTTCTTGCAAGGTGAAGTAGTACTGTGCTGGCTGCATATTGGTGGGCAGCTTAGGCAACGTTCCGATATTCAACTTATTCACCGTCAAGTTGAGCAACTCGTCAGCAGCAACACGTTCTTGATGAATTTGCGAACTGGGCGTATTTCCAATCGGAGTTGTCGCTGCAGTGAGGGCCGCATCATAAGCGGCTTGATTTCCTCCATTGAATACCTTCCAATTTGAAACAAAAGCTGCAGGAATTTTAGCGGTAGTCAAAAGGTTCTTCGACAAATCCAAGCGGGAAAGTTTCGTATGTCCGGTTAAGCTGATACTGCTCAGCAAGTTCTCGCTGGCAAAAAACTCTTTCAATTCGGGCAATACTCCAGTAGAGCCAAAATGAATGGCCTTCAACTGGTTCTCACTAAGATTGAGAGTTTCAATCTTGTTATTGTTAGGGGGAAGAGTATAGTCTTGATTACTATTATTCGTACCAAGGACATTCTTCGAAAGGTCAAGATAGCGGAGAGCATCGGCCATCTCAAGTTGGGTGGCCTTGATGTTTTGGCTCTTACAGATGAGTTTCCAAGTCCCGTTCTCGCCATAGACTTTAGCCACTGCGCCTGCGTTATTAACCTTCACCTTAAAGGTACAATCAGCCGTCAAGTTAACCATTTGTGTCACTTGGTTACCATCGTTTTCCCAATCGATAAAAATGATGGGCCAATGAGAACGTGCCACCATATTCGGATCCTCAGGCGCAAGCGTAAACTCCACCGTTCCTCCGGTGGTCGCCTTTATCAGCGCAAAATGCAAATCAAGGTTACTGGTAGTCTGTGCTGTTGCGCTCTGCGAGAAGAGAAGCCCGGCCGACAGACACAGCATCCCCATCCACCTCACGGCCACCTTACGGAAGCGTGTGAGAGTGATGTACTTGCTCATTCTGTGGAAAGTATTCATAGGAAATTTAGTTTGCAAAGTAAGTTACAGGAACTGTAGAGGAGGGGGGGGTAGTTGTTCTTCGGGCACTAGAAGGGTGCACAGTCAAGGTGTAGACATGATTTCTAATCACCTTGCCATAGTTAGGAGAAAGACTTAGCCTCGGATCAGCAATGCGAAAAGCTGTTATATATTTAGTTCCAGGGAAATCCTCATGATTATGGTGAACTGCCACATACATCATACCCCGATCCATCTGTTCATAAAAGGTAGGAGAGGTCACCACCAACTCAGGGACATAAAATGTCATCTCGAGCTTGGCATCTTCTTTGGTGAAGAGGGGATGCTTATGTAAAGGATCATCATGGAGCACTACTTTCATATAACCTAAAGAGGTTTTGTCATAATTCTGAATCGGTGCAGCAAGTGCAAATTTCTGAGGGATATTGCACAATTCCACCTTATCAATTTTCATCTTTTCGATATTCAGAATGGTCAATTCCACCTTGGCAAAAGCACGGGTAAAATTCACTTCATCAGCAGGGACAAGTGCCCCCGACGCATCGCGCTTTTTGAAGTTCCCCGTAGCATCCACTTCGATGTCACGCAGGGTGGCAGTCATAGGGAAAGGTTCGTACAAGTCTTTTGGACCGACGGGTTTACGGAGGTAATCGTTGGTATTCAGAATAACTTTATTGAAATCCGTCTCTGTATGCCCCACACCTACTTTAGCTTGATCTGCAGCATTCAGATTGGCTGCAAAGAAGAAGTTCTTTTTACCAATGAAACGATGAATCCCAAAAGTAGCGTTTCCTGCACCGGGAGTATAGTTGTTGGCCGCAGAACCGGCCAGCACAATGCTCTTCACCTCATCTTCCTTGTCGGTCGCATCCTCATTGATACTGGGCGTAGCGCCGTGCGACAAGATATTCAGCCCCCAGCTCAGCACTTCTTTGGCGCTGCTGTTTTGCCCCTCATCAAAGGGCAAACCTTCGTTGTCGGTACAAGCAGCGAGCAGCAAACCGAAACTAAGTAGGCTGAGTGATTTGAAAGAGAGTTGCATAGGTTATGAATCTTAAGAGTGAGCAATAGGTAGTGGAGAGAGGGGGAGAGGCTATACCTGAGGAACAATTTCTTCAGGCACTTCAACGGAAGGTTCCCAAGGCCACACTTTCAGTTTGAAAGGAATGAGAACAGCTCCATCAGGAGTGGGTGCTCCCGGGCCTATGATGCGGGCTTGTACTTTATAGAAGCAGTTGCGGAGAATTTGCTCGGGCAACACCACTTTGTAATAGTTGTAAACCGGCGTCTTTGAGAAATCGCCACCTGCGGGTGGAGGAAAGAGACGCGTCAGGTCGTTCTTTTCACCGAGAATGGCAGGGACTTTCAGCAAGATGTAGGGCGAGGGATTTGTCGCCAAAGGATAAAGATTGCGATTGGTAAGATTGTATTCGTTGATGTAAACTGCTTTCAGCACCGATTGCCGAGGTGTTGCCGCGGCCGGCACAGGAATTTCGGTTTCATCTCCATCTACACGGACAACAATGGGGTCTTTCACCCCGATGTAAGTATTACCTTCAAACTGTTTGTAGGTGTAATAAGACTTCTCATCAGCAGCGGCAGATGCTTTGGGCAGAACAAGTTTGTCCCACTCGTAAACAACACTCACCTCCATTTTGGCCACCAAACGCTTCACGTCCACATTGATGGTATTATCGGTCGTGGTGCTCAGCGTAGCGGGCACATCGGCCTCACCCATCATCACAAGCGGCGTTGTGATGCTCGTAGTGCTCACCTTGGTGATGGTTTGGACAATTTCTGCTTTCAGTGCGGTGAGCGTAGCGATGCTTCCGTTTTCGAGTTTTGTTTTAATCGCGGGGGGAAGATTGAGAAGAGCAAGAACTTTCTTTCCTTGCACTTCAGTACGTTGCAAGTCCAAGAAAGCCGTTTGACTCGTTGCCGTTCCGTTCAGCCAGTCGGAAGGTTTGGGGTTGGCCACGTCAAAACTAAAGACCTTCTTGCCCGAACCAGCTCCCAAAGAGAGCAAATGTCCGGAATTGTCGAAGAAAACGGCGTCAAGAGTGTTTACTTTCTCTTCATCAGGAGTCGCGATACCACGGATTTCCCGCGGTACGTAATCTCCCATAACGAGACGAATTTTCACCTTGTTCTTATCGTAATCTTCGTTGAGCTCTTGTTGGCATCCCACGAAAGTGAATGCGAACAAGATGAGCAGGAAGAGTTTGAACGTGTTTTTGAAAGTCATCGTTTATTCGCTTTTTACGGTGTAGAGTTTCTTACCGTTGTAATAAATATCAAAGACAGGAACATTGGCAGCCGGCGTAGTTTGAGGAGTGAGCCTAACGTTGAGTTTAGCTTCTGCTTGGAAAACCTTGTCGCCTGCACGGTTGCCCATCTCAAAGTTATTACCCTTCATACCTCCTTGGGTGGTGGGAGTATGAGTAAAGGCCGCCGTTCCGAGAGGACGAAGTTCTATCAGGTGGTCGTCGGGAAGTTTAGCCTCTGTAGAAATTACCTGAATTTTTGAAGTACCATTGGTAAACTTAGGGTCGTCCACCACGACTTGGAAACCCGAACCAGCATAAATACGAGCGTTGTAGGAGGTACACCAATCAGTGAGCTCATAGTGAAGCAAGAGTCGTTGTGCCTCTTCGGCCTCTAAGCGATAAAAGTTATTGCGCACAACGGAACATTTCGAATAGTTCGCGTGATTGGGGAGCACAAAATACTTTGACGGAGCTACTTCTTGTTGATTTTCCGTAAAACTCGTCTGCCAAATACTGAACTTATAATAAGGGCGATTCAGGTTGTCTTGGATTTCGAAAGACATCGAACCAGCAGCATAAGGCGGATCGCTAGTAGGTTCTGCGGCAGTCAACTGACGGAGATATTCGGGAACATAGAAAGTTTTCTTGTAGTCGAACAAGCGTTCCCTAACTCCGCTTCCTGATGCCTGATTGTAGGTCACTTCGCTGTTGTTTACCTGAGTGTTCGGATGAGTTTCAAACACGTAGTTTTCCTGCAATTCGGAAGGCGTCGTGTACCATTGATTAGAATATGCGTGGGCAGGGGGGTAAAAGCTGCTGTTTGCTCCCAAATAAGGATTTCCAAAGAGTGAGAAATACTTGGGCACATTGGTCAAGCGGAGATTACCCACATTGACTACGCGCTTAAACTTGATTTGGGTGGGTTTGAACACACCGGACGCAGTTTTTTCAACATGTACACAATTCTTAAGTGTCAGTTCCACCTTTCCGAGCGTACGAATCAATTCTACTTGTTCATCGCCCTCAGCCTTAAAGTGATAAGGATTGGCGGCTGTGCCTTGCGTAGCCGTAGCGGGCGGCACTACTATGCCCTTGTAACATTGTGTATAGATGATAGGGCGGTCATCGGTAGGCTTAAAATCCTGTTTATAAGGCAAGTGAGTGAAAACGGGGTCGGAAAAGAGGGAACGGGCATCAAGAAGCCCGGTGAGAGGGTTGGTCAAATTCCAAGAACCTTCGTTGCCAATGAAGTAAAAGTCATACGTGTCAGGAGGGAGGACAAAAGCATCGCGCCACACCGCAGCAGCTCCGGGAGCTTGGTTAATGGCGATGTTTACATCTTGGAAAGCATTGTGTACCACCTTTCCATCGAGCGAACGAGCCACGATGACGCGCAGCGTATTGAGACGGTCGTCGTTATCAGTATTGATCGTTCCGGAACGCGAAAGACGGGTAACGGAATGTTTGGGGAATTTGATTGCCGCCGCCATATAAACCGTTTTTCCAGAGCTCTCTTGACCAGCTTGTGGTTCAGGCACATAGGTCTCCGAACAGGAGACCACAGATGCCAATCCCAACACGAGAAAAAGTTGGGTCAGTAAAACGAAAAAGGAATGAAATTTATAAGGCATAGCGATATGCTTGAGAGAGTTCAATAGACAGTTGTGGGAGGGGAAGTCCCGACGTGTCACATTTTATTGATTGAGAAGGGTATACTTGTAGGAGTGAACCTGCCAAGCATTTACAAAGATGGCAACGCAAACAGCGGTACCACAATCCTTACACTTGTCACCGATAACAAAGCGTACATCAAGGTCGTGGTCGCAATCGATGTTGACGTTAGGATTCTTCAACACCCCCGAAGGTCCGCCGAGCAAGGCAGTACCGAGCAGGTCGGCATTCCAAAGGACATCGTTGGTGATGGTGTTGACGAGGGAGATGGTATTATTTTTGCCCGTTTTGAGGTCGAGCGTTGTGTAGTCGATGGTATAGGCATCGTTTGTTTTGGAAACGATGGTTTGAGGGTAGGTCGAAACATCCAACTTGTTGGGGGTTTCGCCGTTGATGTTCATTGTTCCGTTCCCTCCCTTGACGGTGAGGGCGAAATCGTTCACATTGAGTTTACCTTTCAGAGATTCGTGCATTTCGACCTTCACTCTGATGCGGTAGGTCTTTTCTTTGAGATTGACGGCCACGTCTTTATAGACGGAGCCATGAGTAGCAGGGTCTTCGAGGAGTACTGAATTGTCGGAAAAGCCCTGATAGAGTTGATGTCCGGCCAAATCTGCATAGTGGCCGTTTGCTTGTTTTTTGAGTACCAGCATCACATCTTTCCGGGTTGTTGTGCCGAGAGTGAGCGGAGCGTTGTCAAAGAAGGCGGGTGTTATCCCCGTCCAGCCGATAAAGGAGAATGTACCATTGCTAACGGGCATGAATACTTTGTGTTCCTTTGTGAGATTGATGTCCTTTTCTTCCTTTACCGCCACGAGTTTATCATTGTGGTCAAAAGCCAGGACATGGAGATTAGCGACCTTTCCGAGGTCACGTGGTGAGGTTTCACAAGAAGTTTTGGTGTAGAAATTCACATATACTCCTTGTGGGCAGTCGGCCAAGTCGTCATGAAACATGGCGTCGCAGCCAGTGAGTGTTGCAGCGGTTGCCGCCAAGAACAACACACCAGTAAACTTATTGAGGAAATTCATTCGGAATGTATTTTGAGAAAACACCGCGGGCGGAACAGAGCTTCCGCCCGCGGAATTTATAGGAAGGAACTAAAATTTAGTTTTGGAGAGGGAACTTGTAAGAGTGTACCTGCCAAGGAAGAACAGTAACCTTCACAGACATGTGAGTCTTCTTCTGAGTCAAAGGATCTTCAGGCTTCACAGGAGGCGTGGGAGGTGTGGGAGGATCAATGGGATCGGGAATCGAAGGATTACCATCTGTGGGAGGTTTAGGAAGTTCCACATGGTCATTGGGAACGAAGGGATCAGGGTTATTGGGGTGCTTGGGATCATTGTTATTTTTACCTGGCACAGCAGGAACAAGAGGATTCCAGTTTTCACCAAGACCACCAATACCATCAATTTCTACATGGTAGATATTGTTACGATAAACAGGAGAATTGTACCATTCGTAAGTAGGAGCGACTACATCGGGATTCACCCAAGCGAAATAAAGCATCTTGTAGCCCAAGAAAGCACCATGTTCATCCTTTACCTTAGTAAACTTCTGAACAGGTTGACCTTTTGCTCCCTGGAAGACAGGGTCCTGAGAAGCATATACAGAAGAATAGAACTTTCTAGTACCTAAGCCATAAACCAGCACCTCTGGTTCCTTACCATTAAGTGTAGAGAAAAGAACCTTATCTACAGGCTTCGATACAGTACCATCATCATTAAAAGTAGCATTAGGTACAGCAGCTCGAATTGCAGCTGTGTAAGCGACGAGGTTACCTGAATTCATTGATGCGAGAACATCATCCTTATAAGATTTACCAACTTGAATTTCGTTAGGAACAAAAGCGACACGTACAAGGACATAAGCAGTGTTACCTTTTTGGTATTCGTAAGGCCCTGGAGCTGCCATATACTTATGTGTAGTAGGCAGAATAAAGTCACAATCATAGGCCAACTCACCAATTGTTTTAGCATCCCAAGCTTTTGTTTCCTTATGCACTTTATTACCGCCGAGAACATCATCAGCAGTACGATTCTTCCAAAGATTGGTATAGTCATACTGAGCAAGAATCTTCCCTGCCTCAGACTTTGCAAATAGACCATAGTCGGCTGTAGCCTGTTGGGCAGAAGCAGGTGAATCCCATTTAGAATTCGTTGAAGTCTTCCAAGCAGTTTCACGTTGCTTAAAGTAAAGTTCACGTTCACTTTGAGCCGTTACAAAGTGGAGGTTCTTCACTTCACCAATTTTATAGATTGTCTCCTTAGTTCCAGTAGTATAAGGGTCGTCACCTTTAAGTTCGTATTTTTCATCGGTTGAAGTAACAACAACACGAGCTACGGTACGCTTCACATTCACCTTAGCTTGGTTGGAATGTCCCTCTGTTACAGCTTGTGTTTCGGTAACTCCATCTTGAACTGTGAAAGTACCTCCTTCACCAGCAGGTTCACCTGTCATGACAATTACATCATTAACGTCAGCTCCTGTTTTTTTAATTTGGGCGACATTTGCAGTAGAAGTAGCAAAAGTACCTGCAGCATAAGAACTAAGTACACCTTGACCTGCGGTAGCCAAGCTCTTACTTTCGTAAGCAGCTTTGAATTCAGCAAGAGTAGTTGTAGCCAAAACCCCAGGAAGCAAAGCATCAGTCGTCGCATTGGGATTTACCACTACGTAAACCACCTTTTGACCAGGCTGCACACGAATAGCCTTAGTAGGTTTGATAATCAACTCTTTCGTAGTACCATCAGGAGATTCAGCAAAATCACCAGTAGTCAAGACTTGAATAGCTTCAAGTTTTTGTTGGGCATTAAAGATGTAAGCCTTATAACCTTCAATCTTATCGCGACCAGACCAAAGCCCCTTGAAATTGTAGTCATTCGAACGCTGTCCACTACCTTGGGGAATGGCGAACTTCACGGTCATGAAGGTCGTACCACCGAGGGTTTGTTGAGTTCCGGCTTCAGGCGTTACTACGTCATCGCTGGAACACGCTGCAAAAGAACCAGCGCCTAAAGCGAGGATCAATGCTGCAGCAAAAACATTTTTTTTCATTATAAAACGAATTTATTAAACAAATAAGAGGATTATTTTTATGATAAAATCATTTTGGGGAGTATAGAAAACACTACCCGTAAAGACTTTACTCTTCCATTGCTTTGCGGGTTTCTTCCGCATTGGCTTTGGCCACAGGATTGTCCCCGGCTTTCTCGAAGAACTCAAGAGCGCGGACGTAGTCCTTCTGTTGTCCGAAGAAGACACCGATATTATTGTTCCACTCGGAAGTCTCGAAGAGTTCGCCAAACTGTTCGACCGTCACCGTTTCAGGACGGTTGATTTGCTGACTTGCCAAATTATTGAACTTCACGATGTCTTCATCGGGATAAATCTTCTTGGCGATGAGCAAGGCTTGTTGACGTGCTTCACTACCTTCCGGATAGGAGAAAGCGACTCCCATCATCTCCGTTTTACTGAGCAAATCGGGACGGCGGAGAATGATCTCCTTGGCCTCCTCAAGGGTGTAGGGACGCACTTCGTAGACAAACTTGTATTCCGTACGACGAAGGGGAGGATAGACATTGTCGAGCAGGAACTTATAGGTCGCACCGAGCTTTTTGAGCTGTTCTTTACGCTCGCTTTCAGTGGGATAGGCCACAAAGAGTTCCATCACCTTCTCCCGATCTTCAAAGACAATTTTAGACACGGCTTCTTGAAGACCTTCCCAGTCTTCACCATGACCGGTCACATTGAAGAGATTGTTGCGCAGCTTATAGTTACGCACCAAGTGATTGACGAGAGCCTGCGCGCGATTGCGGGAAAGAACGATATTGGCCTGATAGTTTCCTTCGGGCGAAGCATAGCCATCGATGGCCACGTTGCGTACGGTGAAATCAGGATTTTCAAGAACAGCACGCGCCACACTGTCTACACGCACCAACTCACGGCGGTTGTTGCCGAGATTGGGGAGTAGGTCGTACTTATTGACACGGAAGTTGAAACGAGCAATAAACTTATCGGCACGCACCTTAACCTCTTTACTTGCCGGCTGAGCATACAGCACCTGATACTGCGGTACATACTCATTGGGAAGCAAGCGATCGAGAAGAGAATACTGCCGGCGACCGAGGTCGCAATTGGCACAGCCCGTCGTTTGTTCTTCTACAAGAAGCCGGGCTTTGCGCATCCACCCTTCGTAAGGCAGGGCATAGTCCATCACCAAAACACTATCTATATGATTGTGATGACGCGTGATGGGCGTACCTTCTTTGACACCGAGCGCAGCAAACCGTCCACGCTCAGCCATAATGATTCGATTGCGGCCACCCAGCACCGTAGGAGCAAGGGCACAGCGCTGCCGCCCATCGGACGAAACGAGAACCGGCGTAAGCGCAAGAGCCGCACGAGAATGCAGACGAAACTGCTCAAGACGGGTAACGAGCGAGACACGAAGGGTGTCATCGGCCTTCGCGATTTTATTGACTTGAAAGGTCAAGTAGCCCTCATAGGCAGCACTGTTTTGTGCTGCAAGAGGAAGCAGAGGCATCCAGAGCAAGAGGGCGATAATCTTTTGAATAAGTTTCATAACAGCGGAAATATATTGCGAGGCTGAAAATGCGTTTAGTCAGTTCTCTTTCGACATCGTCGGCAAACGTGAGCAGGGGTATGGACAAACTCAAAAAGAGAAGCTGCCGGAAAGTCTTTTATTTAAGGACATAAATCAAGGAAAGCGCTGCTTTGGTAACCCCCCAATAATTTTTATGGGTATCATCGACACGCATTCCACATTCTACACACTTGAATTTATCATAGTCGACATAGACATATCCAGCCCCAAGTTCGGCTTCCAAACTCCATCGGCGGGAGAGCACCCATTGATATCCAAGTCCTAAACCAGCGCCGAGAAACCAACCTTCATAGCGATACTCCTGCAGGTCTTTCATCAGACCGAAAGGAAACTTAACATTCCCCACATTGAAGCGTCCGCCCAAAGCGTGAGCCGCAAAAAACCAGCCGTTGAAGCTTTCGCAAGTCCAGTAACGGAACTCAGGCTGCACCAGCACGTGCTTCAGCTTGGAGTTGTTATCAAACTGAAACGGGTTGAGGCCTACCTGCACATCGAAAGTCGTCTTTCGCCCTGTGCCGATTTCCAGACTTAAATTAGGCGTGATGGTCGCATCGTAAAGGAAGTTATTCTTCAAAACGACCTGCTGCGCCTGTCCGCTGACTGCAAAGCCGACAAAGAGAACGAGAAAGAGGCCCCATTTTTTCATTATTCTTGTAAGTGCCATATTATGAATGGTGTGTGTGATACGTTGTGTGTCGTACTTTTCGTTAGTATTGCAAAGGTAGGTTCTTTTTATTAAACTACTCTCTTTTCCATAAATAAAAGGGCAAAAAACACGCTAAATTAACATTTAGTAAACAATTGTGCTATTTAGGAATAGCAAAAACAGGCGGTAAAAATCTTTTCTACGTCGCAAACGCTCCTTTCCCAACACGACTCAACACAAAAAAGGAGAGAAATATGGCCACTATATATAAATGTACATATACGCGCGCATGTGCGCACAAGGAAAGCTCTTTCTTTATCGGCAGGCAGCAAGTGTTTTTTTTCGGACGAAGCATAGCAATGAATTTATCTCAGAGGTAGTTTTTTCTACCTCAGAGGTAGAAAAAACTACCTCTGAGATAAATTTTTCTCCTTGGGCACGCAGAAAAACCACTAAAAAAAGGAGAAAAGATATAAAACTCAACCGGTAGGATTTGGAGTATCTTTTCACCCCTCCGGCAGGGTATCTGCACAAAGCGTAAGCAGACAATACGGGAATTGCCTTATTCCTATCCAAGAAATTTACTTTTTGTCGAAAACACAACCCAAAATCCCTTTTTATGTCACTTCGACATTTTTCAGTTTCTGCTCTTACCCAATGACAGTACAGCGATATTTCTTTCCTTCCCCTCTATGCTGCCGAATAACCGAACCGTGCAAACCTTCGGCCGACCTCCGAAAGCATACCGGCAAGCTGATTGCAAAAAGAACAAAAAGGAAGGGCAGGAAATGAAAAAGAAGAGGGGTAAATGGCAGTAAGTCAGAAAAAAGCCGTAATTTTGCGGCCAAATGCTCTATTGTCCATCGTCTCCCTTGGGAAAACTTCGCTTTATAATGATTCTCCGCCGCACGACTATGGGAAGCGCTTTTGCGCTCCTCCTCTGTCTTTTCGTTTCGTTGGTTTCCACACCGCTCTTGGCCGCCCCACCCGCGCGGCAGTTTGTGCTGGTCATCGATGCCGGCCACGGTGGGAAGGATGCCGGCGCCGTGGGTGCGCTCACTCAGGAGAAAACCATTAACCTCAACGTGGCTTTGGCGTTCGGCAAACTGGTGGAGCAGAACTGCAAAGACGTGAAGGTGGTGTACACCCGCAAGACGGACGTGTTCGTCACGCTGCAAGGACGTGCCGACATTGCCAACCGCAACAAGGCCGACCTCTTTGTGTCGATCCACACCAACGCTGTGGCGACGAACAAGGGCAGCGTGTCGGGAGCGGAAACCTACACCCTCGGTATGCACCGCGCGGCAGAAAATCTCGAAGTGGCCAAGCGCGAAAACAGCGTCATCACGCAGGAAGCCAACTACAAGCAGGTGTACCACAATTTCGACCCTAAGCGGGCGGAAAGCTACATCATCTTCGAGTTTATGCAAGACCGAAATATGCAACAGAGTGTGAACTTTGCGCGCCTGCTGCAACAACAATACGGCGCACAAGGACGAAAGAGCAAAGGGGTGCATCAGGCGGGATTTCTCGTGCTGCGCGCCACGTCGATGCCTTCGGTGCTGACGGAAGTGGGCTTTATTTCGCATCCCGAAGAGGAGAAGTTCCTCCACTCCGCAGCGGGGGTGCAGAGATTGGCACAGTCGCTCTACAACGCCTTCCGCAGTTATCAGAAGCAGCACGCCTACTTCCATCACGCCATTGAGGCGGAAAGCAATACACCGCAGTTGGCCGAAAATCCTCCGATGAGTGCGCCAACTTCGGCCGAAACCGCGCCTACCGCCCCCCGCGCTGCGCTGTCCTCTCCGCCCTCTGCCGGCGGCGGTGCCGACGGTATGGCGGCTCCTGCGGCCACACGCTCCGAAATCCCGAACCCCACGGCGGTGAACGGAGGTACGCCTATGTCGGCGGAAGTAGTGCCAGTGGCCACGCGCCCATTCCGCCCTGTCCCTGCTCCCGCACTCCCCGAAATGCCGATAACGCCTGCGCCCACTCCCGAAAAGGCCGAGAAGCCGCAGGAAAAGCCGATGCCATCGCCCGAAAAGGGTCGGAAAAACAAAGTTCCCAAAGCGGAACTCCCCCCTCCCACGACGGAGAAAAAGGAACAGCCTGCCCAACGCGAAAAGGCACCACAGACGCCCACAGAAGCCACTTCTGCCCCCGCCCCTTCCAAGCGGGAAAAAGCGAAGGCATCGAAGAAGGGCGCCCCCCCGCTGCCCGATGTGCCTCAGCCCCCTGCGGTTTCCACCGAAAAGGCTGGAAAAACGAGCAAGACGGCAGCCAAAGATGCTGCCCCACAGCCGGAAAAGACGGAGAAGGCAATGCAGACTCCCGCTCCTCAGCCGAGCAAAAGCGCAGTCACAGCCGGTGCGCCGATTTTCAAGGTGCAAATCCTCAGCAGTACAAGCCGTCTGAAAGCCGACGATGCGGCTTTTAAGGGACTCACCGGTGTGGAGAGCTATCAAGACGGCAGTACTCACAAATACACCGTGGGCCAATCGGCCGACATCGACGAAATCAAGCAACTGCGTAAGACGGTGTCCGACCGCTTTCCCGAAGCCTTCATCGTGGCCTTTGTAGACGGCGTCCGCACCGACCTGCACCGTGCCATCCAACAGGCGAAAAACCACCCGACATCGACCGCTGCCGCCCCCACATCGGCTAAAAAAAACAGTACGGCAGCTACATCGGGCAAACCTGCTTCTTCAACAGAAAAGACACCGAAATCTTCCGCCCAAACCTCTACTAAAAAATAAATCCCAACGCAATGAAACTGACCAACGAGGTAAAAATCGCCCTGACCGCCTGTGCCGCCGTAGTGCTGCTGTTTGTGGGCATCAACTTTCTGAAAGGCATCAACGTCTTTGAGTCGAGCAACTCCTACTATGTGAAGTTTAAGGACATCAAAGGGTTGGCCGTGTCGAACTTGGTCTACGCCAACGGCTACCCTGTGGGCACGGTGCGCGACATCGACTACAATTACGGCGACAACAACAGCGTTGTGGTGCGCATTGAACTGAATGAAAATATGCGTATTCCCCGCAACACCCACGCCGAACTGGATTTGGCGCTGATGGGCGGCGTGACAATGAACTTGATGCTAGGCCCGAACCCCACGGACAACATCGCTCCCCGCGACACGATTGACGGCGGCCTCGCCTCAGGCGCGATAGCCAAAGCCAGTGCGCTCATTCCCGACGTGGCGCGGATGTTGCCGAAGCTCGATAGTATTTTGACCAACCTCAACCGCCTGTCGGGCGATCCCGCACTCCAAAAAACGCTCGCCAATGCAGCGGAAATCTCCGAAAATCTCAAGACCACCAGCGCCCAACTCGACCGCACGATGAACCACGAGGTGCCGGAAATGATGGCGCACTTGAACCGCACCAGTGCGAACGCGGAAACTTTCAGCGGCAAACTGGCGCAGGTGAATGTGGAGCAGACGATGGCGGAGGTGCAGGGTACGCTCCGCAACGTGAACACGATGACCGGACAAATGAACAGCCTGCTCACCGATGTGAACCAAAAGCTCAACAGTCCGACGAACAACCTCGGCGCTTTTCTTGCCGACCGCCAACTCTACGACCGCTTGAACAGCACCGTGCGCAACGCCGACAGCCTTATGGTCGACCTCAAAGCGCATCCCAAGCGCTATGTGCATTTCTCCATTTTCGGACGCAAGAACAAATAGCCCCACTCGGCGGCCACACGACCGCCTCCACGCAAAAACGCTGCGAAGGAAAGCCCATCGGACGATGGAATTTCCTTCGCAGCGTTTTTTATATGCCGGAGGGTGGTAGTTTTTCGGTTGTCCCTTTCCCTACCCCACCAGCAGAAGGTAGACCACAGCGGCAGGGATGGCGAGAAGGGCAGAATCGAAGCGGTCGAGCATGCCGCCGTGACCGGGGAGAATGCGTCCCGAATCCTTGATGCCGAGTTGGCGTTTGAAAAGGCTTTCCACGAGGTCGCCCCACGTGCCAAAGACGCAGACCACCAGCCCTAAGCCGAGCCATTGCCAGAGTGCGAGCACGGGAAATGCCCACCACAGCACGGCGCCGACGAGCAGGCAGAGCAGACCGCCGCCTATGGAACCGACCCACGACTTTTTGGGCGAGATGCGTTCAAACAAGCGGGCGGGAAAACGGCGACCGAGCAGGCTGCCGCAGAGATAGGCTCCGGTGTCGCTCGTCCAAAGGAAGATGAACACGCTCAACGGCAGCACCCACGAATAGGGGAGGCTGTTGGAAAGGGCATCGTAGCGGTAGGCCAGGAAGAAGATGAGCGAGAGGGGGAAGGTGATGTAAAGTTGCGCGGCAAAGGCAAAAGCCCAGTTTTTCAAAGGATTGCTTTCGCGGCGATAGAGTTCGCTGATGAGGAGATAGAGAACAGTGCCGATGAAAGGGAGGAAAAACTGATAGGTGGGCGCGATGGTGCAACACTGCCAAAGAGCGAAAATGAAAGAAAGGGAGCAGGCGACCGTGATGAGCTGATTGACCGATGCGCCGACGTGGCGGTTGATCAGGCCGGTAAACTCCCAAACGGAAAGTGCGGCGATGGCGGCAACGAGCAGGACAAAGGTTTTGTCGCCACCCAACATACCGCCCACGAGGACGGCAACGTAAAGCACCCCCGTGAGGGCGCGGATGAGCATATTGTTCATGAAAAAGAAAAAAATGGAGTGTCGGAAAAATGAGGAGGGCGCTCCCGATTCAGCGGTGCAGAGGGCGGCGGTTTCGTCAAGGGGCGAAACCTCGACTTCGGCCACCTACTTACAACATTACCGCCACACGCTGTCAAGGCGTGCAACGGTAATGGTGAGAGGGAGCGGGCTGCGCTTATTCCGCAGCGTTCGGCAGATGTGCCGAGATGGAGGGTTCTTCCGCGGCTTGGGGAGCGGAAGTTTCGCCCTCGGCAGCAGGAGTTTCGGTCGGCAGGGGCTGCTCTTCGAGAATAATGTCGGCACGACTCTTCCAAGGACGTGCGCCAAAGATATTCTCCACATCGGCCGCAAAAATCACTTCGTGTTCGCAAAGCAAGTCGGCCAGTTCCTTGTGCTTCTCAGCATTTTCCGTAAGAATCCGTTTGGCGCGGGCATACTGCTCATCAACGAGTTTCTGCACCTCTTGGTCGATGACGCGCGCGGTCTCGTCGGAATAGGGCTTTTGGAAGGTTTCCTGCGGATTGTAATAGGAAAGGTTGGGCATCCGTTCGCTCATTCCGAGGAAGGCCACCATGCCGTAGGCACGCTGAGTGACGCGCTCGAGGTCGTTGAGGGCACCGCTCGAAATGCGACCGAGGAACACCTCTTCGGCAGCGCGGCCTGCCAAAGTGGCACACATCTCATCGAGCATCTGTTCGCGGGTGATGATGGTGCGCTCTTCGGGCAGATACCAAGCCGCGCCAAGACTTTGTCCGCGAGGTACGATGGTCACCTTCACCAGCGGATTGGCGTATTCCAAAAGCCACGACACCGAAGCGTGTCCGGCTTCGTGGACGGCAATGGAGCGTTTTTCCTCCTGCGTCATGACGCGCGTCTTCTTCTCCAAACCGCCGATGATGCGGTCGACAGCGTCGAGGAAGTCTTGTTTCGTGACCGACTCGCGGTCGTGGCGGGCAGCGATGAGTGCGGCTTCGTTGCAGACGTTGGCGATGTCGGCACCGGAAAATCCGGGAGTCTGACGTGCCAGCAGTTCGATGTCAAGACCGTCTTGAAGTTTGAGCGGTGCGAGGTGTACTTTGAAAATGGCCACACGTTCCGGCAGGTCAGGCAAATCAACGTGGATTTGTCGGTCGAAACGTCCGGCACGCAGCAGCGCTTGGTCGAGCACATCGACGCGGTTGGTGGCGGCCAGAATAATCACTCCGGTGTTGGTGCCGAAGCCATCCATTTCGGTGAGCAACTGGTTGAGGGTGTTTTCGCGTTCGTCGTTGCCGCCGAAGCCCACACCTTTGGAGCGCGCACGTCCCACGGCATCGATTTCGTCAATGAAAACGATGGAGGGGGCTTTCTCTTTGGCCTTTTGGAACAAGTCGCGCACACGACTCGCGCCGACACCGACAAACATTTCCACGAAGTCGGAACCCGACATCGAGAAGAAGGGCACACCCGCCTCACCGGCTACGGCTTTGGCGAGCAGGGTTTTTCCCGTTCCGGGAGGGCCTACGAGAAGCGCGCCCTTGGGAATTTTTCCGCCCAAATCGGTGTATTTCTTGGGGTTCTTCAGAAATTCCACGATTTCTTGGATTTCCTGTTTCGCCCCTTCTTGGCCGGCCACATCTTTGAAGGTCACGTTGATGCCGCCGTTCTCTTTGTTGTACTCTTTGGCTTTGCTCTTGCCCACGCTGAAGATACCGCCGCCGGTATTGCCCATGCGGCGCAGCATGAAGTACCAGAAGCCCACGAGCAGTAAGATGGGGAAGATGCTGGTGAGGATGTTGAGGAAGATGGAGCGGTTTTCTTCGTAAGTCACTTTGCCTTTGTAGCCCACCGTGGTGAGGTAGTCCTCGACCTTGTCGGCACTGGGATAGCGGGCAGTGACGGTGGGGCGCTTGCCCACTTCGCTGACACCTTGGCGGAACACTTCGCGCACCTTGGCCGGAAGCACCACGATATTGACTTTGCCGTCGGTTTTATTGACCACCACTTCGCGGGTGTAGCCTTTGGCGATGTAATTTTTTATTTCCGAGTAGCTGACATCTTTTTCGTAGCTGCCCGGATGCTCGTTGCCCTGCCAAAGCATCACCGCCAAGGCGCCAATCACGATGATATAGAGCCAGTTGAGGTTGAACTTAGGCATTTTCGGGTCTTTGGGAGACGGTTTTTGGGAGAAGTTTGCAGACATAAGGAGAATGGTGCGTGGAGGAGCGCCGTTGTGCGCCCGTTGGGTTTAGTTTAGTCGAGGTCGGGAATTTGCGTGATGGCGGCATCGTCCCAAAGGTGTTCCAAATCGTAGTAAGCCCGTTCGTCGGGAACGAAGATGTGCACCATGACATTGCCGAAGTCCATAGCCACCCACGTACTGTTGTTGCGGCCGACGATGGCGGTGGGGCGTTCGCCCAAACGAGTGCGGGCAAAATTTTCGATGCTGTCGACGATGCTGTCCACCTGAGCCGGTGAACCGCCGGTGCAGATCACAAAAGCCTCGGTGGGCGCGGTGGCGATTTTACTCAAATCGGCCACTACGATTTCACGGCCTTTTTTCTCTTGGATGCCGTCAATGATAATGTCTATTAAGTCTTTGGTCATAAGAAAGTTATTGCATTGTTTGAAGATCTGTCGAAAAAGGGGTGCAGACAATGCTGCAAATATACGATTTTTATTTGGGATGCCGAAGGGCTTTATGGCTTTTTTGCCGCTGCCTTCCGCCTTCTTCCCCATCGTTGCAACTTTCGTGCCAAAAGGAAGAATTAGAACACAGTCGGCCTTTATTTTTTCGCCGATGGTAGGCGCGAAAAATTACATAGGTCGTAGAAAAATTTACCTCAGAGATAAAATTTTCTACCTCTGAGATAAAAAAAATTACCTCTGAGGTAAATTTACGGGGTCTTTTCGCCCTCATTTTTCGGGGTTTGGGCGGGTAGGTAAAAGCCCCTCTTTTCCCACCATTCTCTAACATCTAATAAAAAAGCGCAAAACATTTGCCGCAGTCCACAGAAAAAAGTACTTTTGCCCACATGAAACGGCCTTGGCTCACTCACCTCTTGAGCCGCAGCCTTTGTTTAATTGTAGATTTTCCAGCATGAAACGCCTTTGGTTTCTTCTCCTCCTTTTCGCCACCCTGACGGCCACCCTGACGGCACAGACCGAAGCGCCGGCCTCTCAGGCACCGCCCACTGCCACCGACAGCCTTGCCGTTCCGCCTTTGGCACGGCCGTGCACCTCCACCCTTTGGCCGTCGACACAATGGGGCAGCACGCCGCTCCACAACGGGCTGAATGTCGGCGTCGGCCTTGGCGTCAGTGCCGCTTTTGGCAAAGGGGCACCTTCGGGAGCAGGATTTACCCAAAACCTCTCGCTCCAATATGTGCGCCCCATCGCGCGGCGTTTTGACCTCGCCCTCGGGCTTTACGGACAAAATCAGAGTTGGGGCAACTACACCGACCGCACGATAGGCATTTCGGCCATGGTGCGCTATGCGGCTTCGGAACGCGTCAACCTCTATGCCTACGGCGCGCGCACCCTCGTGGCCGACCGCTCCCACACGATGCTGTTTCCTCAGCACCGCCTGCTGCACAACAACTTCGGCTACCCCATCGACCCCTTCTTCCGCACGCCCGACACGCTCGTCGGTGCCGCTGCCCAATTTAAGATTGGCGAAAAAGCCTCTATCACCTTCTCTTTCAACTGGCAGCAGTACGAAAACCCGTGGTAAACGCTTTTTCCGCGGTGTCGCACAGGAGGTCGCGCTACACCTCCACGCAGCCTGCGTTTGGAGCCATGCCGCGACGAGGAAAACAGCTGTAAAACAAAGCGTTTGCATCGAATTTCTTTCCAAATGCTTGGTGCTTCCATAAGAAAGTTGTAATTTTGCAGCTGATTTTAGAGTCCGTTGGGGCAAAACAAGCGAACGTAAGGTCTACGTTCCGCCTCCCGGAAAAAACCGTTTATACATCCCAAATCAAATGTACGCAATCGTAGAGATTAACGGTCAGCAGTTTAAGGTGGAACAGGGCAAGAAGCTCTTTGTCAACCACATCCAAAACGCCGAAAACGGCCAAACTGTTGAATTTGACAAGGTATTGCTCGTTGACAACGACGGTGCAGTTACCGTAGGCGCTCCCACCATCAAGGGCGCAAAAGTAGTTTGTGAAGTCCTCGATCACCTCGTGAAGGGCGACAAAGTCCTCATCTTCCACAAGAAGCGTCGTAAGGGCTACCGCAAGCTCAATGGCTATCGCCACCAATTCACTCAAGTTTCCATCAAGGAAGTAATTGCTTAACCCCTAAAAACAGAAGACAATGGCACATAAAAAAGGTGTAGGTAGTTCTAAGAACGGCCGCGAATCGGCTTCACAACGTCTGGGTGTTAAGATCTGGGGTGGCCAAACTTGCATCGCCGGCAACATCATCGTTCGCCAACGCGGTACAGTTCACTATCCCGGCAAAAACGTAGGTATGGGCAGCGACCACACGCTCTTCGCCCTCACCGACGGTGTGGTTATGTTCAAGCGTGGCCAACGCGACCGTAGCGTCGTTTCGGTTGAGCCTCAGGCTTAAGCCCCACACACGCCCCGACACGTTCGGAACAACAAGACAGCTCGCTCTCATTTTTATGAAGAGCGAGTTTTTTTGTGCCTGCACGTCTGTTCGGCACTTTATCCACTTAATTACGGCCATCGCCTCAAATAATCGCATTGGCGCGGGAGGGTGTGCCGTTTTTTTCGTACTTTTGTAGCCACAAACCTTGAAGGACAGGCTTTCCATTGCTCTCCATACCGCCGGCCTTCTCTACGGTTTCGCTCCACGACCTGCCCACGCTGATGCGGCCTGTCCTTATGCGGCGGACAAGCTCGGGTGAGAGGTATTGAACGATAAGCGGAGGAGATCCGATTTTTCCACCACTCTCAAAAACACCTTCCCATGAAAATCAACTCTCTTGATGTGCGGCATTTGCACGGACACTATCATCTGCATCTGGAGTTTTTCCCCGAAGTAACCATTTTAGCAGGCATCAACGGCTCTTTCAAGAGTACCATTTTACACCTTCTACGCGATATAACACGGATGCAGTTTCCCACAGTCGATGTGAAGCGCATACAAATCAACTACAAAGATGACTTAAAGGCTTATTATTACGTAAAAAGCGATATGAGGCACGAATACGAAGGCAGACATATCCAGCAACTCACACGCTATCAAGGGGCAGAGTATCTCACCAAGGAAGAATTTGCGACACACGTGCAACTTGATGAGGTTGAAACTTTCGATACACCACTACCTACCCTCGACCCTACCAATCGTAAGGTCTCCTCTACCCCCATACCGACGCTCTCTCTACTCGACCTTGAAGTGCAACGATTAGCGCGCGACTTCAAAGACTATTGTACCCGAATTTTTCAGACCATTACCGAAAAATTAAAAAACCAGAAACAAGTATCACTTGAAGAGGTAGAGGATTTTTACCATAAGAAGGAGGCATTTTTGGAGCGCATCAACACATTCTTTGCCGACACGCACAAACGTTGCGATCCCAAACTCATGGAAATAGCATTCGTCAGCGAATCAGGAACTCCGCTCCCCTTGACACAACTCTCATCGGGCGAAAAGCAACTCCTCATCCTCCTGCTCACCGTTTTCTTACAAGAAGAGTCCGAAAGTGTTGTATTACTGGATGAACCCGAGATTTCGCTCCACGTTCGGTGGCAGTACGATCTGCTTGAGGTGCTCACTCAACTCAATCCTAATGCACAATTCATCCTCACCACCCACTCTCCCAGCATTGTGTCCAAAGGGTGGAAAGACCACATTGTGCATGTCGAAGATGTAATTCAGCAGAACGATGAACAAAGATGAGCAACGCATACGCGATGAAGCGCACCACTACCAAGGCTACACCGCAATCGACCCGAAAGTCAGTGCCGTAGTACACCTGGTGGATGGAGAAGATGAATCTTTTTGGGATAATCATCTCCAAAGCTATCGTCCGGGAGTGTATCATTACGTCTTCGGCCAACGTGGTGGAAAAAAGCCCTTGGGATGCACCGAATGCTTGAAGTTTCTACCTCATCTCACCGATGAGTTTTGGATAGCCATCGACAGCGATATGCGCTGGCTTCAACAACCATTCTGTACGCCCTACGTGTTGCAGACCTATACCTATTCGTGGGAGAACCACTATTGCGAAGCCCAGAACCTACAAGCACGGTTTGCGAAGTATGCTCCAGTGCAGGCGAAAGCATTTGATTTCCGCATATTCCTTGAAAAACTCTCAGAAATCGTTTTTCCCGCCTTAGCTTTCCTTTGTAAAGAGGTTCCTCCTTTTAGTATTAAAGGCCTTGCAGCATGTCTCACCAAGATACAATGCAACAAACCTTCATGTACTGCCGACAACGGCAATGAGATATTAGAAAAAATAAAAGAGAATATCGAACAATTGACCCAAGGCAAACTCACCCCTTTCAAGTCTTACGAAGTGCTCTTAGAGCACCGGATAATGCCGAACAATGCCTATCTGCACGTACAAGGGCATGGCATTTTCGATCTCGTAAAGCGCATTGGTAAACAAGTATGCCTCAATAGTGGGATTGATTTTGAAAAAGATATTCTTCTTAACTACACGCTACCGCCTACCTATGATTTTTGGCAGGCCCAATCTCTCCAAAACGATATTTTGAAGCTCTGACATGCCCCTCATTGCACAAACTTCCGTTGTCGGTCATCTGCGCAAACTCCATGCGGACAACTGCATCCCCCATGCCTTACTTTTGGCCGGCCCCGAGGGATGCGGAAAGATGGCGATTGCCCTCGATTTTGCCCGACTCCTGCTCTGCGAAACCCCGAAGGCCGAAGGCGCAGACGGACAGACACAGGCCTGCGGCCACTGCCACGGTTGCGCCATGAGCCGCACCTTGGCGCATCCCGACCTCCACTTTGTGTTTCCCACCATCAAAAGCACGAGCAGCACACGCTCCGTGAGTGACATGTGGCTCAAAGAGTGGCGCGAGATGCTCCTCGAAACGCCCTATTTCGACCTTGCTATGTGGGAAGAGCGCATGGGTATCGCCAACCAGCAGCCGCAGATTTTCGCCGACGAAAGCGAAGCCATCCTCCGCAAGGTGAGTTTGGTTTCGGCACAAGGAGGCTATAAAATCGTCATCATTTGGCTGCCCGAACTGATGAACGAGGCGTGCGCCAACAAAATGCTCAAACTCCTCGAAGAGCCGCCGCAGCAAACCCTCTTCCTCCTCTGCTCCAACCAGCCCGAACGCATCATCACCACCATCCGTTCGCGCACACAGCGCATCGACGTGAAGGTCATTCCCGAAGCCGACATCGCCAACGCCCTTGAGCAGGAGCGCGGACTCTCTGCACCCGACGCGGCTCGCATCGCCCATATCGCTGCCGGCAGCTACACCCGTGCGTTGCGCCAAATCTCAGCGAGCAACGAGGAGCGCGAATTTCTTGACATGTTCATCCTGCTCATGCGCAAATGTTACCTACGCGACATCAAGGAGATGCACGCTTGGAGCGAACAGATGAGCAGCTGGGGTCGCGAGCGCCAAAAGGCGTTTCTCGAGTACGCACAGCGGTTGGTGCGCGAAAACTTCGTCTACAACTTCCGCCTGCCGCAGCTCAACTACCTCACGCAGGAAGAAGAGGCATTCTCCACCAATTTTGCGCGCTTCATCAACGAGCGCAACGTCATCGGCATCAGCGAAGAACTGGCTTTGGCGCAGCGCGATATTATGCAGAATGTCAATCCACGGATGGTGTTCTTCGACTTCGCCCTCAAAATGATTGTTCTCCTCATTCAATAAGCCGAAAAAGCCGCTGCCTTTCCGGTTTTCCGCTTTCAAATCCCCCTAATTCCTCTCCCTATGCTCGATCTTTTCATGGCCACCCTCATCATTTGGGCACTCATTTCGGGTTGGCGCAATGGTTTCCTACGCGAACTCCTCTCCACCGCCGGCTATCTTGTCGGCCTGCTTGTAGCCGCTCTCGCTTACAAGTGGCTCGGCAGCTACCTCGCCGTCGAAGGCAGCCAAGCCAACATGTTCACCTCGATTGTGGCGTTTCTCATTCTGTGGATTGCCACACCCATCGCCTTAGGACTGGTGGCCAACCTCCTCACCGGCGCCGTCAAAGCCCTCCAACTCGGGTGGCTCAACAGTTTACTCGGCAGCGTGGTGAGCTTGATTAAATTCAGCATCCTCATCGGCTGTGTCCTCAGCGCCCTTTCTGCCTTAGGACTGCTCAGAGAAACGCGCACCCGCGACAGTGTGCTTTACGCTCCGATGTCGGCCGGATTTTCCGCTGCCGCCGACTATATTCTCGGCAACGAAGAGAAGAACACCGACCGCTCGACCGATGGCGTTCGCGACGGTTCAACCGCCTCCGACACCACATGGGTCGACGTCAGCAAGCCTTAAACCGAAGCACACTACACATCCGAAATTTCAGCCGACCGCGATAAAATCGACCACCACGGCTTCCGGTGTTTCGCCGACACCTCCAAGTCTTTTCAGCCCCCACCTAAACCTTTCCCGATGAGCGCACGTCTTCTCTGGGTCGACGACGAAATCGACCTCCTCAAAGCCCATTGCATCTTCCTTGAAAAGCGCGGCTACGAAGTCACCACCACTTCCAACGGCCGCGATGCCATCGACCTCTGCAAGGAAGGTGATTACGACCTCGTCTTGCTCGACGAAAATATGCCCGGACTCTCCGGACTGGAAACCCTCAGTCAAATCAAGGCCGTTTGTCCCACGCTTCCCGTGGTGATGGTCACGAAAAACGAGGCCGAAGACCTGATGGACCAAGCCATCGGGGCGCAAATTGCCGACTACCTCCTCAAGCCTGTCAATCCGATGCAGATTCTCCTCACGCTGAAGAAGAATATCCACCAGCGTGAGATTGTGCAGGAGCAAACCCAGACCGGTTATCGGCAGGACTTTGCGCAAATCTCCCTGCAAATGGACGATGCGCGCGACACCGAAGCGTGGAAAGACCTCTACCGCCGCCTGGTTGCTTGGGAGTTGCAGTTGGAAGAGAATGCCGACCCCGCGATGGGCGAAATGCTCCGCTTGCAAAAGGAAGAGGCGAACGCCGCCTTTGCCAAGTTTGTCAAGAAACACTATGAGTCGTGGCTCACCTCCTCTGCCGACCGCCCCACCCTATCGCCCGACGTGATGCGCCACGCCGTCTTCCCCCGCCTCGCCGAAGGCCGCCGCGTGGTGTTCCTCGTGCTGGACAATTTCCGCTACGACCAATGGCGGATGCTCGCTGCCGAACTGGCCGACGAGTTCGACCTTGACGAAGACCTCTACTACTCCATCCTTCCCACCTCCACCCAATATGCGCGCAACGCCATCTTCTCCGGACTGATGCCGCTGCAAATCAAGGAACAGTATCCCGAACTTTGGGTGGAAGAAGACGAAGACGAGGGCAAAAACCTCAACGAAGAGACCCTCATCGCCCACCAAATGAAGCGCCTGCACCGCAAGGAATCATTCTCCTACCACAAACTCAACGATTCTGCTGCCGTCGACCATCTGCTGGCCGGCTTCAACACGCTGAAACAGCATTCGCTCAACGTGCTGGTCATCAACTTCATCGACATCCTCTCCCATGCCCGCACCGAAAGCCGCATGGTGCGCGAACTGGCCTCTAACGAGGCGGCCTACCGCTCTATCACGCTCTCTTGGTTTCGGCACACCGGTATGCGCGAACTTTTCCGCCGTCTTTCCACCTTGGATGCCGACATCGTCCTCACCACCGACCACGGCTCTATCCGTGTCGATTCGCCCACCAAGGTCATCGGCGACCGCAATGTCAATACCAACCTGCGCTACAAGCTCGGCCGCAACCTCAACTACCCCGCCAAGGAGGTGTTTGAAATCAAAGAGCCGAAACGCTTCTTCCTGCCGATGCCTAACCTCTCCACAGCCTACATTTTTGCCTTAGGGTCGCGTTTTTTCGCCTATCCCAACAATTACAACTACTACGTGCAGTACTATCGCAACACCTTCCAGCACGGCGGCATCTCTATGGAGGAGATGATCATTCCCCTCATCACCTTACGCCCCAAAGCCCGATAGTCCACACACGCTTTCCCCTACGCACAACGCCACCCGATTGAGGTGGCGTTGTGCGTAGGGGGGTATGGCCTGCGGCCTATATATCGACCTCGGCAAAGGAGGGAGAAAAGGCGGAGTTCGCATTAGGGCAAAAAAAATGGGATACCACTGTATCCCAACCTTGTTAACCTTAAATCTAATACTATGAAAAACACAATGCAAAGGTAGCACTTTTCTTTCAACCTGCAAGTATTCTACCTAAAAAAGTATCAGAAAGATTTCACTTTTAACATTTTTCTTTCAAAAAGACAATGTACAGATAGCAAAAACTAATCATAAGAATCTTTCTCTTAGTCCCCAAAGGGGAAAAGCGTTACACACTTTTCTGCGACACATTGAGGCGGAGCATCTCGTGCGGCAGACTGTTGCGAATGATGTCGATGATGCGCTCCAAAAGGGTGCGGCGCACGAAGTCGGGCGCGGTGAGCATCACCACCTCGCGCGTGGGGACGGGAACGGCAAAAGGACGCACCAGGCTACGGCGGGATTCGGGGAGCTGCATGACACAAAGTTCGGGAATGAACGTGGCGCCCACCCCGCTCTCCACCATGCGCATAAAAGTCTCAATGCTGCCCAGCTTGTAGCAGCGCTGACTTTCCTCCGCGCCTTTGAGTTGGCAGAACTTCACCAGTTGGTCGCGGAAGCAATGTCCCTCGTCGAGCAGCCAAAGGGGCGTTGTGCGCAGATCGGCCGTGCGCACGGAGGAATGGCCGTGGAGCGGACTTTCGGGCGAAGCATAGACAAAATACTGTTCGTAGAAGAGCGTATGCGCCTCCATCTCCTCCAACCCGTCTATCTGCGCCAAAATGCCCGCATCGAGATCGCCACGAAGCAATGCGGCTTTGATGTCGGCCGTCTTCATCTCGGCAATATGGAGTTCGAGTTGTGGAAGTTGCGCCCCCAGTTGGGCGTAGCAGCGGGGAATGAGGTAAGGCGCGATGGTGGGCAACACGCCGATGCGCAACACGCCGCCGAGGCTGTGGGCAGCCTCATCGATACGTTCGCGCAAAGTGCGTGCCTGCGCCAACATTTGCCGCGCCTGCTCCACCACCAGTCCGCCCACCGGCGTGAGTGCCAGCGGTTTCTGACGGCGGTCGAAAATCTTCACACCCAACTCTTCTTCCAGTTTTTGCACCATTGCACTGAGCGTGGGTTGGGTCACACGGCAAGCCTCTGCGGCTTTGAGGAAGTGGCGATGTTCGGCCACCGCCACCACATATTCAAGTTGTTGAAGGGTCATGATTAGAAAAGGTAAGCATAAGAAAAGCGTCGGCAATCACGTCGGTGGGCAACCACGCCAAAAGGAGCAATTTTGCACCGATCGGCACGCAAAAAAAAGAAGAAAAAGGCAGTCGAAAACAACTCAGAGATAGTTTTTTCTACCTCAGAGATAAAAAAATCTATCTCAGAGATAAATTTTTCTATCTCCTAAGGCGGTAAAAGGACGCTGTCGGCGTAGACCTTTCGACAGGTATCATTTGATGGAAAAGAAGGGAGAGATGATACCCATCGGTCGCCCCACCTCGTGCCGCCGATGCCGGAGGAGAAGGCACACTGCGCTATTTACTCCAAAAAGCCCGCCCCAAAAGCCGGGAGGGGCTTTCCGGCAGAGGAAAGTTCTCCTTCGGGATGCTTAGCGCACCAAGACGCGGTGGGTCGTCGTAGTGGCTGTCGTCTGAATGTTGAGCAAATAAACTCCGGCGGTGTAATGAGCGATGGGCAATACTTCTTCGTGCCCCTGCCGGACAGCATTAAGCACGCGAGTGTCGACCCAACGTCCATCGAGGGTGTAGACGTTGATGCGGGCGGTGCGCTCGGCATTGTTGAAGAGGAGGCGCCATTCGCCGGGACGCATGCTGAGGGTCACGGGGGTGGTACTGTTGGGCAGACGTTCAACAGCGCTGGGGAGATTGAGCACCTGTTTGAGACCTTCATAGGCATCAATACGTCCGTAGCCCATCTCTTTCGTCCAAATCTCGTTGGGATCGTCGGCTTTACGTTTGGTAACCTCGAAAAACTCATCGCGGCGGGAAGACTTTTTGATGACATCGACCACCTGCGCATAGTCGAGATGAGGATTGGCTTCAAGCCAAAGGCAGAGCACGCCCGCTACGAAAGGCGAAGCCATGGAGGTTCCGCTGTCCACGCCGTAGTAGTATTGCGTTGTGCCCACATTTACCACATCGGTGATACGATTGGAAGAGTTTTTATTGATCGAGGAGTCGTAAGCATTGAAAGCGCTGCTCACCAACACACCGGGTGCTGTCACGACAGGCTTTGCATAGAGCGGGTTGGGGTGGAGCGAAGGGCCGTTGTTGGAGAAGGGCGCTTTATAGCCCACTTCTGCCGCTTTCCAGCCATATGTCGCTTTTTCATTGTAGGAATAGTAATTATTGCTGGCCGTGTAAGCCCCTACAGAGATGGCCGTAGGAATGCTGGCAGCCCCCTCGGCCACGAGATAATCGTTGTCGCCTTTGAGGACAAGAGGGGTGTCTTTGCCCAAACGTACGTAGGAAACAACGCCATAGCGAACATTCGTCCAGAGGTGAATGGTCTGCGGTTGGGTTTCTCCAGGCAGAAGTTCGAGTTTCAATCCAAACTTGGCAGCACTCTTCCCCAAATCCTTACGGATGTTGTCGAGCCGGACAAAGTATTGGTGATGCTCTTTGCCGGAAATGTCGCTCAACTCGTATATCGGACTTTCAGAACCTGTCTTGGCCAGATAGGCTTCGTCTTTTTCCTCTACCTTTCCATTCGTGTAGACCAAAGGCGTGATTTTGAGGTGAGGTTTGCCATCGGTGTTTTGATTCCAAAGGTCGATGGCAATCCAATTCTTTTTATCATTGTTGTCAAAATCAAAAAAGACATAGCGAATCGAATCGGTACTCACCACACCGGAAGCGTGGAGGTTCAGCATATTTTCGTTGCCCATGGCAGCGGCAATAAATCCTCCCTTGCCGGTGAGTTGGGAAACCGCTTGGTCATAGTCGGTCATACCATCGTGCGGGCCGATATCGGAACCGAAACTCATGTTCACCACCCAGGGTTTGCTTTCCTTTTCGGCGAAATCCTTGACGTACTTCACCGCTTTGGCCACGTCGGAGTTATTGAACGTGGAAGGAATCATAATGATTTCGGCTTCGGGAGCCACCCCATGGAGTTCGTTGGGCGTGTTCAAAACAGAACCGGCAGCGATGTTGGTCACGTGGGTAGCGTGCGTCATCTTGGTGAAGGTGTCGTGGTTAGCGGGCAACTTTCCATTGGTGATTTTCGTGGGTTTTGTGCTCGACTTCGTCATATCCCAAATGGCACGCAGACGGGTTTTGCCGACCTTGTCCTGAAAAGCAATGTGGTTGTACTGAAATCCCTGATCGATGACACCGAGCACAACCCCCTTTCCGGTGAAAGGCGTTTTCAGTCCTGTGCCGGCTTGGATGCGATTGACACCCGTGTCCTCACGTGCTGTTTTCATCAAGGGACGGAAGCGGCGTGCCAACGAGACGCGCTTCACCTCAGGCATATCGGAGAGGGTGGGCAGATCGGACAAGGGGAGGTGGGCAGCCACGTAAGTATCGGTGATGGCTGTGGCCTCGTGGCCGTCGGCTTGGAGACGTGCCACCACCGCCTCAGCGTCGGTCACGACGAGGGTGGTAGGAATGGGTTCGTTGCGGAGATAGGTTTCCGGGCCGTAATGCAGGGTGTCGGGCACAACACCTCGTGTGGCGCGCTGTGCAGCAGCCTGCTTCAACAGAGCATTCAGTCCGCCATCTAATTTGGTATCCGCTTTGACCGTTTGTGCCCCGACAAGAGTGGGGACAAAGGTCAAAGCGAGAAAAAGGGATTTTTTTAACATCAGATATTGAAGTCTGGTTTATTTCTTACCTTGCTGGGTGATGACAATCACATTGCTCACACCGGCAGAAGTAAGAGTGAGTTTGGCTGTTCGAGGCGTAGTGAGGGGGTTGGCCTCGATGTTGAGTTTGGCCACATTCTTACCGGGTTTGAGTTCGCCGGTGATGGTACCGATGGTGAGCCAAGCCGCATCGGAAGTGAGACTGTGGCTGGCCACATTGTTGTCGTAAAGCACAAAGTCGATGTGGTGGTTGGTAGAAGCGTCGCCTGCTATGGTTTCTGCAAAGACAGGATTGACACCGGGCTTGCCATCCGTACCGAGAGGGAAAGAAGGAATGGGGCGCTGGATGTTGAGATAGTGAAACTGACGTACAGCCATACCCAGGGTACCGAATTCAGCAAAGGTGGTGACAAGGCGAAGGCCACCGGTGCGCACGGCTCCTGTGGTGTTGGGATCGGTGCGGAGGGAGATGAGGTGGTTGCCCACGTAACCGGCAGGAATATCGGCCTTTTCAGGCGTCACGCTGAACCATGCCGTAGTCGGCTTTTTGTGGACAGCCGTGAGTTTCCAAGAGTCGTAAGAGAAAACGCGGAGGGTGTCGAGCGTTTGATCGGCAAAGAGAATCCGTCCTTTGGGGGATTGGGGAAAGAAGAGCGTCTGATGGCGTTCGTTTTTGCTGTCGAGATCGCAAGAAGTGGTCAGTCCGGCGCAGAGTAGTAAAGCGCTGACAAAGGTAAAGAGAGCTTTCATAAGAAATTGGGTATTTGAGTGAAAAAATAAAAGATTTCTTTGACAAAGGAATGCGACTCAGAGAGAACGATGCACTGCTGTGAAGCAGGCAGTTTTAGTACCAATCGACATTAGAAGAGTAGGCGCTGCGCTTTTCGTAGCGGAGGGCATCGGCCAACTGTGAGGAGCGGGCGCGGAAGGAGAAGTTGAAGGAGGAGTACGGGCGCAACACAATGTTGCACGACATCTCGAAGCAGTGCAGGTCGCGGGAGAGTCCGGCGGTGGTCATCGAGAGTTTGTGGTAGTTGAAGTCGTAGCCGGAGGAAAAAGAGATGTTCCAACCTTTGGCCAGCGTAATGCTGCCACTCATGTTTAAGGAGTGGGTGAAGGCGAAGGGATAGCGCATGTTGCTCAGACGGATGGGCTTGCTTCTGTCTTCGCGCATCGTGACACCGTAGGAGAAGGTGAGGTTCCACGGCATGGAGAAGGCCAAATAGCCGTCGGAATCGACATCGGCTTTCACTTTTTTGTCGCCTTTTTTGCCGTTGCGGCGAAGAATGGGGTCGACGTTGGCTTCGTCCATATCTTTGTTGCCATCTTCCAGTTGGTCTTCGTCAGTAGGCGGAGGGACGTCCTTTTTATCACTACCTCCGCCAAACACTTTGTCCCAACCTCGGCCGGCCAACAAACCCAAGAGCGTCATGATTTTTTGGTTGTTGAGCGTATAGGAAAGGTTTTGGCTCATACCCTGGAAACGTCCGAAGCGTCCATAGCTCCACTCCGTGCGCTCGCCCACATAGACCCGGTTGGTGGCTGGGTCGATTTCGTAGGCATAGGTGGCGAAGTTGGCCGCTAAGGAGAAGGTGTAGGTTTTGGTGAGTTTGAGACGCACCCGCATGGACAAGTCGCTCCAAGGACGGGTTTTGGCGGCTAGGTTGTAGGATATGGATCCGGAAAGCTCGTCTATGAGAGAGATTTTCCGATAGCCGCTGGTGTCGCGTTCGGACTTGACCTTCATCTCCAGATTGTTGGAGAGGGAGAGCGCGATACTTCCCTGTCGGGTGCCGTTAGGGTAGCCGAAGGCACCGTTGGCATAGGGGGAGTAGGGGACTAAGGACACATTGCCCGAAGCATCGGTCTTGACGTAGTGGGTGGTGTAGCCGTAACTTTCCTGTGTGAAGTCGGGGGCGTAGGAAAAGCTCACCGTGGGCTTAATGACGTGGCGGATGGCCTGAACATGGTCGCCGAAGAGTTTGCGCCACGGTTTGTAGAAACCATAAAGGGTGGTGTTTGCACCGACCGACGCGTTCCAGTCGTAGAGGTTGTAGAAGCCGGTTTCGTGTGTGGTTTCCTCGGTCTGCGTCGTGGCGTTCCAACTTTTGTGTAGGCGCTTCATATAAGTACGTCCGCTCAGGCTGAGTGTGGGCGAGATGTTGATGTATTTGAAGAGCTGGAAGTTGGCATCAACGGGGATGCGGTGGCTCATACCATTGCGCCAGTCGCGAATGAGGTTTTCCTTGAAAAAGCGGCTTTCGGTGCTGGACACCGAGTTGGTGATTTGTCCGGAGTAGGACATGGAGATTTTTTCATACCACCGTTCTTTGCCCACCGCTTTGTGGCGGCGGAGCGGATAGAAGCGGGCGACGGAAATGGAGAGGTCGGGCAGGGTCACGTCGAGCGTGTTGTTACGCATATTTTGCGTAATGTTGGTCGATCCCGACAGGTTGATGCCGAGCGAAGGAATGGCGTGCGTAAAACTCACCGACGATGCACGGGTCGACTGGGTGTAGCTCAGCGGATTGTACATCGAGTTGAGGTTGCTTTTCTCGTAGTTTTGCGTGGCAAAATTGACACGTGCGGAAAACGTGGTATTGGGGTTGGCTTTCGCATCGGACGAGTGTGTCCACTGCACTTTGAGGCTCTTCGTTTTGGAATAGTCAGGTAGGTTTTTATCGCCCGTCACCGTGGTGAGATAGGACACATAGACGTTGCCGCGATAGCGATAACGGCGGAGATAGTTGCTTTCGGCCGACACGCCCCACGACCCTTTGGTGTAGAGTTCACCCAAAAGTTTGAGGTCCATACGGTCGGAAATGGCGAAATAGTAACCGCCGTCGCGCAGGTAGAAACCGCGTGCTGTTTCTTCACCATAAGTGGGCATCATTAAGCCCGAGGAATAGGAGCGGTTGAAGGGAAAAAATCCGTAGGGAATGGCCAGTGGCAGGGGAACGTCGGCCACAACGAGGTAGGCCGGACCGAAAAAGGTTTCCTTCCCCGGACTCACTTTTGCGCGGGTGAGGCGGAGGCAGAAGTGAGGGTGGTCGGCATCGCAGGTGGTGTATTCCGCGTTTTGGAGATAGAAGTAGCCGTCGTTGGAGCGCTTCGAGTCGACCGAGCGCATGAAGCCTTCGCCCTGCGTCGTTTTGACGTTTTGAATAAAGCCCTTCTTCGTTTTGAAGTTGAACGACATGTGTTCGCTTTCGTACTCCTCGCTGCCTTGCTTGTAAATGGGCTTTCCTTTGAGTTCATGGGTGAGCGAATCCTCCCCCCCGCTGGCGTGTACCAGATTGGAGTCGAGATTCATCCGAATGTAGTCGGCCGTGAGCGCCATGTTCTGGTAATTCACCTTCGCATCGCCGTAGAGATGGGCAAAGCCTGTGGCGGCATCGTAGACCAAAGAGTCGGTGGCGGTATAGTCCACCGGGGCTTCCAAACCGGTGTTGCGGCGCGTGGTGTCGGCCGCCACGGTGTCGGTGTAGTGAAAAACGGCAATGGTGGTATCGCGCTTCAAACGTCCGCGCAAACTGTCAAGCAACTGTGCCGTAGCGCTGTCGCTCCGAGCACGCAGCACGCTGTCGGGCAGGGCGGCTACGGCTGCTGCGGTGGGCGGCACACTGTCGGCCGACACGGTGGGGTCAATCGTAGCCGCTGCGGCCTTTGCCGAAGAGTTCAGCGCGAGAGGTGTGGTAGGCGCAAGGGGTTCCAACGCATCGTGCCCGTCACGTCCGATGCCGCAACCCAGCAGCAAAAACAAGGCGGCGACAAGTAGGAGAAGGGAGCGCAAACGGAGGAAACTATGGTGTGGCAAAGGAGGTGAGAGATGAGAGGTGGAGAATAAAAGAGAGGAAAGGGTCGTCAAGGGTTGCGGCACAAGGCGACCATAGAGGCTTTATCTCAAAGCCCGTGGGGCATTTCTACGTGGGATTTATTCAAAGCGTTCCGCCCACTGCCAAAAGGTGCGTACGCCCTGCTCGCCAAAAGGTGCCAGACTGCGTGCGGTGTCTTCGAGGCTCCGTTCTCGATCGGGGTGGCTTTTGGAATAGAATTTGTCGGCGTAGCACACGATGGTTTCTTCGAGTGTTTCGGGCAGAAAGTCTTGGTGCGGCAGGGGGAGGTTGCGGTCGATGATGTTTTGCCGCGTGAGTCCGGTGCCGGTGTGGCGCTCACAGATGCGGGCAATGTCTTCCCGCCCTTCGCGTCGCAGGAGTTCTGCTCCTAAACGTCCGTGCAGCAGATAAGGCTCCGTGCCGTGGCAGTGAATGCCCGGTGCATGGGTCAGGAAGATACCGATGTCGTGGAGCATCGCCCCTTCCGTGAGCAGGCGGCGGTCGGCTCCCAGTTCAGGGTGGCGGTCGGCAATGGCCAATGCACGTGCGGCCACTTGTTTGCTGTGGTGAATCAGGAGTTGCCGCAGCGGGCCGTCCTCTGGATAATATCTGTCGATAATCTGCGGATAAATCATAGCGGTGGGCGGTGGACAAAGCGACTGTCTATCGCTGTTACCTCAATAAACTTCCGTGCAAAAGTACGCATTTCTCGGCAAAGTCAGCTCTTTTGATTCTAAAATAATGTGAGTAGTTGTGAGAAGCTCTCTCTTTTTTGACCCCCACCGCTCAATTCGGTCTAAAAAAGAGCGGGTTAGCGGAAGGCCGACCCTCCCTATCCCCCGCAACAGCAGCCCGCTGCAAGGTGGCCGGCAGCACGAAAGTTCCTCTGCCGACAAAGGGCGGAAAAGCCTCCCCCATCGCTCTCCGTCGAGCGACTTTTGCTCAAAAGCGAACACAGCCAAACACCCTGCCACGTGGTGTGACAGGGTGTTTGGCAGAAGAGCGACCTCAATCGTCGAGGTCGAAATCGAAATCGCCCTCCAAGAAAACCGGTGTTTCGGCAAAGTCGTCGAGGGCGCGGCGGTCTTTCTTGGTGGGGCGCCCTGTGCCGCGGGCACGATCGACAAAGCCGCTGATACGGCTCATTTCGAGGAGTTCGTACTGCTCGGGAGGGGTGATATTTTCGAGAATGTCGGGCAACAAGCGTGCGCCGACCCGTTTTTCTATCGGGGAGAGGACACGAAACGTGTAGGTAATGGGGGCTTTGCGCACGGTCACCACATCGCCGGCCTTCACGGTGCGAGAGGGTTTGACCAAGGCGCCGCCCAAGGTGATGCGGCCGTTTTTGCAGGCATCGGTGGCGAGCGTGCGGGTCTTGTAGATGCGCGCTGCCCAGAGCCATTTGTCTATGCGGGCTTCGGTGAGCATATTGTTTTTGTGGGGATAAAAAGGAAATTCTTCACGCTTCGAGGCAACCGAGTCGGACGAGTTGCGCAGCGAGGTCGGTGCGGCCGTCATTGCAAAGGACATGGTCGGCACGGCGGCACTTTTCGGTTTCGGGCATTTGGAGTGCCATCCAGCGGAGTGCGGCTTCGCGGTCGATGCCGTCGCGCGCCATCAGTCGGCGTAGGCGCTCATCGTCGGGACACGACACATGCAGGGTGCAATCGACAAAGCGGTCGAAACCGCTCTCAAAGAGGAGGGCACACTCCATATAAACACGTGGAGCGGAGCGATGGGCTTCGACAAACCTCTGCCATGCGGCCGCCACGCGAGGATGGACGATGGCATCTACACGACGACTGTGCTCACGCCCTTGGCAGAGATAGGCTGCCAACACTCGCTTCACCAACCGCCCTTCGGCATCGTAGACTTCCGCGCCCACGAGCGAGCGGAGCTGCTCCTGCACTTGGGGGTCGGTGCGAATGATGTGTTTGGCCTCGGGGTCGGTGTAGAAAATCGGAGCACCTTGGGCTTCCAGCAGGCGGCACACATAACTTTTTCCCGAAGCGATGCCTCCCGTGATGCCCCAGCGCTGCGGGGCGGCGTCAAGGCGTTTCATTGTCGGGGAAGTCGGAAGAATTGACGTTTTCAATAATAAAATCTACATGATCGGGCGTGATGCGCGGCCGATAGACACCATAGGGCGTGGACTTGAGCGACAGCGGACAGGTCGGCTCTTTGCGGCCGATGAGGTCGGCATAATTGATGACGATGACGAAACTCTCGTCGGTCACCTTCTTATACTGGCTCATGCCGACTTGGAACGTCACCTTCACCTTGGAGGGGAAAGTGCGCAGGGTCTTATCGGCCGGAAAATTGACCCCTTGCACCGGCACTTCTACGGTCTTCTCCACCATACGGTCGGCAATGATGGTGAGCCGCGCCCGAGCGGGAACATACTTCACGCCGGGGATTTTCACGAAATGGCGCTGCACAACGGTGGTGTCGGTCAGGTGATGCAGACGGACAGGAGCAAGATAGGCTGCAGTGAGGGTATCGAGCACGGCGCGCGAAGCGTAGACGAGGGCTTCCCTCGGCTCGACATCGACCGCCATAATGGAGTAGGCCGAATCGGGGAGGAACTTGCCCTGCACCACGATGGGCACCCGCTTGCTCAGTCCGTAATTGAAGAAGAATTCAATCGTTTCGGGACGGCTCGACAAAGTCTGCGTACTGCTCTCCAATCCGGCCACAATGGGTTTGAGCAGTTCGGAAGTGGAGAGGGTGACGTGTCCGTTGGCGGTGGCGACACTGTCAAAGCGCACCACGATGGGCGCAAAACTGCGGGCATACCGATAGCGCAGCAACACCACGCCACGGTCGCGCAGGGTGAGGCGGACGTGGGTGGGCGGTTCGGTCGTAATCACGACGTTTTCGGGCACATCTACGAGGCGCACCGGAATGTCAAATTCCTGTTCGTACACCTCATTGACCGTTTGAAAAAGCCAAAAAGAGGCCGAGAGCAGCAGGAAAAACAAAAACGCGAAGAACTGCCTGTTCCCCAAAAAGGACAGGTAGTTCTTCGCGTTTTGTAGAAAGGGAAGAAGAGAGCGCATAATGTCAGGGCATGAAAAGGGTCAGCGCAGACTGCGCGTTGGAAAAAGGACGCGGCGCGGGAGCAGGGCCGAGGGCGTACTCGCCGCGCGATGCGGCATCGCGGAGGGCAGAGAGGCCGTTAGGCTTGTGCAGGCTGCGTGCCGTTGGGGTTGATGGCGGCCTTTTCGATACGAATGTCCACGCCGGTGGCTACTTTGAGCGTGATGATATTGCCATCGATGTTTTTAATCGTTCCGTGAATACCGCCGATGGTCACCACGTCTTGACCCACGGTGAGGGCATCGCGAAAACGATTGACTTCCTTCTGTTTCTTCTGCTGGGGACGAATCATGAAGAAGTACATAATGGCAAAAAGAGCAACCATCATCAAGATGGTGGGCCACATGCTGCTTTGTTGGGACGCAGCGGCGAGGAGGGAAAGTGTCATGAATTTGGAATTAAATGAGGGTAAAGGAAATTCGGACGCTACAAGCGCCGGATTAAAAATGTCGGGCAGGCAGCACCACCGATGGGAGGAAGCATTATTTCAGCAGCACTCCGTCGGCTTTGAGGCGCTTGCAAATGTTGTCGAGCATACCGTGAATGTAGCTCGATGAGCGCGGTGTGCTATACACCTTGGCGATGTCGAGATACTCGTTGAAGGAGACGCTCAAAGGAATGTTGTCGAACGCCAGGATTTCAGACAGCGCAATCTGCATAATGATGATATCCATGAAGGCAAGGCGCGAAAACTCCCAGTTCTTCGTGCTCTGACGAATGAGGTCGCGGATGTCTTCGGCACGCTCCAAGGTGGTGGTAAACAAGCGTGCAGCAAAGGCAGGGTCTTCGTCGGTGCCGTAGACGGGCAGCAGTTCCTGTTCAGGCCCGTTGGCGGGATCGAAACGCTTGATGGTTTTGAGCACAAAGGAGTCTACGATTTCCTTATCATCGTTCCAATAAAGGCTCTGCTCTTCCAAGAGGCTGTCGAACTCTTCGTTGTTGACGATGAGCGTTTTGTAGAGTTTGCGCACAATCTCCCGATCGGCTTCGTAGGAGCGGTCTTCCTTGTCGAGATAGCTCAAGAAGTGGTCGTGGTTGATGAAGCTCTCATAAATTTTCTTGACGAACGCTTCTTCCTGCGTCCACAAGTTCTTTTGCTTGTCGCCCCATTCGCTGAGCGAGAGATTGGCTTCCAACTGCTGGAGGAACTGGTTGGCAGCCAGCACGCTTTCGCTGCCGGGAGTGAGACGCTTCAGTTTGGTGTTGCGCGCCTTGGCCTTGCGTTCGGCCATGCGCCGAAGCTCCACAAGCAGCAACAAGAGCCATTTGTAGAGGTCGTGGGCTTTTTGAATACTGAAGTCGAGTTCTTGGAGTGCCACCTCTGTGGTCTTGCCTTCGTTTTGGTAGTAAGCATAAACGAGTTGTACTACCTTCAGACGGATAAGTGCACGATTGATCATAGTTGTCGTATATTCGTCCCCATCGGGACATTTTTCTGCTACAAAAATACGACTTTCTACCGACTGCTGAAAAAGAAAACCTCGAAATTCGTGTTTTTTTAGAAAAACAGAGGGAAAAAGTCGCTCTCGAGATTGAAAAAACGCCTTGCCGTTTGGCTATCTGCCCAAAAATCTGCAAATTTGCAGGGTCAAAGGCCGCCGCAACGCCGTGCGACCCGATGAACCCCACTAACATTACGTTTTTCCTGATGAAAGAAAATTACGAACCTTGGAAGGAACGCTCCGAAAACGAAATCCTCTTTTCTCGTGTAGTCAAAGCCGGTAAGCGCGTCTACTATCTTGACGTGAAAAGCGACCGCAACGATGAGTACTACATCTCGATGACCGAAAGCAAGCGCATCAAAGACGGCAACGAAGGGGAGCGTCCCGTTTTTGAGAAACACAAGATTTTCCTCTACCGAGAAGACATCATCAAGTTCCTCTCGGCCTTGACCGACGCCGCACAGTTCGTCGGCGACCATCGCCCCCTCATCGACGCTTCCATCGGCGAACGCTACGATGAAGCCACAGGCACCACCACGCGCACAGACTTGAGCGCCGATTTCAACGTCGAGTTCTAATCGCTGCCCTGCACCGCGCCCCCGATATTTCCACCAACGGACACCGCTACCCATTGGCAGAATTTGAGTTGAACCCGCCTTCCGCTCAAGTGCTGCCAGTGGGTTGCTGTTTCTCTCAGCCCTCCAATCTTTTTCCTGCATGAAAGAATTTATCAAGACCACCACTACCGCCGAAACCGCTGTGCTCGTCGCGCTCATCACCAAACAGCAAAACGAACGCAAGACCGAAGAATATCTCGACGAACTGGAGTTTTTGGCCGAAACCGCAGGTGCCACCACCGTCCGACGCTTCACCCAGCGCATGGACGGCCCCAGCAGTGTCACCTACGTGGGAAAAGGCAAACTTCAAGAAATCCGCCAATACATCGAGGAATGCGAACAGGCGGCCGACGAAGCCGACGACGACCCACTCTGGCCGGCCGATGTGGAGAAGCCCCAACCGGTGGGCATGGTCATCTTTGACGATGAACTCTCGGCCAAACAGCTCCGCAACATCGAGGCCGAACTGAAAGTCAAAATCCTCGACCGCACCTCCCTCATCCTCGACATTTTTGCCATGCGCGCCCAAACGGCCAACGCCAAAACACAAGTCGAACTCGCACAGTATCGCTACATGCTCCCCCGCCTGCAACGGCTCTGGACGCACTTGGAGCGTCAAGGCGGTGGCTCGGGTGGTGCCGGCGGTGGCAAAGGCGGCAGCGTGGGACTCCGCGGGCCGGGCGAAACGCAGTTGGAGATGGACCGCCGCATCATTCTCAACCGTATGTCGCTCCTCAAAGAGCGGTTGGCCGACATCGACCGCCAAAAAACCACGCAGCGGCAAAATCGCGGCAAACTCATCCGCGTGGCGCTCGTGGGCTACACCAACGTGGGCAAATCGACCCTCATCAACCTGCTCTCCAAGAGCGAGGTGTTTGCCGAAAACAAACTCTTTGCCACACTGGACACCACGGTGCGCAAGGTCATCGTGAAAAACCTTCCCTTCCTACTGGCCGACACCGTGGGCTTCATCCGAAAACTGCCCACCGACTTGGTCGATTCTTTCAAGTCGACCCTTGACGAAACGCGCGAGGCCGACCTCCTGCTCCATGTCATCGACGTGTCCCACCCCGACTTTGAAGAACAGCTGGCCGTGGTCGACCGCACCTTGATGGAACTCGGTTGTGCCGAGAAGCCGCGCATCCTCATCTTCAACAAGATGGATGCCTACACCTTCACCCCCAAAGATCCCAACGACCTCACCCCTGCCACCCGCAAGAACACCCCGCTTTCCCAACTCATGGATTCGTGGATGGCACGCACCGCCGGAGGTGCCGATGCTTCCAACCCGAATGCCGACAACGTGCTGGACGTGATTTTCATCTCCGCCCGCGAACGGCAGAACATCGAGGCGCTCCGCGACCTGCTCTACCATCGGGTGCGCGAACTTCATGTGCAGAAGTATCCCTACAACGACTTCCTGTTTCAAGAGTATAACGAGGAGGGCGAGGCGCTCTAAATCCGCCCCACTCCCCTCCCCATTTTCCGTACTCGGTGGGCGCCGCATCTACCTCAGAGGTATTTTTTTCTACCTCTGAGATAAAAAAAATTACCTCTGAGGTAGATTTTTCCGGCTCCTATGTTTTTTTCAAGGCTTCCTCTCTGCCTGTATTTTCCCCTTCATCAGGTAGATTTCAAGCCCTTTCTTTTTCTTTCCCTTCCTTTCCAACCTCTCCATATGGCCAAAGACGAACTCACGCCGATGATGCGGCAGTTTCACGACATGAAGGCGACCAATCCCGACGCCATTCTCCTCTTCCGCTGCGGCGACTTCTACGAGACCTACTGCCAAGATGCCGTTCTGGCCTCGCAGGTGCTGGGCATCACCCTCACCAAGCGCAACCAAAAGGGCGCATCGGGAGCAACGGAGATGGCCGGATTTCCCTACCACGCCCTCGACACCTATCTCCCGCGCCTCGTTCGCGCCGGTCACCGCGTGGCCATCTGCGACCAGTTGGAAGACCCGAAACTCACCAAGAAACTGGTGAAGCGCGGTATCACCGAACTGGTCACTCCGGGTGTGGCACTGGCCGACAACGTGCTCAACAGTCGGGAAAACAACTTCTTGGCCGCCCTCCATTTTGGTGCCGCCACGGTAGGGCTTTCGCTGCTCGACATTTCCACGGGCGAATATCTCGTGGCCGAGGGCGATGTGGAGTATATCGACAAACTCCTTGCGGGATTTTCGCCCAAGGAAGTGCTGGTGGAGCAGGGATTAAAAGGCAAATTCACCAACCTCTTCGGGTCGCGCTACTTCGTGTTTGAACTCGAAGACTGGGCATTTGCCGACACCTCGGCACGCTCCCGCGTGTTGAAACACTTTGGCGTGAAAAACCTCAAAGGATTCGGCGTCGACCACCTCCACACGGCTGTCACCGCCGCCGGTGCCGTGCTCACCTACCTCGAACTCACGCAACACCACCACGTCGAGCACATCACCACCCTGCGCCGCATCGAAGAGGAGCGGTTTGTGCGCCTCGACAAGTTCACCATCCGCAACCTCGAACTCATCGGCACCAACCACGCCGACGGACAGTCGCTCCTCTCCGTGGTCGACCGCACCCTCACACCCATGGGCGCGCGCCAACTACGGCGCTGGCTTCTCTTCCCCCTCCGCTCCGTGGCCGACATCGTGGAGCGGCAGGACAGCGTGGAGCACTTTTTCCGCGCACCGGACTTCCGCGAACTCTGTCACCTTGAACTCTCGAAGGTGGGCGACTTGGAGCGCATCGTCTCAAAAGTGGCTACGGGACGCATCAACCCACGCGAAATGCAGCAGTTGCGGCTGGCACTGGAAACGGTGGTCATTCTCAAAAACGTCTGTATGGCTGCCCCGCAGGAGAGCATCCGCGCCATCGGTGAGCAACTCAACCCCTGCACCGAACTGCGCACCCGCATTGAGCGCGAACTCAGCAGCGATCCGCCGCTGCTGGTGGCCAAAGGCGGGGTCATCGGGCATGGGGTGGATGCGCAGCTCGACGAACTGCGGGACATCCAAAGCACCGGCAAGGACTACCTGCTCCGCATGCAGGAGCGCGAAATCCAACGCACCGGCATCCAAAGTCTGAAAATCGGTTTCAACAACGTGTTCGGCTACTATATGGAGGTGCGCAACACCTACAAGGAGTTTGTGCCGGAAGAGTGGATTCGCAAGCAGACGCTCGTCAGTGCAGAGCGCTACATCACGCAGGAACTCAAAGAATACGAAGAGAAAATCCTCGGCGCGGAAGACCGCATCATCGTGCTCGAAACCCGCATCTATGGCGCCCTCGTGCAGGCGGCGGCACAGTGCATCAGTGAGTTGCAACGCAACGCGCAGGCGCTCTCCGACCTCGACTGCTACCACGCCTTTGCCACACTGGCCGAAGAGCGGCGGTATGTGCGCCCCGTGGTGGACGACAGCCTCACGCTCGACATCCGTGCCGGACGCCATCCGGTCATCGAAACGCTCATGCCGGCCGGCGAGGAGTATGTGCCCAATGATGTGCTGCTCGAAGCCGACGGTCAGCAAATCATCATCGTGACCGGCCCGAACATGGCGGGTAAGAGTGCCTTGCTCCGCCAAACCGCCCTCATCACGCTATTGGCGCAGGTCGGTGCTTTCGTTCCGGCCGACAGTGCGCGCATCGGGGTGGTCGATAAAATCTTCACCCGCGTGGGGGCATCGGACAACATCTCTGCCGGCGAAAGTACCTTTATGGTCGAAATGGCCGAAGCCGCCAACATTATGAACAACCTCAGCGAGCGCAGCCTGGTGCTGTTTGACGAACTGGGGCGCGGCACCTCGACCTACGACGGCATCTCCATTGCTTGGAGCATCGTGGAACACCTCCACCAAACACCGCGCGCCAACGCCCGCACCCTCTTTGCCACCCACTACCACGAACTCAACGAGATGGAACGCCGATTTCCACGCATCAAAAACTACAACGTGTCGGTGCGTGAGGTCGATCACCGTGTGGTGTTCCTGCGCAAATTTGCCCGCGGTGGGTCGGAACATTCCTTCGGTATCCACGTGGCGCGGCTGGCCGGTATGCCCACGTCCATCGTGAAACGCGCCGAAATCATCCTTGCCCAACTCGAAGCCAACAACGCCGACAACGGGGCGACGGCTTCGGGCACTGTCGCCGCGGCCTCGGTGCGCACGGAGCAGGTGTCTGCCCCCAACGAGAGCGCACCACAACTCTCTTTCTTCCAGCTGGACGATCCGGTGTTGGCCGCCATCCGTGACGAAATTCTCCACCTCGACATCAACAACCTCACGCCCGTCGAAGCGCTCAACAAACTCAACGACATCCGCAAAATTCTGACGGGGAAATAAAAGTACGCTTGTTATTTTGACCATTATGATAAAGAAGATAGAACTTCACAACTGGAAAAGTTTCATATTTTCCGAACTTTACATTGACCCATTGACTTTTATTATCGGTACTAATGCCAGTGGGAAGTCCAATATGTTGGATGCGTTGTTTTTTCTCAAACAAGCTGCCGACGGTGTTGTCATTTCTGACATCGGACATAATATCCGAGGTGGAACAGAAGGGATGATTAGAAATGGAGAAAAAGCTTTTACCCTAAAGGTGGAAGTGGAAAACAGAGATTATGAGCTGCATTACACCCTGAGTTGTAGAAAAAATGCCTCAACTTTAGAAATTATCGACGAAATCCTGATTCATCGTGAAGAAGATGAGGAGCTTACTCTTTTTGCCACCAAAGTTGACGAAGGGTCTACGGATACTTCATCTCGAACAGTGCAGTTTTACGTGGAAAATAAAGTCCAATATAAACATTTGGAAGTTCAGAGTGCAAGAACCATTTTATCGCAAATCAACAGTCTCAACACCAATAAATTTGTAAAGCGTGATGCCATTGTCTTGGCAGAACATCTCAAAAACATCTTTATTCTTGACCCCTTGCCTTATAAGATGAGGAGTTTCTCAGCATTGGCAACAGATTTAGCTTCCAATGCTTCTAATATCGCAGGGGTCTTAGCCGCTTTGCCCGAGGACGAGAAAAAAGAAGTAGAACAGTGTTTAAGTGAATACGTCCGTCACCTACCCGAAAAGGATTTGCAACGCATCTGGGCAGAGAGAGTAGGAGTGCTCGGCACTGATGCTATGCTCTATTGTGAAGAAGAATGGTTGACATCGCAGACACAAACAGTTGATGCACGATCTATGTCAGATGGAACTTTGCGATTTACGGCCATCGCTTTGGCACTGTTGGTAGGCAAAGCAGGAAGTTTACTGGTAATTGAAGAAGTGGACAACGGACTGCATCCTTCTCGCGCCAAAGAATTGGTAGAGATGCTGCGTGAACTGGGGGCACGGAAAAATATTGATATATTGTGCACCACCCATAATCCTCAACTTATAGACACTTTAGGCCGTGAGATGCTCCCTTTCATCAGTTACGTGGAACGCTCACCCGATACTGGCGCAAGCCAAGTAAAATTGTTAGAAGATTTGAAGGACCTGCCTCGCCTTATGGCTTCGGGTAGTATTGGTCGAATGATGTTTGAAGATAAACTCCACGAAAGATGAAGCATAGAATTTTGGTCATCGATACCTCCATACTATGTGTCTGGCTGAAAGTGCCGGGAATGGAGGTATGTGGTCCACAAGAAGACCAGTGGGACTACAAACGCGTTAAGGAGAAGATAGACGAGGAAATTGAGCAGGGTGCTTATTTGATATTGCCCATTGCGACACTCATAGAAACCGGCAATCACATCACTCATATTAAGGATGGAAATTTACGACGTCAAACTGCCGAAGGATTTTGCGAATTTGTACTCAAGGCGACCAAAGGAGATAGTCCCTGGACATCATTTGTCGAACAACTTGAGTTGTGGGAATCTCAGAACCTCTGTAAGCTCATCGAAACCTGGTGGAAAGAAATCGACAAGCAACATTCCATGGGTGATGCCTCAATTGCCGATGTTGCACAATTCTATTACGACCTCGATTGGAATGTCGAAATTTTATCAGGTGATCAATTACTTCGCACCTCCTATGCTCCTCAATCCATTCAAGCGAAGTATGTGCCTCGCCGTCGAAAAAATGCTTAAGTAGGTATTCTTACTCCCCATTTACTACACTATACATTCACTTCCCCACCCTATGACTTTACAAGACCTACTGGATCACCGCCGTGCGGTGCGCCATTTCGACCCTGCCCAACCGATTGATGAAAATGTGGTGCGCCGGTGCATCGAGCAAGCCGCCCTCGCTCCCACCTCTTCCAACCTCCAACTTTGGGAGGCGGTGCATGTGACCGACCCCGAAGTGCTGCAAGGCCTTGCCCATGCCTGCTTCGACCAACAGACGGCACGCACCGCGCAGCAAATGGTAGTGTTCGTAGCCCGCAGAGATAAGCACCGCGACCACACCCGCCGCGTTCTCGAACAGGCAGTGGCCGAAATCCGCCGCTCTTCGCCGGCCGACCGCCAAGAAGGACGCATCCGCCGTCAAACGATTTATTATACGAAACTCGTCCCCTTCCTCTACACCCGTTGCTTCGGGCTGTTGGGACTCCTGCGCAAAGGGCTTTCGCTCCTCATCGGTTGCTTCCGCCCCATCATGCAGGAGACCACCGAGGGATCGATGCACGTTTCCGTCCACAAAAGTTGCGCTTTGGTGGTACAGACATTCTTACTGGCCATGGCCGAAGCCGGCTACGACACCTGCCCGCTCGAAGGCTACGACAGCCATCGCGTGGCGCGCCTATTGGGGCTGCCTCGCGGGGCTGAGGTGAACATGATTATCACCTGCGGTAAGCGCCTGCCCTCCGGCGTTTGGGGTGCCCGCCAGCGCCTGCCTTTCGAGGAGTGCTACCGCAAAGTGTAGCCTCCGGCCGCCGTGCGGCTCTCCACTCCTACCGGCCCCTACCCCACAACGCAACGCGCCGCCCACATCTTGACGATGTGAGCGGCGCGAAGTTTTTATGCAGGGTTTAGAGTTTGCGATAGCTGTTTTCGACATACTCAAACTTACCCTTGGCCACGACTTTGAATTTGATTTCGTGGGTGAGCTGATCGGCGGCGAGCGAAGTGCCGGTGTACACACCGAAGCGCAGGGTGTAGATGACGTCGATACCCGCTACGGGAACTGCATCGGGATGCAGTTTGGCGAGTGCACCGGCTAAGGTTTCTTCCAGGTGCTTTTCGAGGAGGGCGGAAACGGCAGCGTCGTCCATACCTTCAAAAGGCTTGGCATATTGCTCGCGGGCTTTTCCGGCGCGGATGTCTACGTTGCCGTAGTGTGCCGAAAGACCGGAATAATACTCATTATTGCCGTAGCCCGTCACATAGCCCTTGCCGGCTTCAACACCCAACTTGGCATCGATATTTTCCTTCACCCAGTCTACACCGGCTTGGAAGTAAGCCACGGTGGTGGCGTTCTTCGTGGGATAGAGCAAGATGGTGGAAGAGGGGTCATACGTCCACTTGCCACTGGTCAATACAAACTGGTCGGTAGCCGTGCCTTCGGTCGAAACCTTGTTGCCTACCACAACATTATCTAACTGCAAAGTGGTGGTGGCGTTGGTCTGGTCGTTACCATCATAGCGGAAGGCGATGTGTACCTTTTTACCCTTGTATTTGCTCAAATCGACATCGGCTGCACGCTTGAAAGTGCCATAAGTTTCTGCCGGCTTTTCAATCTTCACGCTGCTGGTGAGATTTTTCCAAGCGAGGGCGGTCACGTTCTTTCCGGCGAAGTCGGTTTCGCCTTCGAGAAGGAAGAGGCTCAGACGGCCGCCTTCATCTTTGTATTTGCCATAGAGGGCATCAAAGGTGAGGTGCATACCTTCTTCAACCGCAATGGCAGGAGTGATAGCGTAGGCTTGTGCTGCGCCCACCTGCTTTGTGGGATCCTTTTCGTAGGCCGAAATCTGCAAATACTTGTTATTATTGCGGAAACGGCTTTCCCAGTTATGAGCACCGGTCGTGGTGGTTATCGTCCAACCTTGGATGACAGCGGGATTGACGGTTTTGTTTTCGAGTTGCTCGAAATCAGCCACGAAAGCATCAGCACCGGTGGTTACTTTCTGTTCGTAAGTCACGCGGATGGCCGAAGAGTTATCGGCCGTGAACCACTTGGCAGCGAGGAAAGCGGGGAGATATTCGCTCGCGGTGATGCGTTCGGTGAACTTACCCGTCTTGGCCAACGCAGCCAGTTCCTTGTCTTTGCCCACAGCTTTGGCGAGCGCTTTGTTGGCGGCGTTATCGGCGATGGCTTTGTAGTCGTCGGCCTTGAGGGTGTAGTCAAACTTTTTCACATCGACAGGCTGAGGGCCTTCTTTGAGGCCATCGAAGTTGTCGTTGTAGTCCGAACAAGCGGTGAGGAGGCCTGCGCAGAGCAGGGCATATACGATTTTCTTCATGGTCGTAAAAATTAGAAGTTAACCTTGATTTTGATCGACATCTGACGACCAAAGCCGTAGAATACGCGGTAGGCAGAGCGCCAGTCGTGGGTGCCGCCGTCCATGGCTTCATCAATATACACTTGGTTAAAGAGGTTTTCGATGTTACCCGAAAGCGTGGTGCGATGGCCGCCCATGTTGAAGGTGTAGCCTGCGCTCAAATCGAAGAGGTTGTAGGCAGGGAGTTTCCAAGGCGTCATGAAAGTCTTTTCGCCGCCCAAACTGATGTCGTTGGCCGAAACGGTGTAGTCGGCATAGTAGCTGCCGAAGTGCTTCCAGTCAAGACCGATGCGCACACCGTCCATAGGATAGAGCGTGAGGCCGAGGCTGGTGGTAAACTGAGCCGAGCCGCCTTCTTTCACGTTCTTTTGGTTGATGGTCATGGTAGCGTGGTCGGGGGCTTGGATGCCCGAAGCCACCTTCTTGTCCTTAGTGAGAGGCTGACCGCCGGAGTTGTAGAAATAACCGATGGGGTTGTTCGTCCACTTCCAGTCGCCCAAAGAGAGCATACCGCGTACGGCCACCCACTTGTAGGGCTTGTAGTCGAGTTCGGCTTCGATACCGCTGTGCACGGAGTTCACGCCCTGCATGTTGATCATGGCGCGGTCGGGATTGCCGTGTTCATCGGTCATTTCAATGCTCTTAGCCATGGTCTTGTCGTTCCAGGCAGTGCGGTAGAGGTTGAGGTTGAAGTTGAACGCTGCCGTGTGGTAGGTGTAGCCCATTTCGGTGGAGAAGATTTTCTCATTCACCGCATCGGGGTTCACTTGGTTGGACACGGTCGAAGAGAGGAAAGCACCGCCCGAGAAGAAGGGTGCACGAGAGATGTAACCGAGGTTGACAAACACGTTGTGCTGGCCACCGAAACGGTCGATGCTGGGGAACTTGTAGTTCACACCGCCCTTGATGGTACCGCCGAGCTTATTCACTTTTTCGCTCTTTTGGTGGTCTTTGTCGTAGTAGAAGCGGTCTACACGCCACTGCGAAGTGAGGTTGGTGCTTCCGGAGATGAAGGCCGTGAGATTGTTCCAGTCGTACTCTGCCTGGCCGAACACACCGCCTTGCGTCACGTAGCCGTCATAGTCGCGATACACCACATCGCCCACGGTGAGCTTTTTGTTGATGAAGTCGCTCGTACCGGCACCGGCAAAGTTTTCGGGCTTCACGTTTTTACGGAAACGGTCGATGTAGTAGGCACCGTTGTAGAGGTCGGAGATTTCGTTGGTGTGCGTACCGATGTAGTAGCGCAGGTCAAGACCGCCGTAGAGGTTGAGGTGGTTGTTCACTTCCTTCGTGTAGGTCGAAACGAGTCCGTACCATTGGTGAAGGTTCTTGGAAAGCGTCATCACCATCTGCGAACCGCTTTCGGACTTTTCGTTCAACTCTTGAATTTCGTCGTAGGCAAAGGTGCCGTCGGGCTTGCGGAACTGCATGTTGAGCACGCCGTTGTTGGCGCCGTACCATGAAGAGGAATAAGGGGCAGTGCCTTGTCCGGACGTTCCCCAACCGTTACCGATGGAGGCGTAGAGCACGGTGTTGAGCGAGGAGGTCGAGTTGATTTGCCAGATGTGCTGGAGTTGCAACTGGGGCTTGTGGTACATGTTCTTCGAGGAAGTGCGGCGCTGGCCGTTCTTGTCGAAACCGTAGGTAGGATTGTAGCGGTATTGTTCGCCGGGACGCATGTATTTGCCCACTTCCTGCCAGCCTTGCAGCGTCAAACCATCATAGTTCGAGCGCTTGTTGTGCCATTGCGGAGCACCAAAGGCGGTGAAAGAGATGATGTGGTCGCCGAGCTGCTTGGAGAGAGAGGCGAAATAGTTCCAACCTTCAAACTCCGTGCCTTGAATGTAGCCTTCACCCCAAGTGCGGCCGCCCAAGAGGGTGAGCGCCCAACCATCGGCGGTGCGACCCGTCGAAACACTGAACAGGGCTTTGTTGTAGCCGTCGTTGCCGATGCCGTAAGAGAAGAAACCGCCCTTTTTCGCATCGGTGGTCTTGGTCACGACGTTAATAGAACCACCCACAGAGGGAGTAGACACCTTGGCCGCACCCAGACCGCGCTGTGTCTGAATGCTGGAAGCCACATCGGAGAGGCCTGCCCAGTTTGACCAATAAACGCCGCCCCATTCCATGTCGTTCATCGAAACGCCATTGACCAGGACAGCGATGTTTTCGCTCTTAAAACCGCGAAGGTTGATTTTAGAGTCGCCATAGCCGCCACCGCCGCGCGTCACGTAGACACCAGGAGTGGCTTCGAGCACTTTGGGAAAGTCGGCCGTACCGATTTTCTCTTCGATCATCACCGAACCGAGGGTGGTGAGCGCCACGGGAGTTTTGCGAGCAATGGCGCGTGTAGTCACGACAGCGTCTTTGAGCGCCACACTGCTCGAAGCGAGGGGTACAAGACCAAGGTCATACTCTCCCGTTTTGTTGACGGGCAGCACGAGGCGTTCATAACCGATGCAGGAGAACTGCAGGCTTTGTTTGGCCTTTGTCGTCTTGATGGTGAACCAGCCTTTGTCGTCAGTAAGGGCATTGGCGTTGGTTCCTTGGAGCACTACGGTAGCACCAACGATGGGGGTGTTGGTTTCTACGTCCACCACGGTGCCGCTGACGGTGGCCTGTGCCACGGCCTTCATGCCAAACGCGATGGAAAGCACTACCAAAATTACGGAAAGCAAGAATTGTTTTCTCATAACCTTTGAAGAAGTTTTTGGGTTGATAAAAGCGAGCGACCTCTTGTCGATGTCGACTCTAAAATAACTGCTACAAAATTACGAAACTTTTTGTGATATTCTTTAAATAAACCTACAAAAAACAAGTAAAAACCCACTTTTTTAAGATTTACCTCCTCCTTTTTCAAAAAAGGAGCGAAAAGCGTCATCTTTACCTTTCGTTTCATCGAGATGGCGGAGATTGCGCATGGAAGCCACGGCAGCCGGCACCATCGGGGCAGCTCCCCCATTTCAGACCACCTTACACAAAAAAAATCTATCTCAGAGGTAGTTATGCCTACGTCTGAGATAGATTTTTTTAAGTCTGAGGTAGATTTTCCCACCTCCTATGCCGACAGCCGACCGTCCTTTACGATGGATTTTCGGCAGCCTGCGGTGTCCAGCCTTGGGCTTGGAGGGCAAATTCGTTGCCGTCGCGGGTGACGAGCTGCGCTCCCAGTTCGGCTCGGGTGATGTGCCCGATGATGCGCACGTCGTCGAGCGCTTCCACGCGGTCGTGGTCGGTGAGGGGCACGGTGAAGAGCAGTTCGTAGTCGGCACCACCGTTGAGGGCGCAGGTGGTGAGGTTCATGTTGAAGCCTTCGGCCGCCACCGCCGTTTGGTAATCGATGGGGATGCGCTCTTCAAAAATGCGGCAACCCACACCGCTTTTTCGGCAGATGTGAAGCAGTTCGCTCGCCAGCCCATCGCTCACGTCCATCATGGCCGTGGGGCGGATACCGGCTTGGTGCAGGGCTTCGAGAATGTCGCGGCGGGCTTCAGGTTTGAGGAGACGTTCGAGAAGATATTCGCGTCCTGAAAAATCGGGTTGGAAGTCGATGGCACGGCGGGCGGCCTCGGTCTTTGCGGCATCGATTTGCGAGAGGTAGACGGCCTTTTCGCGCTCCATCAGTTGCAGCCCCATATAGGCGGCACCCAGATTGCCCGACACGCAAACCAAGTCGGTGTCGTGCGCCCCATCGCGCCCCACGATGTCGGCTTCGGGAGCATCGCCGATGGTGGTGAGGGAGAGGGTGAGTCCCGTGAGCGAAGCACTCGTGTCGCCGCCCACGAGATCAACATTGTGGCGCTCGCAGGCCATCCGCAGTCCGGCATAGAGTTCGTCGAGGTCTTCCACCTGAAAGCGGTTCGAGACGCCCAGCCCTACCAGCAACTGACGCGGGGTGCCGTTCATGGCATAGACATTGCTCATACTCGCCATCGCCGCTTTGTAGCCGAGGTGGCGGAGGGGCGTGTAGACGAGGTCGAAGTGGATACCTTCGAGCAGGAGGTCGGTCGTAACCAATACGCGCGTGTCAGGATAGGTCATAACGGCACAATCGTCGCCAGCGGTGGTGAGGGTGGCCGCGTTGACGGGCTTGATGCCTTCGTTCAGGCGGTCAATCAGGGCAAATTCGCCCAATTCAGCAATCTGCATACGGGTGGGATGATGGAGGTGATGAAAGAGGAGGGAGAGAGGGCACGAGGTGCTTAGAAATAAAAGCCCAACCCCACACGCACCCCGACTTCGCTGCCCTCGGTGAAATTGTTGAGCGACATGCGGTAGTAGGCCGCCGGTTCGATGGCGAGGTAGCGGTTGAGATAGTAGGTGTAGCCCACTTCAAAAGGCACGCGCACATTGTCGATGCCAGGAGAAAGGTGTGCAAATTCAAGTCCTGCACCGAGGGAAACGCCGTTTTCCAAGAAATAATAGCGTGCGCCGCTACCGATGGTGAAGCGCTTCGCATCGCCGGGATGACTTTCGATGCCGAGATTGCCCCGCAGCATCAGTTTGTCGACAATGAAATATCCGCCATCGGCATTGAGACCGAGTTGGAAATCCGTATTTTTACTGTAACTGAGGTTCAAGCCCGTGAGGGAAGCACCGACATAGTAAGTGCCTTGTTTGAACTGTGCCCGAGCGGTTGTGGTCACGGCTAAGAGCAGGAGAAGTGCAGTAATGATTTTCTTCATGAGCAAAAGCAGCAAGCTGCCGATAAAATAAGATAAGTGATAAAGGTGGGTTCTCTACCTCCCACCGAAAATTGAGCAAGTCGTCATGGAAATTCGTCAGGTCGGCGTTGCCCTTGGTTTGGGGCACTACCTGCCAATCCCTTAATCAAGCCCGCCCTTTTATAAAAGGGAAAAGGCGGCAGAGGGGCGGAACAACCGCCTCAACAACGAAGCAAAATTAAGCATTATCATCGTAATCACCGAAAGAATTAGAAACATTAACACAGAAAGCCCTGACTCTCTGTGCCGTTTAAGCGCCTTCTGCCGATTTCGGGGCAGCGGTTTCTGCGACAGCGGTGCAGGATGTGGAGGTGAAATCTGGGCAGAATGCCGCAAATGTCGTACCTTTGCAGCTGAAAAACGCCCGATGCCCGACGCCTCAGCCGCTCGATAGCAGGCAGGTGAGGGCAGCAACGTCAGTCGACTTCGACAACGCCATGTGTCGGTCGGCCGTTGGAAAACAGTCTTCATCCCTCGGGAATTTTCATCACCCTCTCCCCCGACGCCTTCCGGAAAGGCTCATTTTTTTATCATCCTATGCCCAAAACCCACCACTACCACGGCCTCACCCCCGATGAGGTCATCGACAGCCGCCGACAACACGGCGCTAACCTCCTGACCCCGCCCGAAAAAGAGCCTTTGTGGCGTCAATATCTCGCCAAATTCACCGACCCGCTCATCGTGATTCTCCTCATCGCCGGTTTGCTGTCGGTGGGCATCGCCGTCTACGAGCGTTTCGGTTTGGAGAAGGGCGGCGAGGTGTTTTTTGAACCGGTGGGCATCTTTGTGGCCATATTCCTCGCCACAGGGCTGGCGTTCTACTTTGAACGCACGGCGGAAAAGGAATTTACCCTGCTCAACCAAGCGGCCGACGACGAACCGGTCGAGGTGGTGCGCGCGGGTAACGTGACCCTCGTGCCCCGCTGCGAAGTGGTGGTGGGCGACATCGTGGTGCTCAACACCGGCGAGGAGGTGGCGGCGGACGGCGAACTGTTGGAGGCGGTGCATCTGAACGTGGACGAATCGTCGCTCACGGGCGAACCGATGTGTGCCAAAAGCACCGAACCGGCCGATTTCGACCCCCATGCCACCTACCCCACCCACCATGTGCTGAAAGGGACAAAGGTGATGGAGGGACACGGAATCATGCGCGTGCTCGCGGTGGGCGATGCCACGGAGCAGGGTAAGGTCTACGAGGCTGCGCAAATCGACGACAGCGTGACCACTCCCCTCAACGAACAGCTCGGCGGCCTGGCACGGCTCATCACCAAACTCAGCTATGGATTTGCCGCCTTCATCATCGTCGGGCGCTTGTTAGCCTTTTTTCAAGGTGCGCCCATCGCTTGGACGCTCGCCCTGCCCACGGCACTCTTCTTTTGGCTCGTCATCACCCGCTTTGCCCGCTGGACGTGGCGGAGCATCCTGCCCACCATCACGGCCTATTTTGTCGTGCTGCTCGGCCTGACCCTCCTGCTCCACTCCGCCCTCCACACCGGCGAAGACATCGCGGTGCTCATTGCCTACACGCTCAACACGCTTATGATTGCCGTCACCCTCGTGGTCGTGGCAGTGCCCGAAGGCCTGCCCATGGCGGTAACGCTGAGCCTCGCCTATTCGATGCGCCGCATGCTGCGCACCAACAACCTCGTACGCCGTATGCACGCCTGCGAAACGATGGGGGCGACCACCGTCATTTGCACCGACAAGACCGGAACGCTCACGCAAAATCAGATGCGCATCGACGAAATCCACCTTTATGCTGACGACCTCGACCAGCGGGTTTTCCACGAGAGTCTGGCGGTCAATGCCACCGCAGCACTCGACTTCTCCGATGCCTCGCGCCCGCAGGTGCTGGGCAATCCCACGGAGGGTGCCCTCCTCCTTTGGCTCAACGACGAGGGGGTGGACTATCGGACGCTGCGTGAGGCGGTCACGGTGGTCGAAGAACTGCCGTTTTCCACCGAACGGAAATACATGGCCACGGTGGTCGAATCGGCAGCAGCCGACGGACGACGCCTGCTCTACGTCAAAGGGGCGCCGGAGATTGTGTATGCCCTCTGCTCCACGGCCGATGTGACGCCGACCGACCTCGAAACGCGGCTGCTCCACTATCAGAGTCGGGCGATGCGCACCCTCGGCTTTGCCTGCGCGGAACTGGCAGCCGACGAAGCCGGCATCGTCGACGGATGTGTTGCGGTGCGCCACCTCCGCTTTGTCGGTGTTGCCGCCATTGCCGACCCCGTGCGGTGGGACGTGCCCGAGGCCGTGGCAGAATGCTTTGCCGCGGGCATTAACATCAAGATTGTGACCGGAGACACCCCGGGAACGGCCTGCGAAATCGGGCGGCAAATCGGGCTTTGGCAGCAGGAGATGCCGGCCAATGCCATCATCACGGGGCCGGAATTTGAAGCCCTCAGCGAAATCGAACTTTTGGAGCGCGTGGCGGAAATCAAAATTATTGCGCGTGCCCGTCCAATGGACAAAAAGCGCCTCGTCGAAGCCCTTCAAAAGCGCGGCGAGGTGGTGGCGGTGACGGGCGACGGCACGAACGATGCGCCCGCTCTCAACGCTGCCCACGTCGGTCTGTCGATGGGCGACGGCACCTCGGTGGCCAAAGAGGCATCAGACATCACCATCATCGACAACTCTTTTGCCTCCATCGGCCGTGCGGTGATGTGGGGACGGTCGCTCTATCAAAACATACAGCGCTTCCTGCTCTTCCAGCTCACGGTCAATGTCACAGCCTGCTTCCTCGTGCTTTGCGGAGCGTTTATGGGCACGGAATCGCCCTTATCGGTCACTCAGATGCTTTGGATCAATCTCATCATGGACACGTTTGCCGCAATGGCCTTGGCTTCCCTGCCTCCCTCGACCCGCGTGATGCACGACCCACCGCGCGACCGAAAAGCCTTTATCCTCAATCGGGAAATGATGATCAACATCGTGGGTGTGGGTGGCTTTTTCTTCGTGCTGTTGCTCGTGCTCCTCTACATCTTCCAGCACGCCGACATTCAGCAGCTCACCGATCTTTTCTCCCTCCGCCTTGGCGAAAAAGGGCACGTCACACCCTACGAACTCACACTCCTCTTCACCATCTTCGTGATGACGCACTTCTTCTATCTCTTCAATGCCCGCGCCTTTGCCACAGGCCGCAGCGCGCTCCACTTCAAGGGTTGTCGCGGACTGCTCACGATGAGCCTCATCATTCTCGTAGGGCAGGTGGCGATGGTCGAACTTCCCGGACTTCGGCAGTTCTTCAACGTGACGAGCCTCCGTCTCGACGATTGGCTCTTCATCATCCTGGCCTCCTCCCTCGTCCTTTGGGTGCGCGAAGGGTGGCACCTGCTTTCCAAACGCTGATTTGACCGCATGAGGCAGCGCCCTTTTCCGCTCCGTCTTTTGAAGAAGACTTCCCTCAACCCAAACAGCCGCACACCTCCACGAGAGAGATGTGCGGCTGTTTGCGTGTTTTCAGCGGAGCAGCGCCCAACTTACTTCATAGCGCAGGTGGGTTTGATTTGCGTGAAGAAGTCATTGCCTTTGTTGTCCACCAAGATGAAAGCGGGGAAGTCTTCTACTTCGATTTTCCAAATCGCCTCCATACCGAGTTCGGGATATTCGACACATTCGATGCTCTTGATATTGTTTTGCGCAAGAATGGCGGCGGGGCCTCCAATCGAACCGAGGTAGAAACCGCCGTGTGCCTTGCAGGCATCGGTGACTTGCTGCGAGCGGTTGCCCTTGGCGAGCATCACCATCGAACCGCCGTGGCTTTGGAACAGGTCGACATAAGAGTCCATGCGTCCTGCCGTGGTGGGACCCATCGAACCGCAGGCCATGCCTTCGGGTGTCTTGGCAGGTCCGGCATAGTAGATGGGGTGGTTTTTGAGATATTCGGGCATCGCTTCGCCGCGGTCGAGACGTTCCTTGATTTTAGCGTGGGCAATGTCGCGTCCCACGATGATGGTGCCGTTGAGCGACAGACGCGTCGATACGGGATATTGGTCGAGCTGAGCCAGAATTTCAGACATGGGACGGTTGAGGTCGATGCGCACGGCACCTCCTTCGCCGGCCTGACGGAGGGCTTCGGGAATGAGGCTGCCGGGATTGTCGTCCATCTTCTCAATCCAAATGCCGTCCTTGTTGATTTTGCACTTGATGTTGCGGTCGGCCGAACAACTCACGCCCAAGCCTACGGGGCAGCTCGCACCGTGGCGGGGCAGGCGCACCACGCGGATGTCGTGGGCAAAGTATTTACCGCCGAATTGTGCACCCAAACCGATTTTGTGCGCTTCGGCCAAGAGTTCTTTCTCCAACTCAATGTCGCGGAAAGCACGTCCGGTCTCGTCGCCCGTGGTGGGCAGCGCATCGTAGTAGTGCGTAGAAGCCAGTTTGACGGTGAGCAGATTTTTTTCGGCACTCGTACCGCCGATGACGATGGCAATGTGATAAGGCGGACAAGCGGCAGTGCCGAGCGTCTTCATCTTGCCCACGAGGAAAGGCACGAGCGTACCGGGGTTGAGAATGGCCTTCGTCTCTTGATAGAGGTAGGTTTTGTTGGCCGAACCGCCGCCTTTGGTCACACAGAGGAAGCGGTATTCGTCGCCGTGGGTGGCTTCGATGTCGATTTGAGCGGGCAGGTTGCTGCGCGTGTTCACCTCGTCATACATGTTGAGAGGGGCATTCTGCGAGTAGCGGAGGTTTTCCTCGGTGTAGGTTTTGTAAACACCGAGGGCAATGGCCTCTTCGTCTTCAAAGCCCGTCCACACCTGCTGACCCTTTTCGCCGTGGACGATGGCCGTGCCGGTGTCTTGGCAGATGGGGAGCTGACCTTTGGCCGACACTTCCGCGTTGCGCAGGAAGGTGAGCGCCACATACTTGTCGTTGTCGGAGGCTTCGGGATCGGTGAGAATTTTGGCCACTTGCTCGTTGTGCTCGCGGCGGAGGAGGAAGGATACATCGCGGAAGGCTTGGTTGATCATTCGGGTGATGCCTTCGCGCTCCACCTTGAGGATGGGCTTGCCTTCAAACTCGCTCACGCTGACGTGGTCTTTGGTGAGGAGGTAATACTCCGTGGTGTCTTCGCCCAACTGAAACATCGGGGCGTACTTAAATTCGGGGGCTTGTGCCATGGTTATGAAGTTGTTATGTTATGTATAGAGAGAGGGAAGCCAATGGCTTGCCAAAATAGTCGTAAAGGAAGAGCGGAAAAGCACTCACCACAGCCACAACGGGCAAAGGCCGTTGCACGTATTTTGTGCACTGTGCCTGCCACAGTTTGAATGGGGCAACGTCTTCAGGACTTGTGGGCAGGGTGTCGCAGGAGGAGCAGAGATAGTGTGCTTTGGTCAGATGTGCGATTTGCACCTCGCTCCACATTGTGCGGAGTGTTTGTGTTTGCTTGGACGATAGAGTACGTTGTGCGCCATTAGGAAGAAGGAGTTTGGACTTGGGCAAGAGGGCATTGGCAAACGCCTTAAATTGATTGCCGACACAATCTTCACGCGCCACAATCAGAGATTGGAACTCCTCATCGTGGGCTGTGCGTGCGCAAAGCAATGCTTCAACCATAGGGTAGCTTATGAAAAGTTTGCCATGCTCCGTCTCGTTGTCGAAGAATTGGAGCATCTTCTCCACTTTACGATTGTTATCTTCGAGAGTACCTCGAGAAGTTTGGAAATCGTAGTCGAAGAAGAGATATATCTGCGCCACATCATCAGGAGAGAGTCCATGAATTTCGTGGTCCTCATTTCCTTGTTCCCGTTCTTGAAGCAGAGCCAGTAAGTCCTTGTCAGGGTCGGCGTGTAACGTATTGTAAAGACTATAAATGTCGCTGCCAAAATAGCAAATCACACGCTCCTTGGGACAACAGAGTGGGAACAAGTATGCTATCGCCTGCAGAAAGAGTCGCTCGGTTTTTGCCCCTTCACACACAAAGAGTATCATAATCCAAACGTGTTGCCGCGATAGAGTTTCTCCAGATTGTGCCCCCACTGCAAGTCCTTTTGAGTGCATTGGTCGAAAGCTTTGATGTCACAACCATTGATTACAAAGCAGCAATCCGGTCGCAAAATCTCATGACTCATCAATGCGGTGTTATGGGAAGACACAAAAAGCTGGCAAGGCTGATTAAAAAGACGTTGAACCACAGTGCGCGAAAGGGCAAAGTGATAGAACGCATCATATTCGTCAATGAACACAAAAGAAGCGTCCGAAAGGCGTTGCAGCCAGTAGTAGAGCAAAGTCAAAGCCGAAGTCCCCGTCGACTCAAGCGTAGAAAAGAGAACGCGTCCTTCACCAATTTTACAATAAAGGCGCTTATCGTCTCCGGCAGCAGGGAGGAAACTGAAATTCTGTTCGCTCACCTCGGCAAGAAACTGAGCAAAGTCTACCACCAAATCGTGTTGAATGATGAACTCTTCGATATTGCTGCCCGTCTCGTCAAAGCCTATGAAATCACGATCTTCCAGCGACCGAAACCATAGCATTTTATCGACAAACTCCTTCAACCGTATCAGATAGTGTCCCGCTGGGAGAGGCATTGTGGAATAAAGAAAATTGATGAGTGAGGCTTTGTTTTCACTCTCCCGAAGGCCGCGCTGCACGTCGACATTGATGCCAAAGCCCTCCTGCAAGAAGAAAATGTCGGAATCCCAGGCAAATATGCAAACATCCTCCACCTCCAAGCGCTCTGACCGCAAACCGCCATCTTTTCCCTTGGCATAGGCATAATAGAGCTTCTGCCCATCAAAACGAAACGTATAGGCAAATTCCACCACGCTACCCGCTCCCCCCGCATAGACGAAATTGTCATAATAATAAGGAAGTTTTCGTCTTTGCGAAATATGATTGACAATGTCAAAGAGAGCGAGGCCGAGGTTGGACTTTCCAGACCCGTTGCGTCCAAACACAATGCCATTTTTCACAATGCCATCGCAAATGAGGTTCTCATGAAAAGAGTAGTCCCCGGTATGCGCTAAATTCCACACCAAAGGTTGAGAAAATCCGCGATAGTTATTGACTTCAAATTGCTGCAACATGGTTTAACATCGAAGAAAAAGAAATGATAGGACTCATTCCTCCTCATCAGTGCCTTTCTTACGCGCGGTGAAGTAGAGCGCGAGAGCACCGAGGAAGAGGAAGAGGAAAAAAGCAGGGCCATAGTGCAGATACGCTATGCGCCCATCTGAGCGGCGATAAACTCCTGCATCTGCGGCATCGCGGCTTCCACACACTGGAGCAAGCGGAACTGATTTTGCGTGCGTTCCAAGTTGTGGGCGGGGTGTTGCACCTTGAAGTAGGTATCACCGTTGAGATAGTCGGCCAGGAAGCGCACGGCCTGCATGTAGGGGAAGAGGGCGGTGGCGTAGGGCAGGTTTTCAATCTCGATGGGCAGCAGGAAGGAGCGTCCGCCGCGCAGATAGCCTTCGGTGAAGGCTTGGAAGATGTCGAAGCGGAAGGCCACGTTGCTCAGTTCGGGGTCGTCCTCGCGGGTGGCGTTGGCCGCCGAGCGCAGGAAGTCGCCGAAGTCAGAGAAGATGAAGGAGGGCATAACCGTGTCGAGGTCGATGACGCACAACACATGGCCCTCGCGGTCGAAGAGGATATTGTCGACCTTCGTATCGCAGTGGCAGATGCGTTTGGGGAGCTTTCCTTCGCGATAGAGGCGCTCGCTCTTCGTCATTTCGGCCTCACGCTTGAAAATCTCGTCGAGCAGGGTCTTGACGGCCGGCTCTTCCACGCGGCCGGCCTTGTTGTCGGCCACCGCTTCTTTGAGCTGGCGGAGGCGGAACTCGATGTTGTGGAAATCCTTGATGGTTTCGCCCAGTTCGGTGGGGAGGTCGGCCAGCATCGATTGGAAGCGGGCAAAGGTTTCGCCCACAATGGTGGCATTCTCCACACTCACCTCACTTTTAGAGATGGTGTCGGGAATGAGCTTCATGATGCGCCAATACTTTTCGCCGTCGAAGTGGTAGAACTTACCATCCCGGGCAGGAATGAAGGTGAGTACCTTGCGCTCGATGTCGGGCGTACCCTCGGCTTCGAGTTTGCGGCGGATGTGGGTAGTGACTTCCACGATGTTGCGCATCAGGAGGTCCATATCGGGAAAAACGGCGACATTGACGTTTTGCATGACGTAGTCGCAGCCGCTACCTTCAGTCACGACAGCATAGGTAGTATTGATCAGGCCGTTGCCCAAAGGATGAATGTCGATGATATTGCCGGAAATTTGAAATTGGAGGGCAATATCCTTCATTTTTTGTTCCATGGTGTAGAAAAGAGAAAAAGATTAAAATGATAGCGCAAATTTACGGAAAAAGGTGAGAATAGCGCACTTTCTCTGCAAGAATTGTCGTTTCACCTCCGATTTTTCCTTTTTCACCGCGCAGAAAACGTACTTTCAAAATCGAAGTGCAACAAATCGTTCGTTTTTTCATAGGTTCTAATCTATGAAAAACACCGTGGGTTTGCCTCGCGGCCGGGACGCGTAGCCCCGAAGAGCGATACCGGCAATACATAAAAAAGAGTCCCCCTTTGAGGACTC
>CAUUGL010000006.1:0-95799 GCA_963544845.1 uncultured Alloprevotella sp.
TAGAATTAAACACTTCGTTTACGAGTGACCTAACATTTCGTTTTGCGGATTATACGTGGCGATGTTGGCTTTCGGCGTGCTGTTTGCCCTCCTCGGTTTTTGGGTCGCTCCGTTGGGGCGGGTGGACGAAAGCGTGTTGTGGATTTTTGCACAATGCCTGATTTATGCCGGTTCGGTGATGGGCGTAACGGTCTATGTGCGCCGCTGGGGCGAACGGCTCTCGGACAGACTGCGCAACGAGCGGAGGGGAGGACGGTGAAGCCCAACGTCCCTGCCCACCGATGACCAAGAAGCCCCCAACCCCTTATTGAGCAAAGAGGTTGGGGGCTTCTGTGGTTTCAGGAGCGGGGAGCGGTGGGGGAAACGGCATCAGTGGGCGGCCTTTGCAGGACTTTCGAGCAAGGGCAGCCAAGCGGCATAACCTTCGCGCGCCATGTCGGCCTTCGGCACGAAGCGGAGGGAGGCGCTGTTGATGCAGTAGCGCAGTCCGCCGGAGGTTTTCGGGCCGTCGTTGAAGACGTGACCCAAATGGGCATTGCCGCGGGCACTACGCACCTCGGTGCGCTCCATGCCGTGGCTGCTGTCGTGGTGTTCGGCCAAGAGGTGGGGGTCGATGGGTTTGGAGAAGGCCGGCCATCCGCAGCCCGACTCAAACTTGTCGGTGGAGAGGAAGAGAGGTTGGCCGGTGGTGATGTCTACATAGATGCCCTCGCGAAACTCCGCGGCATATTCGTTGGTGTAGGGGCGCTCCGTGGCGGCCTGCTGGGTGACGGCGTATTGGAGGTCGGAAAGACGGGTTTTGAGGTCGGCATCGGAGGGTCGCTCGAAGGTTTTCGAGGGCGGGGCGGCGTTGGCGGTTTTGGCAAACTCGAAGAGGGAGCGGGGAATGTGGCAATAGCCGGTGGGGTTCTTGTCGAGATAGTCCTGATGGTAGGTTTCGGCATCAAAGAAGTTTTTCAGCGGGAGGAGTTCGACCACAACCTTTTTCCCGATTTGGGCTTCGAGTTTGGCGAGTTCGGCCTGCAAAATGGGGCGTATGGCGGGGTCGGTGTAGTAGATGCCGGTGCGATATTGCGTGCCGATGTCGTTGCCTTGGCGGTTGAGGGCGGTGGGATCGATGCTGCGGAAATAGAGTTGCACGAGGAGGGTGAGGGGGAGCTGTTCGGGATCGTAGTCGATGCGTACGGCTTCGGCAAAGCCCGTTTGTCGGGTGCACACCTGCTCGTAGGTGGGATGGTCGATGTTGCCGTTGGCATATCCGGTTTGGGTATTGATGACGCCGCGGATTTGCTTGAGGTAGTGTTCGGTGCCCCAGAAGCAACCGCCGGCAAGGTAGAGGGTGGCAGTAGTGTTGGACATGGAGGAAGAGGAATGAGGGTGAGAAGATTGTCCGTTGCTCCGGCAGGCTGCAAAACTGAAGACGAGGGGGAGCAACAGGGTTTTGAAAAATCGGAAAAGAGAGGGAGAAAAGGACATCATGGTGAGGGATAAGAAAGGTGAGGGATAAGAAAAAGATGGGAGAGGCAAGCCTCCCACCGAAAGTTCAAAAGAGATTCATCGGGAAGCGACCTACTTACGCTTCTTTTTTCCTGCGGAACGCGCGGCTTTCTTGTCGGCTTTTTTATTCGCTTTCTTTTCGGCCTTTTTGCGTCCGTAGTCGGCCGGCGAGGAGGTTTTGCCACGGCCTTTGCCTGGGCTACCTTTGGCGGGCTGCGGTGGCGCTACGGGAAGGCCGTCGGGATCTTCGATGAGGGAGAAGTCGAGTTGGCGGCGTTCGAGATTGGCACGTTCCACGCGGAAGCGCACTTTGTCGCCGAGGTTGTAGACGCGCTTGGTGCGGCGCCCCACAAGGCGGTAGTTGTCTTCGTCAAACTCGTAGTAGTCGCTCGAAAGGTCGCGCAGGGGCACCATGCCTTCGCACTTGGTGAGGACGTCCTCGACGTAGATGCCAAACTCCGTGACACCGGAAATGACGCCGTCGAACTCCTGCCCGATACGCTCGCCCATGAACTCCGTTTGCTTGTATTTGATGGAGGCGCGCTCGGCAGTGGCGGCAATCTGTTCGCGTTCGGAGCAATGCTCGCAGAGGTCTTCATATTTCGTAGCACTCACGGAGCGTCCGCCCTCGGCATAGCGGGCGAGGAGGCGGTGCACCATCAGGTCGGGATAGCGTCGGATGGGGGAGGTGAAGTGGGTGTAGTGTTGGAACATGAGGCCGTAGTGGCCGATGTTGTGCACGGAATAGCGCGCCTTCATCATGGCACGCAGCGCCACGAGTTCGACCACGCCTTCCTCCTTCTTGCCCTTCACTTCCTCGAGGAGCTTGTTGAGCGATTTCGACACATCGGTCTTCGTGCCTTCGGTGCGCACTTTGTAGCCGAATTTGGCCACGAAACCGCGAAGTTTCTCCATCTTTTCGGGGTCGGGCACGTCGTGAATGCGGTAGGGCAGCACCTTCGGCTGCTTGCCTTTGGGCACGAGCGCCACCTTTTCGGCCACGGAGCGGTTGGCAAGGAGCATGAACTCTTCGACGAGCTTGTTGGCGTCTTTGGCAATTTTGAGGTAGGTAGAAACGGGTCGGCCTTTTTCGTCGATTTCAAAGCGCACTTCGGGTCGGTCGAAACCGATGGAGCCGCGTTTGAAACGCTTTGCCCGCAGGAGTTTGGCGAGGCGGTCGAGGGTGAGGATTTCGTGCGCCCATTCGCCTTTGGGCTGCTGAGGACTGCCGTCGATGGCAGGATGGTGGCCGGGGGTGGCGAGGTCGTCGGGCGAGGCCTGTCCGTTACGTTCGATGAGTGTTTGCGCCTCTTCATAGGTGAAGCGGCGGTTGCTGCAAATGACGGTTTTGGCCACGTGGAAGTGGAGGATTTCGGCCTTGTCGTTCATCTCGAAGATGACGGAGTAGGCCAGTTTTTCCTCGTCCTGACGGAGGGAGCAGATGAAGTTGCACAGGCGTTCGGGGAGCATGGGTATGGTGCGGTCGACGAGATAAACGCTCGTGGCGCGCTCCACGGCTTCGCGGTCGATGGTGCCGCCTTCGGTGACATAGTGGCTCACGTCGGCAATGTGCACACCCACTTCCCAACGGCCTTTGCCGAGCGAACGGAGGGAGAGGGCGTCGTCGAAGTCCTTGGCATCGTGGGGGTCGATGGTGAAGGTGGGCACTTCGCGGAAGTCTTCGCGTCGCGCCAGTTCGTCGGGGGTGATGCCGGGCTCCAGTTTTTCGGCCGCCCGCTCCACGTGCTGCGGATAGCGGTAGGGCAGTCCGTATTCGGCGAGAATGGCGTGCATCTCGGTGTCGTTGTCGCCCTGTGCGCCGAGCACATCGACCACCTTGCCGATGGGACTTTTGGAGTTGTCCGGCCATTCAGTGATTTTCACCACCGCTTTGTCGCCGTCTTTTGCCCCTTTGAGTTGGTCTTTCGGAATGAAGATGTCGCTGGCCAAGGCACGCTCGGTGAGCAAGAATCCGTAGCCGCGCTCCACCTGCAAACGCCCCACGAAGGTGTCTTTGGCGCGCTGAATGATGTCGGTCACTTCGGCTTCACGGGTGTGTCCACGGCGGCGAGCGAGCATGGTCACCCGCACGCGGTCGCCATCGAGGGCATGGTGGGAGTTGCGTTCGGTGACGAGGATGTCTTTGCCGCCATCGTCGGGCACGAAGACGTTGTGGCCGTTCTTTTTGCGGCGGAACACGCCCTCAATGACCTGCACGTCGCGCACGGCATGGCGGTAGTTGCCTTTTTGGTCGGTGGTGAGGTAGTCGTCCAGCACCAAGTCGCCCAGCGTTTCGAGGGTGAGCATCTTGGCGGGGTGGTTCATCGCCCCCACGCGGCGGAAGAGGTCTTTGACATTGAGCATCGCGCCTTCGCTGTCTTCAAAAATCTGCAGCAGGCGGTTGCGTATTTCTTTTTTGGTGAGGCGTGTGCCTTTCGTTTTTGCCATAGTGGGTGGGATTTAGAGGGTTATTTTCTCCACCTCAATATCGGTGGAGGGCATGAAGATGGCGGCATTTTCGAGAAACTTTTCCGGATCTTCGGTGGTGAGGAAGCGCACGTTGCCACGATGAGAGAGGCGGACGTCCATTTCGGGATGGCGGCGGAGGTAGTCTTGCAACGAAGCCGCCACATAATCGCCCTGAGGGATGATGCGCACGGAGGGGGGCGCATACTTCACGATTTTGTTCATGAGCAGGGGGTAGTGAGTGCAAGCCAAGACGAGGGTGTCGATGTCGGGATCGAGGCGGAATACCTCGTCGAGCCGCTTTTGAACAAAATAGTCTGCACCGGGCGAGTCGTACTCGCAGTTTTCCACCAGCGGCACCCACATCGGGCAGGCCACCCCCGTGACCGAAATGTCGGGGTTGCTCTTGTGCAGTTCAAGTTCGTAACTGCGGGAGCGGATGGTGCCCTGCGTGGCCAAGATGCCGACATGGCGGGAGCGGGTGAGGCTGCCCACCACCTCCACCGTGGGGCGGATGACGCCCAACACGCGGCGCTCGCTGCCGAGGCGGGCGAGGTCGTTCTGCTGAATGGAGCGGAGGGCTTTGGCCGAAGCGGTGTTGCAGGCCAAGATGACGAGTTCGCAACCGCGGTCGAAGAGGGCGGTGACGGCTTCAAGGGTGTAACGATAGACCACATCGAAAGAGCGCGAACCATAGGGGGCTCGTGCGTTGTCGCCAAGGTAGAGGTAGTCATACTGAGGGAGGAGTTTGCGAATTTGTCGCAGAATGGTCAGGCCGCCATAGCCTGAGTCGAACACGCCAATCATGGTCGGAAAAGATGGAGGTTGGGGCGGGGCGGAGCGTCCCACCGAGATTTCAGCATACAGAGAATGGACAGGGGCTTACGGTTTGGTGAAGCCCCCTCCGGCCCAACGCGCTTATTTTGCGGGGGCGGCTTGGGAGAGTTTTTCGCGCACAAAGGCCGAAGCGTCCTCCGAAAGCGCAGGATTGACATAGGGCGCCGCACCGCTGTCGATGTTGATCACGCAATCGTAGCCGCGCTCAGCTCCCACGACGCGGATGGCGGCATCGAGCCGCTCCTCGACCGGACGGAAAAGCCGGGCTTTGGCTTCGGACAAGAGGGCTTGTCCCTGCTGGCGAAAAGCCAATGCGCGCTCCATGGCCACTTGCAGGTCGGCCTGCCGCTTGCGCAGAAGGGGTTCGGACAGGCTTTTCTGTACTTGCAGAAATTCGGAAAACTGGCGTTGGAAGCCCATTTCATTATAGCGCGCTTCGCGGTCGAACTGCGCCTGCAAAGAGTCGAGTTGCTGTTGTGCCTGCCGCATTTCGGGCATTTGTTCGAGCAGGGCTTTGCGGCTCAAACAGCCGTAGCGCGCTCCACTTTGTGCGGCGGCGGGAAGGGCAGCAACAAGGAGAAGAAGGAGTCCGAAGAGAAATCTGTGGTTCATGGATAAAGGTTCAAAAAATTAAACATAGTGGGCGACGACGCTTTCCGGCGGCAGCCGCACACCCACCGACGCTGTGTGGGGTTCTGCCGGCCGCGGCACAGGAAAAACGCGCATGACCGCCCTTTGCGAGGTCTTATTCCTGCAAAGTTACTTTTTTTTATCAAAGCGTCGGCAAGTTCACCCGTATTTTTTACTGCTGCGTGTGAAATAGCGTTGCAAAGGCGGTGGAACTCTCTTTTTAGGAGGAAAAAATGCAAGCTTTTTAGAGAGGAAAGTCTGCTTTCTCGCACAAAATGCGTATTTTTGTGGAGAAAAGCGAAACATCGCTTCCCACAACCGAGCAACTGCGTCCCTATCCGCTTGGATTTCCGCACGTTTTCGCCGGCTTTCCGACGGCGGCTCGATTTCTCCCGAAAATTCCGCCGGCAAGGGTGGGTTTTCGTCTCACTCCACCGTTGGCCGACAGTGCCAAGACCTCCTTTCAGCACTCACTTTTTTATGGAAATCGTCCTTTATCTTTTTGCAGCCCTCGCCGTGGGCACAACCCTCGGTTGGTGGCTCGGCCGAAGCCGACAACAGAGCCTGCACGCGCAAACGGAGGCACGGCACGCCGCGGAGCGCGCCACCCTCACCGCCGAACGCGACCACCTCGCGGCGCAGGTGGAACAGCAGCGCACCGCCGCCGCGGCCGCCGCACACAATGCCGAGCGACAGTTGGCACAGGAGCAGGAACGCACCCGCCAACTCTTGGCGCAATCGGAGGAGCGGGCGCGCGAAATGCGGGCGGCCGACGAGGCACGCTGGCAGGAACAATGGCGCACCCAGAGCGAAGCCTTGCAAAAAGCCGCGCTTCAGCAACTCCAAGCCCAGCAGGCCGATCTGCAAACAGCCAACCGCACCCAGATGGACACCCTCCTCCGCCCCATCAAGGAGCAGTTTGCCGACTTCCGCCGGACGGTCGAGGAGAGCGGCAAACTCAGTGCGGCGAGTCGGCAGCAGATGGCTTCGACCTTTGAAAGCACGCTCCAACTCTTTCAACAACAACAGCAGCAGGCCGTGGCGCAACTCCGCGAACAGACGGAGCGCATCGGCACCGACGCCGCCCAACTCACCCAAGCCCTCAAAGGCGACAGCAAGGTACAGGGCGACTGGGGCGAAATGGTGTTGGCCACGATGCTCGAAAACTGCGGTTTGCGACGCGGGGAGGAGTATTTCGTGCAGGAGAACGTGAAGGACGAAGCGGGTCGGGATTTGCGGCCGGATGTCGTGGTGCGCTTTCCCGAAGGCCGCAGCATCGTGATCGATTCAAAAGTGTCGATTACGGCCTACACCGCCGCTATGGCCACGCCCGAAAACCAAGAGGCCGAACGGACGCGTCTGCTGAAAGAACACGTGGCGAGCGTGCGGCGTCATGTCGACGAACTGGCGGCGAAGGATTACAGCCAACTGGTGGACGGTGCCATCGGGTTCGTCCTGATGTTCGTGCCGAACGAGAGCAGTTATGTGGCCGCCATGCAGGCCGACGCCACCCTCAGCCAATATGCCTACCAACGCCATGTGGTGATCATCTCGCCCAGCAACCTACTCATGGCGCTCAAACTGGCCTACAACCTTTGGCAGTACGACCGCCAAACGCGCAACGTGGAGCAGATTGTGCAGCTGGCAGGTAGGCTCTACGACAAGGTGGCGACCTTTGCCGACACGTTTGACGAGGTGGAAAAGAAAATCCACGGTCTGAGCGAAGCCTTCACCAAAGCCCGCAGCCAGCTCTACAACGGCCGCGGCAACGTGATGAGCCAGGTGGAGAAACTCCGCGAACTGGGCATCACGCCCAAAAAGCGTTTGGCCGGCACCGAAGAATGACCGACGGCCGACGAACGCTGCCCCACCCTTTTTCCCGAACCTCCACTCCCAACAACGCCCCTTATGAAAGCGTATCTCCCCTCCGCCATCGGCACGCCGCTCCGCCCTGCGCGACACCGCGTTTGGCAGCGGCTCGTGCTGCTCGCCCTTGCCCTCGTGTTGCAGACCGGTTGGCCGGTTTTCGCCACCGGAAAGCCCACGCCCCAAAGCAGCAAGCCCCTCCGCGTGGCCTGCGTGGGCAACAGCATCACCTACGGCTACGGCCTCACCCACCGCGACACCGAATGCTACCCTGCGCGCTTGCAGGAACGCCTCGGCAAGGGCTATGACGTGCGCAACTTCGGCCACTCCGGCACGACCTTGCTGCGTCGCGGACACCGCCCTTACATCGCGCAGGAAGTCTACCGAAATGCACTCGATTTCCGTCCCGACATCGTGGTGATTCACCTCGGCATCAACGACACCGATCCGCGCAACTGGCCTTTCTTCCGCGATGATTTCACGAAGGACTACATCGCGCTGGTCGACTCCTTCCGCGCCGCCAACCCCAAGGCACGCTTCTTCCTCGCACGGATGTCGCCCATCTCCCACCGTCACCACCGATTCTTGGCCGGAACGCGCGATTGGCATAAACTCATTCAGCGCGCCATCGAACGTGTGGCGGCGGCCACCGGCGCCCGCCTCATCGACTTCTACGAGCCCCTCCTCCCCCATCCCGAAATGCTGCCCGACGGCCTCCACCCCGACAAGGCGGGAGCGGCATTGCTGGCCGATGTGGTCTATGCCGCCCTCACCGGCAACCACGGCGGACTCCAACTGCCGGCGGGCTTTTCGGACAACATGGTGATTCGTCGCCACCAGCCCTTCACCGTCAGCGGGCGTGCCGATGCCGGAGCGGTGGTCATGGCCGAATTTGCCGGCCAGAAGCACAAGACCACGGCCGATGCCGACGGCCGTTGGCAGGTGACGTTTGCCCCCGTGGCGGCCGGTACGAACTACAACCTCAGCGTGAGCAGCGGCCGACAAACGCTCCGCCTGCGCAACATCGCGGCCGGCGAGGTGTGGCTCTGTTCGGGTCAGAGCAACATGGCCTTTCCCCAGCGCAATGCCGTGGGGGCAGAGCGCGCTTTGGCCGCGGCCGACGATGCCGACCTACGCCTGCTCAACCTCCTCCCCCGATGGGACACCGACAACAGCGAATGGGACAGCACGGCGCTCGACTCCGTGAACCGCCTGCTCTACCTGCGCAACGACGGTTGGCAGACGGCCACGCGCGAGAATGTGGGTAACGTGTCGGCCGTGGCCTACCACTTTGCCCGCATGCTGCGCGACAGTCTGAAAGTGCCGGTCGGCCTCATCGTCAATGCCGTGGGCGGCAGCACGACCGAGTCTTGGATCGACCGCCGCACGCTCGAGGACGAGTTTCCCGAACTCCTCAACGACCGCTTCGGCCACAACGTGATGGTGATGCCGTGGGTGGTGGAGCGGATGCGGAAAAACATAGCCCGCGCCACCGACAAACTCCAGCGCCATCCCTATCAGCCCACCTATCTCTTCGATGCCGGCATCCGTCCGCTCAAGGGCTGCGCGGTCGACGGGGTGCTGTGGTATCAAGGCGAGTCGAACGCGGAAAACATGGAAATCCACGAGCGGCTTTTCCCTCTCCTCCTCCGTTCGTGGCGCACCTACCTGAACGCTCCCGACCTGCCCTTCTACACGGTGCAGCTCTCCAGCATCAACCGCCCCTCGTGGCCGTGGTTTCGCGAGAGTCAGCGCCGCATGGCCGAAGCCTTGAAAGGGGTGTATATGGCGGTGAGCAGCGATGTGGGCGATTCGCTCGACGTTCACCCCCGCCACAAACAGCCCATCGGCGAACGGCTCGCCCGACTGGTGCTGCACCACGAGCGCGGATTTGCCCACCTCACCCCCTGCGGCCCTTCCGCCCCGCGTGCCACCCTGCACAAAGGCTCCGAAGTGGAGGTTAGTTTCCAATGGAGCCGCGGCCTGAGCACGTCCGACGGTCAGGCGGTGCGCACGTTTGAAGTGGCCGGTGCCGACGAGGTGTTCCACCCCGCTGCCGCCACCCTCCATGCCGACCGCGTGCGGCTGCACTGCCCCGAAGTGGAGCGTCCGGTGTGGGTGCGCTACGGTTGGCAGCCGTTCACCCGCGCCAACCTCGTCAATGCCGAAGGATTGCCTGCTTCTACCTTCCGCATCGCCGTGGAAAGCACCAAGCCTTAGCCTCAAGCGGCACTCTTCTCCTACCGCAGGCCGCGGGCAAAACTTCTCCCCATCATATGCAGCTACTACCTCAATTTTAACGCACCCTTTTTAATATCTCTTCAATTCACAATTAACAACCCCATAGGCGCGATGCCGGGGTGCGCTTACAGCATCGTGTCTACCTATTAAATCATTAAGTATATGAGAAAATTTTGTTTGAAACTCCACCGTTGGTTGGCTTTACCTTTTGGCGTATTTATGGCGATTGCCTGTTTCACTGGTCTGCTCATGTTGCTGACCACCGGAGTAGCCTCATTTATGAACTTAGAAACCAGTGATATTCACTTCTACGCTGTTGTAAAAGAGTTTCACCGTTGGCTCTTCATGAAGCCCGCCAATCCTCACGGCGGCCTCTCGGTGGGTCGTGTGGTGATGGCAATATCATCGATGGCCATGTCGCTTGTGCTGCTGTCAGGCGTAGTTATCTGGTGGCCGAAGAATAAGAAAATGTTGAAAAACCGTCTGACCGTCACGACTAACAAGGGTTTCCGTCGCTTTGTCTACGACAGCCACGTTTCACTGGGCATCTATGCCTTCGTTTTCCTCTTTATCATGGCCGTCACCGGTCCCGTTTTCTCCTTTGGTTGGTATAAAGAAGGGATGTCGACCCTCCTCGGCCAATCTTCGGAGAAGAAAGAAATACCCATGACGACCAATGTCGCACCGGTGGAGAACGCGCCCGAAAAAGCCGCTGCCCACGTGACGGCCGCGCCCCAAGACTCCAATGCTACCCCTGCCCAAGCCGACGGCAAAGACAAAAAGAAAGACAAGAAGTCGGGCGGAAAGAAATTCTTCAAATCGCTGCACAAAGGCACGTGGGGAGGATGGGCATCAATGACGCTTTATGCCCTTGCTGCACTTATCGGCGGTTTTCTTCCCATCAGCGGCTATTATATGTGGTGGAAGCGCACCCAAGGCCGAAAAGGCAAAGCATAGGATTTCCGAGGGTAGGAAAGGCGGTCGCACCGTCCCTCGCCGCCGCACCGTCGTCGGACACCGCGGTCGGCCGGCGCTGACCCAAAAGCCGCCCGACGGCATTTTCAGCCACCGAATTCCCACTTTCTCGCCAGAAATCCGTAATTTTGCAGCCTAAAACTCTCCTATTCTATGAGCGAAAAGAAATTCAATCGTACCCTCGTCACCGCCGCCCTGCCCTATGCCAACGGCGGTGTGCACATCGGGCATCTTGCCGGTGTCTATGTGCCTTCCGATATTTACGTGCGCTATCTGCGTCTGAAGCGCCGCGACGTCCTGTTCATCTGCGGTTCGGACGAACACGGCGTGCCTGTCACCATCCGTGCCCGCAAAGAGGGCTGCACGGTGCAGGAAGTCGTGGACCGCTACCACCAACTCATCAAAGATTCGTTCGAGGGCTTCGGCATCTCGTTCGACATCTACTCCCGCACCACCAGTGCAACGCACCGACAGGTGGCGTCCGACTTCTTCCGCACGCTCTACGACAAGGGCGAATTCCTCGAACGCGAGAGCGAACAATACTATGACGAGGAGGCCAAAACCTTCCTCGCCGACCGCTACATCACCGGCGAATGCCCACACTGCCACAACCCACAAGCCTACGGCGACCAGTGCGAAAAATGCGGCAAAGACCTCTCACCCACTGAACTCATCAACCCCGAATCGAAGGTGTCGGGCAGCAAACCCGTGTTGCGCAAAACGAAGCACTGGTATCTCCCCCTCGACAAGCACCAACAGTGGTTGCAACCGTGGATGGAGAGCCATCCCGAATGGCGCAGCAACGTGAGCGGCCAGTGCAAGAGCTGGTTTGACATGGGACTGCAACCGCGTGCCGTGAGCCGCGACCTCGATTGGGGCATTCCCGTGCCGGTAGAAGGCGCTGAAGGCAAGGTGCTCTACGTTTGGTTTGACGCGCCCATCGGCTACATCTCCAACACCAAAGAACTCCTCCCCGACTCGTGGGAGAAGTGGTGGAAATCCGACGATACGCGCCTCATCCACTTCATCGGCAAGGACAACATCGTGTTCCACTGCATCGTGTTCCCCGCCATGCTCAAGGCCGAAGGCTCTTTCGTGCTGCCCGACAACGTGCCGAGCAACGAGTTTCTCAACTTGGAGGACGACAAAATCTCGACCTCCCGCAACTGGGCGGTGTGGCTCCACGAATATCTGCAAGAGTTCCCCGGCAAACAGGATGTGATGCGCTACGTCCTCACCGCCAACGCCCCCGAAACGAAGGACAACAACTTCACTTGGGCCGACTTCCAAGCGCGCAACAACAACGAACTCGTGGCCGTCTACGGCAACTTCGTGAACCGCGCCCTTCAACTCACGCAGAAATACTACGACGGCATCGTCCCCGCTGCCGGCACGCTCACCGAGAGCGACCTCGCCGCCATCGAGGAGTTCAAGGGCGTGAAGGCCGAAGTGGAACGCCTGCTCGAAGCCTTCCGCTTCCGCGATGCGCAAAAGGAGGCCATGAACCTCGCCCGCATCGGAAATAAATACCTGGCCGATGCCGAACCGTGGAAGGTGATCAAGACCGATCCCGAACGCGTCAAGACCATCCTCAACCTCTCGCTCCAACTCGTGGCCAACCTCGCCATCGCGTTCGAGCCTTTCCTCCCCTTCTCCTCCGCCCGCTTGCGCGAAATGATTGCCATGCCGGCCGTCGAATGGGACCGCCTCGGCGCGCTCGACCTCCTCGCTGCCGGTACGCAGTTGGGCACCCCCGAACTCCTCTTTGAGAAAATCGAAGACGACGCCATCGCCGCGCAACTCCAGAAGTTGGCCGACATCAAGAAGCAGAACGAAGCCGAAAACCACCGCGCCAACCCCGTGAAGGAAGACATCGACTTCGCCACGTTTGAAAAGCTCGACATCCGCGTGGGTACCATCCGCCATTGCGAACGGGTGCCGAAGATGAAGAAGCTCCTCCGCTTCGACATTGCCGACGGCTTGGAAAACCGCACCATCGTTTCGGGCATCGCTCAGCACTACGAACCCGAACAGCTCATCGGTCGTCAGGTGTGCTTCATCGCCAACCTCCCGCCCCGCACCTTCAAGAACGGCTTGGTGTCGGAAGGTATGATTCTCTCCGCCCTCAACGCCGACGGTGCCCTCTCGGTCATCACGCCCGATCGTGCCGTGCTCCCCGGTTCAGAAGTGGGATAGTCCCACCCCCTCTCAGGAGTGTCCCTCCGCACTTCCCCTGCGGATGGGACACTCCTTTGCTTTTCTTCACCCCTATTTTTACAGCTTCCATCGTTATGAGAATCCAACAGCTCACCCTCGAAAATGTTCGCCTTTTCCAAGGCACACACACCCTCTCTTTTGCTGAAGACAAACCTATAACAGTTTTATTGGCTGACAATGGAGGCGGCAAGAGCACCATACTGGACTGCATCTCTACGATGCTCAGTTCCTTTATCTCACGCTTCCCACAACAGAAAGAGCAGAACTTTTCGCCTTTCGATGTGCATATCAACGAGCATAACCGGTCGGCCTCTCACCTTTCTGCACAACTCGTTCTCAACACTGACGAGGGCGAAGTGAGCTTCACTCGCAAGCGAAAGGGGCAGGACAGACGTCCCAAATCCACGTCGAACACCCAACTAGCACAACTACGTGCCTTCGCCCAACGTTTTCTCACTGATGAACAGGAACTATATCCATTGCCCATTTTGGCCTACTATGGGACAGAGCGCGGACACATCACCCCTCCCGAACGGAAACGCAATTTTCAAAAGATTTTTCAACGTTCCGACTGCTATACCGATGCACTGGTAGCTTCGACCAATTTCAAGCGCTTCTTCATGTGGTTCGACCAAGCGGAGGACGAAGAGCGGCGTGAAATCACACGTCGCCGCGACTTCAACTATCGGTCGCCCCTGCTACAAGCCGTTCGGCAAGCCATAGCACGCTTAGATACGGGTTACGACAATCCTCACATTGAAACCTCACCATTGCGTTTCCTTTTAGATCATCATAATCCACAAGGCAACCACCGTTCCCTCCGCATCGATCGCCTCAGTGATGGTTACAAAATCGGTATCACCCTCGTGGCTGACATTGCGGGGCGCATGGCTGAAGCCAATCCACAATTGGGCGAGAATATGCTACAAAGTCCCGGTATCGTACTCATTGACGAAATCGACCTACACCTCCATCCGATTTGGCAAAAACGCATTCTCCGGCAGCTGCACGACATCTTCCCCAACCTACAATTTATCGTGTCCACCCATAGTCCTCTGGTACTACTTGGTGCACTTGACTTGATACAGGTGGTGCGTCTGCAAGATGGCAACATCCACGTATCCCACACCGATTTCGCCCAGGAATATCAACACTACGACACAAGCCTGCTTTTGCTCAGTGACCTTTTTGGTGTGTCAAGCGTGCGCAGTCCACAGTATGACGAATTGACCCGCGAACGGAATGAACTGATTGACAATCCGCAACGTACTCCCGAACAAGCCCAACGTCTCCAAGAGTTGGACGCTCAGATGGCACAGTTCGGCAACGTAGAGATAATAGAGTTCATAAAATTGCTCAAACAATTCAAACTTTAGCCTATGAGAAGCATCAAGAAAGGTCCCCAACCGCATACACTCTGCCTGCCCAAGGTGAAAACGGAAATCGATCGACTGAAGAATACTCTCACCAAGGGGGAAAGTCTCACTTCCACGCACTTTAAGTCTACCATCTATGCTGCCGATGATGTGAAAGCCCAACTGCGCTACGACCAAAAAAACAGATGTGCCTATTGCGACACCTTCTTTGTGGAAAGCACTGGCGAGGTGGAACACTTCCGCCCCAAGACGGCTTATCGGCAGCAAAAAGGTGGAACGGAACACCGTCCCGGTTATTATGCCTTGGCCTACGCGTGGGAAAATCTCCTTCTCGCCTGCCCCTGCTGCAACCGACACAAAGGCACGGTCTTTGCCCTTTTTGACGAAAGCCAACGTGCCACGACCGGCAAGCCGCTGCAGCAAGAAAGTCCGCTCCTCATCAATCCTTACACTGACCGTGTCGAGGCCTTTTTTGAATTTCATCAAGAGAGAATTATCCCCCACCACGCTTGCACTCCGGAACAATGTGACCGCGCGAAGCACACCATCGAACTCCTCGGACTCAATCGGCCGGAACTACTTGAAAAGAGGAATAGGTTGTGGAAGATATATCAAAAACTCTGCACCACTCCGCAACTCTCTCACGCGGCCCAACCCATTATAGGCCTTCTGTTCAAAGGAGAATACACCTCAATGTTTCATCTGCAAGAGCACAGCCCGATTTCCCCTAAATAGTTTTCCCTCCTCTCCGGCATTTTTCCTATGTCCCTTTCCGCTTTCTTCTCCGGGTTACAGCGCGCGGCCGTGTGGTGTCGTCGATGGCGGCACCGGCAGGGCTACGGCGTGCATTCGCCCTTTGCCTTCAACCTCATCAGCGACGTGATGTACAACACGTGGGAGTACTATGCCTACGCCCCTCTGGCCGAACAGCGAAACGCCCTTGCCGGACGGCTTTGCGAGAAGGACGACCGCCTCATCTTCCGCCTGGCCAACCATTGGCAGAGTCGGTCGGTGGCTTTCCTCGGACGCGACTGGCAGCGCACGGCGGCCTATGTGCAGGCGGCCTGCCCCAAGGCGCAATGTACCTTTTGGGGAGAGGGAAATTCGGGAGAGGGCGATGCATTTTTGCCCACCTCATCCCTACCTTTGCCGACCGAACTTCTGCGGCGCTGCGACACCCTCTTGCTCGACCCCACGGCCGCCGGCGAATGGGCAACGGCCACCGCCTTTCCCCTCGACCCACCGCCCCACCCTGCCCTCCTCATCGTGACCGACATCCACAGCGATGCGGCCGCACGACAACTGTGGCGGCAACTCCAAGCCGACAAGGCGGTGAGCGTCACGTTCGACCTCTACCGCCTCGGACTGGCCTACCTCGACCCGCAACTCAACAAACAAGACTACGTGGTCAATTTCTTCTGACCGCCGCCACCGCCCGTTTCCACGATGAAGCGGTGGGATTTTCCCTTTGCTCACCAAAACATTTTGTTCTCTCCATGGTTTATCTCATTGTCGGGCTCGGCAACATCGGTGCCGAATATGCCCACACGCGCCACAACATCGGTTTCGACGTGGTAGACCGCATTGCTGAAGATGCGGGTGCTGCGTGGGAAGACCGCCGTTACGGTTTTATCACCACCGTACGCGTGAAAAATCAGACCCTCCTCCTGCTCAAACCCTCCACTTATATGAACCTCTCGGGCAACGCCGTGCGCTACTGGATGCGCGAACGCAACATCCCCCTCGAACAGGTGCTGGTGGTGGTCGACGACCTCGCTCTCCCCTTCGGCCGACTGCGGCTCAAGGCTTCGGGCAGCGAAGCGGGGCACAACGGCCTGCGCCACATCACCCAAACCCTCGGCACACAGCAGTATGCCCGCCTGCGTTTCGGCATCGGCAACGAATTTCCGCGCGGCGGACAGGTCGATTTCGTCCTCGGCACGTTTGAAGGCGACGACCTTGCTCAAAAACCCGAAGCTCTAGCACGCGCTGCCGAAGCGGTGAAGAGTTATGCCCTCCAAGGCATCGAACGCACCATGAACCTCTACAACAAATAAGCCCGACTTGTCGGCACCCGACCCACACAACGAGGGGCGCCCACCGCTATGGTGAGCGCCCCTCGGTCGTCATCGAACGCAAAGGAAGACCGTTGTTGTAGGGATTGATGTTCAGGCCAACAACCTCCGGCAAGGCCGAAGCCGGAATTTTCGGCAGTGCCCAAACCAAGGAGCCACCACACAGGGTCTTTTCTATCCAACACTCTGTTGGATTTATTTGCAAGATTTTAAGACAGGGTTTCGGGAGAAGTTCGTACCTTTGCCCCATCAACCTATTTCCCTCATTTTCAAATATGCACCTTCTCCGCCGCACCTCCCCTCTCCTCCGCCTCTTCACCCTCGTGCTCCTCACCTTACTGCCCCGCATGGGCGCGGCTCAAAGTGAGACCGAAGAGATGCTGCCTCCCGTCAAACCGGGCGAGGTAGGGCCTGCGCTGGCCGTCGAAGTGCAGGTAGGGCAGGCACTCTATCAGGGCGACAGCATCCCCCACATCATTATGCCCACGCTCTACAAATATCCGAAAATGGAGTTTCGCAACGAGGGTGAGCGGACGCGCTATCTCCGCTTGGTGGCCAACGTCAAAAAAATCCTGCCACTGGCCAAAATGGTGAAAATCACCATCATCGAAACGCACGACTACCTCGCCACCCTCCCCGACAAAAAAGCGCGACAAGCCCACATCAACGCCATGGAAGAAGGGCTCAGACGCGACTACACCCCTATGCTCAAAAAGATGTCGCGCTCACAAGGCCGCCTGCTCGTCAAACTCATCGATCGCGAATGCAACATGACGGGCTACAACATTGCCAAGGCTTTTATCGGTGCTTTCAAGGCCAACATTTATCAAGGAGTCGCTTTCCTCTTCGGACAGAGCCTCACCAAGCATTACGACCCCGAGGGCGACGACCGCTACACCGAGCGCGTGGTGCGGATGGTGGAGAGCGGACAACTTTAACCCCATCCCATCAAAATTTTCCCGCCGGCCGAAACAAGACCTCGTTTCGCGGCGTCCATTCTCATAGGCAGGGCGGTCATACAGCCAAAGAGGAAGCCTTCCGGCTTCCTCTTCTTTATTGACGGGACGGCTGCCCCCAACTGTTCGGTCGATTTCCAAACGTCCTGACCTTTTACTTTTGCAGGTAAAGGATGTAAAGTTCCTGTCCCTTGATGGTGAGTTTGTCCCCTTCAACCTTTCCGGTTTGCGTGGTGGGCTTCTTCGTTTCCTTGTCGATATAGGTGAAGGTCACCACAGGAGCCTGATACACATACGTACCTTCGCTCTTATCTCGACCGCTATAGTCGCCGTCTTTATAAACGTACTCCAAAGAGAAAGTCTTCTGTGCAAATTTCAGGGTGTAGGTACCGTTCTTTTGACCCACCCAAGTGGTTCCGTTCAGGGTGGAAGCCTTGCTGTTGTCTTCATCGCTTGAACAGCCGTTCATGGCCAGCGTCATCCCCATCAGGGCAACGGCAGAAAATAAAAAATGTTTCATCGTTTTTTTGTGGTTTGTTGTTGCTTAAAGAATACTTCCTTGATTTTTAATCGGCACAAAAGTACGATTTATTTCCAAAAAGTACGATTTGTTTCCCCCAAAAAGACATATAAACCTACCTCAGAGGTAGTTTTTTTTATCTCTGAGATAGAAAAAACAAGGTAACGAGTAGATTTTTCTACGACCCATGAAGAGAAAAGCAGTAGGGTGAAGTACTGATTTCCAACTTTTTCGTAGTTTGCAAAAACTTTCCGCTCATCGTCATGCCCCTTTTTGAGGATGCTGCGATAAATCCCCGCTCCTCCCCATCCACCCATGGCCGGAGCGGGACGAAAGAAAACATGCCCCGCCCTTCGTCCTCCTCCGAAAAAACACGCCGTGAAGCACGGAAAACGCACATTTTCAGCACAAAGGCTTGTTCAATCCGATAAGAGTTTGTAATTTTGCAGACGCTAACGTTGCGCGGACTACGTCTGCAAAGCGGCGTGGCCTTATTTCTTTTTTTCATTACTCACTACATTATCAACATGTACTTAGATTCAACTAAGAAGACAGAGATCTTTGGACAGTACGGAAAGTCTAACACGGATACCGGTTCCGCTGAGAGCCAGGTGGCCTTGTTTTCATACCGTATTTCCCACTTGACGGAACACATGAGAGCCAACCGTAAAGATCATACGACCGAACGTGCTCTCGTGAAACTCGTAGGTAAGCGTCGCGCCCTCCTCAACTACCTGAAGAACCGCGACATCGAGCGCTATCGTGCTATCGTGAAAGCCCTCGGCCTGCGTAAGTAAGCCCTCCGCCTTTCTGAAAAGAAAGCCCGGACTGCTGAACAGCCCGAACAGCTCCACACGTCCCTGCGACGTGTGGAGTTTTTTTGTATCCCCACAAAACCAAGAGGGATTCGGGCGCGGCAGAAAATGCCGGTGGCCGGCTTGTGACTCTCGAAAGAAATCCGTAAATTTGCGCACAAGAGCCACCGCGTGCCGACACCGCTGCGCACCCTCCTCGACGAGGCGCGCCCGAAGGCCGGCCGCAAAGACGCTCCCTCATCTTTTTCCCTCCGATGCTTATGAAGCGCAATCTTAACCTCAACCTTTGGTTCTGTCTGGGTCTCTGCTTCGTGCTGAGCCTGGCGGGCATCGTGCTTGCCCTCCCGCGCGAAGCCAAATTCGGCTATGCCTACGAAATCGGGCAGCCTTGGAGCTATCCGCCGCTCATCGCGACTTTTGAATTTCCCATCGACAAGACCGCCGACCAGCTCAAGGCCGAGCGCGACAGCGTGCTGCGCGAATTTCACCCCTACTTCAACGCCCGTGAACAGGTGGGCTTGCAGCAAATCAAGAATTTCAAGAGCGACTACACCCGCGGGGCGTTCAACGGCGTCCCCCTCACCTACGTGCAGCACGCGCTCAACATGCTCAGCAGCATTTACGGCAGCGGCATGATCGATTCGGAAGAATTCAACCAACTGCTCGCACAAGACCTCAAAGGCATCCGCGTGGTGAGCGGCACCTCGGCCACACCGAAAGCCCTCTCCACCCTCTTCTCTCCCCGCACGGCCTACGAGTATGCCATGCACCAAGAGGAGTATTCGCGCGAAATCATGTCGCGCCTCGATCTGCACAAATACCTCGTCCCCAACCTCGTCTACGACAGTCTGCGCAGCCACGAAGGGCGCGAAGAAGCCCTCTCGGCCGTCTCGACCAACACGGGTATGGTGCTGGCCGGCGAGCGCATCGTCGACCGTGGTGAGCGTGTGAGTCCACGGCAGTACACCATCCTCGAATCGCTGCGCCGATACAGCGAGCACCGCAAGAACGAGGGCAGCAACCTCATCGGTGTGGTGAGCGGACAAATCGGGTTGGTCAGCGCTTTCCTCCTGCTGCTCATCATCTACCTCCGCCTCTTCCGCCAAGACCTCTACACCTCCCCCCACAGCCTCTACCTCATCTTCAGTCTGGTGACGCTTTTCCCTGCTTTCACCTCGCTGCTGATGATCTACAAGTTCTTCTCCGTCTTCATCATTCCCTTTGCGATGGTGCCCATCATCGTGCGCATCTTCATGGACACGCGCACGGCCTTTTTGGTGCATATCATCATGATTTCCCTCGCCTCCATTCCCCTCCACAACAACTACCTCTTCCTGCTGGTGCAAATCGTGAGCGGACTCGTGGCGCTCTACACCATCCGCGACCTCACCGAGCGCTCGCAACTGCTGCGCACGGCCTTCATCGTGACTCTCTGCACCTGGGGTGTCGGCCTGTGCTACGACCTTGCCCAAAGCACCACCCTGACCGACATCGACCGCTCGTGGTATTGGTACATCGGCATCAACGGCGTCGGCTTGCTCTTCACCTATCCGCTGCTCTATCTCATCGAAAAACTCTTTGGTTTCACTTCCAGCGTGACGCTCATTGAGATGAGCAACATCAACAGCCCCTTGATGCGCCGCATGGCCAAGGAAGCCCAAGGCACCTTTGTCCACTCCATGCAGGTGGGCAATCTGGCGGCCGAAGTGGCGGCGAAGATTGGGGCGAACGTGCAACTGGTGCGTACCGCCGCCCTCTATCACGACATCGGGAAGATGCTCAATCCGGGCTATTTCACCGAAAACCAAGGGGCGCTCAATCCCCACGACCAACTCACCGAGGAGCGGTCGGCCGAAATCATCATCTCCCACGTCACCGAGGGCGTACGCCTGGCCGAAAAGCACCGCATTCCCAAACTCCTGCGCGAGTTTATCGTCACCCACCACGGGGCAACGATGGTGAAATACTTCTACATCCAAGCCTGCAACAAGTATGGTGAGAACAAGGTAGACCCGAAGGCTTTCACCTATCCCGGCCGCAACCCCTACACGCGCGAACAGGCCATTCTCATGATGGCCGATGCCATCGAGGCCTCCTCCCGCAGTCTGAAGGAATACACCGACGAGAGCATCACGCAGTTGGTCGGCCGCATCATCGACAGCCAAATGGAAAGTGGCTGTTTCCGCGAATGCCCCATCACCTTCCGCGACATCTCCGATGCCAAGCGCGTCTTTGCCGAAAGCCTCAAAACGCTCTACCACACGCGCATCGCCTATCCCGAAATGAAGCGCCCTGTCAAAGCCGACGAGGTGTCCGTTCCGGCACGCCCCCACTTCTTTGGCGGCAACACGTGGCGTTGGAAAAAGTAAGCGGCCGTTACTGCTCCCTTTTCCACCTGCCGCTCGGTTGTGGGTCGCATCCACCCCCTCACGCCAACCGAAGCGGCCGTATCCAAACTATCAGCAAATTTGATGGCTGTCCGATAAAAGTTCGTTCTCTCAACAACTTTTACCGGACAGCTATTATGTTGTATACAACCTTCGTCTTACAGACGTTTTCTCGCCACGGCATTGCTCAAACTCATGCTTCGTTTCGGAACGAAACTTTAAAGGCAAAAGTAAGAAAATTCCATATTTATTTCCATTCATCCGCCTTAAATTAAAAATAAGACGATTTTCTTTGCTCATTCCATAAAAAGTCCTACATTTGCAAACGAACACCTTTTCTTCTCTACGAGAGACAAGAACAACACCTTTTATATCAACCTTAAAACACAACCAACCATGAGTACAACCAGTCCTCGATGGCTGAGCGGACGCATTCCCGTCAAGCTCTCCTCTGCACTTTGCTTGATGTGTGCAGGGTTCGTGCAATTTTCGCCGGCCACAACACTTGCAGCCCAAGCCACCTCTTTACGCACGGCAACCGTGCAACAAGTGGGCGTAAAAGTAAGTGGCATAGTACACGATGCAGAAGGCAACCCTCTCCCCGGCGCAGTGGTGCGTGAAGAAAACAATCCACGCAATGCCACCATGACCGACAACAATGGACGCTTCTCTCTGGCGAATGTGCGTGCCAAGCAAGTCACGATTCACTACATCGGCTACAAGCTCCAAGCTGTGGCCGTAAGCAACAGTCCGCTGAACATTACGCTCGTTGAAGACAATAAAGACTTGAGCGAAGTGGTTGTGGTCGGTTTCGGCAAGCAGGCCAAGGCCAACCTAACGGGTTCGGTAGCGCAAATCAAAAGCGAAGAATTGCAAAGCCGCCCCGTGCAAAACGTTTCTTCCGCCTTGCAGGGGCTAATGCCGGGTGTAAGTGTCACTGCCGGACAAGGACGCCCCGGCGCAGACGGAGCGACCATCCGTGTGCGCGGTGTGGGCACCCTCAACAACGCTTCGCCCTACATCCTTGTGGATGGTGTAGAAACCAACAACCTTAACTCTATTGATCCCAACGACATTGAAAGTATATCCGTGTTGAAGGATGCTGCTTCGGCCGCCATCTATGGTTCAAAAGCATCCAATGGCGTCATCCTCATTACCACCAAACGGGGTAAGGTGGGTAAACCGGTTGTGACTTACAATGCTAACGTCGGTTTCCTCAACGCCACACGTCTTGTGGAACGTTTAAGTTCTGCAGAATATGCAGAAATGCTCAATTTCGCCCTCAAAGAAAACGGCAAGGCCGAACGCTTCACTGCCGATGAGATTGAAAAGTTCCGCAACGGCAGCGACCCCAACAACTACCCCAATACCAACTGGTACGATTTGGCTTTCAAAACAGGGGTTCAACATGCCCATAGTTTTAATGTGACAGGAGGTACGGAGAACGTGAAATATATGGCGGCTGCCGGCTATATGAATCAGCAAGGCATCTTGGAGAGTTCCAACCGCGAACGCTTCAGCATCCGCACTAATCTTGACTTCACCTTCTCGCCACGTCTCACGGGACATGCCGGACTCAACTTCATCAACAACGACTATCAAGACCCCAACAATAACTATGTGGGAGGCGGCTCAGACCAAATCATCCGACAGCTCAACATCATTGCCCCATGGATTGCAGCACGCAAAACTGATGGCACTTACGGCACCATCAGCGACGGTAACCCCATCGCTTGGCTGGATGCCAAACAACCCGTCATCAACAAAGCACAAAACACCAACCTCAATCTTGGTTTAGACTATAAACTACTGGAGGGTTTGGTGGCGAGTGTGAAAGTATCTCACCTCAACCTCACACAAAGCCAGCGGGCTTTCCTCAAATATTTCCGCTACAATCCCACTAAAGAAACTTCCCCCAACAATCTTGATCAGGGTCAATACAACCGCGCACGCACCACTGCCGACGTCCTTGTCAACTACGACAAGCAATGGGGTGTGCATGGCCTAAAAGCGCTGGCAGGTTATCATGCCGAGAAGTTCAATTACGAAGAGCTGACGGGCTATCGTAAGAATTTCCCCAACAATGATTTGACCGACATGAATGCCGGCGATGCTTCAACCAGCAAAAATAGTGGTTACTCTCGCCAGTTGAACATGATCAGTTGGTTCGGTCGTATCAATTACGACTTGATGGGTAAATATCTTTTTGAAGCCAATCTCCGCGCCGATGCCTCTTCCCGCTTCGCGAAAAACCACCGCTGGGGATACTTCCCCTCTTTTTCCGGTGCTTGGCGCATCAGTGAAGAAAACTTCATGGCCAACGCACGAGATTGGTTAGGCTACCTGAAAGTTCGTGCCTCATGGGGTAAACTGGGTAACCAAGATGCTCTGGACGACTACTACCCCTCGCTCAATCTTTACAAAATCAATGGTAAGGCCGTGTTTAACGGTGTCATTACTCCTGGTTATTATCAAGGTAGTTACAAAGTGAGCACCATCTCTTGGGAAAAAGCCACAACTTGGGGCTTTGGCGTAGACTTCGAGCTGTTTAAGCATTTCACGGGTAGCGTGGACTTCTACAACCGTAAGACAACAGGTATCATCATGAAAGTACCTGCTCCCTACGAGTTTGCACTTGGCGACTACTATGACAATGTCGGTGCGCTGCGCAATACCGGTGTTGAAATCTCTCTGGGCTACAACAACCGTTGGGGCGATTGGAGTTTTGGCGCACAAGGAAACATCTCCTTCAACCACAACGAACTGCTGAACCTCGGTGGTGTGGATCATTTGGATAGTGGCAACCGACGTAATCAAATCGGACATGCTTATGGCTCCTACTATATGTATCACGCCGATGGTTTCTTTGCTACCGACGCCGATGCACAAGCTTGGATGGACAAGTATTCGAGCAAGCCGGGTTATCCCTTCGGAAAATACAAATTCAAAGCCGGCGATTTGATTTATGCCGACACCAATGGTGATGGTGCTTTGACCCCCGACGACCGCAAGCTGTGCAATCCCACAATACCGGCAGTCAACTTTGGTCTTGTGCTCAACGCCGGTTGGAAAAACTTCGACCTGCAAGCCATTTTCTCGGGATTTGCCAAAAGTTCCCGCATCCTGAACTCTGAAGTTTATGGCGACTTCCGTGGCGACAACTCACATCCTGCCACCATTTGGCGCAATTCTTGGACTTACAAGGGCAATGCCGCAGAAATGCCGCGCATTTCAGACGCACTTGTTTCTCCCAGCCACCCCTCTAATGTGATGAGTGACTTCTGGCTGGCCAACACCTCACACTTACGCCTGAAAAACCTCCAGCTCGGCTACACCTTGCCACAGAGCATCAGTAAGCCCCTTGGCATGAGTAAGGTGCGCTTCTACTATTCGGTTGAAAATCTCTTTACCATCGATGCGATGAAAGTCAATATCGACCCGGAAATTTCCTCCGAACGTGGTTCAAGTTATCCGCTCATCATGACCAATTCACTGGGTGTGAGTATCACTTTCTAATGTTTTCCTCAATCAAACTGATACCTTTATGAAACGCATTGTATATAGCATCCTTGCACTCCTCTCCTTAGGAGTGACTTCATGCTCCGATTTTCTTGACACTGTGCCTCGCGACCAGTTGTCACCCGCCACAACGTGGAAGAATGCCGACGAAGTCGACAAGTTCCTGGTCACCTGCTATCAAGGTTGGGGCAAGGTCTACACCAACGTGTTCTATATGGACGCCGCCTCAGATATTGCTTACAACAACTTCTCTTGGGAAGGTGGACGAAACATGGGAAACGGCCTATGGACGGCCAGCAATCCTGGCAACAGCCTCTATGGCTATTGGCAGATTGCGACCTGCAACAATGTTGTGGACAACATCGACAAGGCCGACATTCCGGATGCCCAAGTCAAAAACAATCTTCTCGGACAAGCCCTTGCCATCCGTGCCTATTCTTACATGGTCATGAACTTCTGGTATGGCGGTGTACCTATCATTGAGCACCAATACCAGAACGCAGAAGCCGCCAAAGTGCCTCGCAACACCGAAGCGGAGGTATGGGAGTATTTCGATAAAGAAATTGACCGTGCCATCACGCTGCTCAACGACAAGCCTGCCGCCCGCGGACGCATTGCCAAAGGTGCTGCGATGGCCATCAAGATGCGTGCTCATCTCTACCGTGGCAATTGGCAAAAAGCTGCCGATACCGCTAAAGAAATCATGGCACTTGGGCAGTATGCACTTGACTCCGACTATGCCAAGATTTTCACTATCAAAGGCAAAGATTCCAAAGAAATCATTGCGGGTGAAGACTACGAAAAGACAAAGTACCCTTATTACACCGTTGGTCAATTCTACAATAATGGCGATGGTGGATGGTCGTCCGTCGTTCCGACACAGCACCTGATCGACATCTATCCGATGGAAGACGGCCTGCCTAAGGAAGACTCTCCTCTTTACGATGCAGCCCATCCCTTTAACAAGCGTGACCCACGTATGGCCATGACCATTCTCTATCCCGGCTGCGACTACTGGAGAGGTGTCTACAACACCCTCGACAAAACCATTAAAGACAAGCCCAACCCCAACTTCCCGGAAGCTGCCGACAATGCTTCCAAGACAGGGCTCACTTGGGCGAAATACACCTATCCTAAGTCGCAATATAGTGACATTTGGGCTGCCGATCCTTATGTGGTTATCTTCCGCTACGCCGAAGTGCTTCTCACACGTGCAGAGGCTCTCAACGAACTCAATGGCCCCTCTCCCGAAGTGTATGACCTCATCGACCAACTCCGTCTACGTGTAGGAATGCCTGTTGTCGATCGCACCCGCTATGCAACAAAAGAAGCCCTTCGTGAAGTCATTCATCGTGAGCGCACGGTCGAATTGGCCGGTGAAGGTTTCCGTCGTGCGGATATCGTACGCTGGAAAGACAACTCCGGACAAATATTGGCCATGAAAGCACTCAACGAAACGCTCACCCGCATCAGTGGTACCGTTGACATGAACAAGGACACCCCTGCTGGAATGCGTTGCACCGTCACCGGCGACCGGATTAAAATTGAAGACCGCCTCTTTAAGCCCAACTTCCGGTACTTCCCCATTCCGCAATCGGCCATTGACCGCAATCCTAAGCTCACCCAAAACGAAGGCTACTAAACTTGAAGTGGATTTCCTAAGTTATCGACAAAGAAAATCCACCTCAGCGAAACAGCCCTAAGAATTGCCCGCCTTCATCACTCCATCAAAGTGTTGAAGGCGGGCTTTTTTCATAGCCGAAACCAATTTGGGGATAAGTAGGTGTTCAATATTAATTGATACTAGATTTGTTTCAATTTTTCGTCAGGTCGTCTTTGTGAAGAAAGAGTGTAGCGAGCTACACGACTGATGAACAAAGGCGAGATGGCGGAAAAGGGAAACAAAGATGGTGTCAAAGTAGAGAACACCCTACGCAGAAGATAGTTACAATTAATTGTGAAGACCTACTTATATGACAACGATTTACAGATAGTGTCCTAAGAAAGCATTCCATATCTCGCACTCATGGGCTTACCCACCAATTTAAGGCACTATCAGCAGGAAGGAGGTGTCACCCTCCGATAGCCCAACAAGGCCGCAAGTTCCCGAAGCTCGTGCATCGCCACCTGTCCGGTGAAGACGACACTTTGCGGAAAGCCCTCGTGCGCCGCCCATTCCGGCAGCGGCCTTCTGTCGGCAGAAGACTTCTTTTCTTCCATTTCCTCCTTTTTCTTAAACGCACACGACAGCACATTCTTCCGCGGAAGAAAGTGCTGTCGTGGTTAGATAAAGAGCAAAGCAGGAAGTTTATTTCACTTCGAGTTGAGCACCGGCCTTGAACTTCACTACCTTCTTGGCAGGGATTTGAATCTTCTGCTTGGTAGCGGGGTTAATGCCTTCGCGAGCAGGACGTTCGTTCACTGAGAACGTACCGAAGCCGAGGAGAGCAACTTTGTCTTCGTTCTTGAGTGCACCGGCGATAGTGTCGAGTACGGCGTCTACAGCGGCTTTAGATTGAGCGTTGGTAAGGCCGGCCTGCTTGGCAACTGCGCTTACGAGTTCTGTTTTGTTCATATTGATAGTGTTTATTTAGAGTTGTTATCGTACAAATCCTAAAGAATGATGCTGCAAATATATTGTAATCTACGCACTTGCCCAAACTTTTTGCCGATTTTTTACTAAAAAAGTGTGCGAAAAACGAGTTTTTTTCTGAGAAGTGCCTCCTTACCCACGAATTTCAGGAAAAAACGTAGAAAAGAGCCCCTTTCTCTCCCTTAACGCACGATGGCCACTTTGGCGGCAAGCGCGCTTCCTCCCGCTGCATCGAACACGTGGAAATAGTAGATGCCCGAAGCCACGCGGGCACCGTCAAAACCACGGCCGTCCCAAGTGAAAGTGCCGCCTAGGCTCGTGCCGTTGGCCACCACCGTTCCGGCGGTGTTGGTCACCTTCACCTCACTGTCGGCGGTGAGGCCGTCGAGGGTGATGACGCCCATATAATCGGGGCGAACGGGGTTGGGGAACACACGCAGGCGGCTGCGGTCGAGCGCGGGTTGCGGTTCGGTGGCATCGCTGCGGTAGGCCAAAATGCCTTCCTGCGTGCCAATCATCACTTCGCCCGTGTTAGGATGGCAGGCCACGCTCCAAATGTTGTTGGAGAAGAGCGGCGAATTGTCGGTGGTGAAATGGTGGAGGGTTTGCAGTCCGTCGGCCGAGATGAGATAAAGTCCATCCCCCTGTGTGCCCACCCACTTGCGGTCGGCACCATCGACGGCAATGGCCGTCACCGGTACGCCCGAGAGGAGGTAGTCAGCCAGATTGGTGCCATCGTTGCGCGGCACCTTGATTTGCGTGATGAGGAAATTACGCTCGTGCCATTGCAAGGGGTCATCCACCTTGTACAGCCCCTGATCCGTACCGAGCCAAAGGCTGCCGGCATGGTCCTGCGCGATGGCATAGGCCGAGAGGAAATTGACCGCCGTGCCATCTTGATTGTAGAAAGAGGATCGGTAGGTGGCGCGGTCGTCGGCGGTGTTGTCGAGCGTGCGGTTGTAGTCGTAGCAAAGGAAACCGCCGGTATGGTTCGTCACGGTGCGGCGCGAAGTGACCCACAGTTGGCCGTGGCGGTCGAAGAGCGTGCGTTCCAATCCGGGAGCGCGCTTCACTCCTTCGTTGTAAAGTCCCGTCCATTTGCCGTCGGGCTTACGCGCCCAAATGAGGGTGTCCTGCTGGTTGTTGAGGGCGAAAAGGTTGCCTTGGTCGTCGAAATTGACACCATCGGTACGGACGTAATTGTAGAAGTGCGGCGAATCGGCCGGTAGGAGGGAGTGGATAGGCGAATTGCCCGCGGTCGCCTGCGCGATGATGGTGGCGGGCGTGTCGTAGTCGTAGATGCCGGTGCGCACGGTCGAAACGACATAATGCTGCGGGTGGCGCGGGTGGCGGGCAATGCTCGTGGCACTTTCAAAAAGACTGCCTTTGGCGGCAAAGTCCGTTGTGCCGGGAGGGGCAAAGAGTGCCCAGTCGCGACCATCGTAGCGCATGGCCACCTGCGCCACGCGATCCACCTCGTAAGGGTCGTTGCGTCCGGTGGTGACGAGGAGTTCGCCGCCGGCATAAGTCATGTAGTAGGCACGATCCTGCCAAGGACCGAAGCCGCCGAAGGTCATCGTGCTCCGCGAGAGGTCGATACGGCCGTCCACAATGGGGGTGCGGAAAAGGCCGCGGTTTTCCATTCCCACCCAAAGTCCGTCGGTGCCGTCCGGCTCGAAAGCATAGCCGCCGGCGCCTTTCTGAATGGCTACAGCCGTGCCGTCCGCCCCTTGGTAGCGGTAGAGGGCGGCGTCCGATTCGCAAATGAGGGTGCCGCCTGCGTCCACATGGCCTCCCGTGAGAGCATAGGCGCCCACGTGGGTAGCGGTGTGGGTGGCCGGCGTGTCGGCAGCGGGCTTCACCATCCACACCCCGTGTTGGGTGGGGGCGTCGCGCAGCACAAGCAGGTAGAGGGCGGCCGAGGTGGGCAGCAGGCGCGACACAGTGAGCTGGGTGTGCGGCTGCCACGTGGCGCGGTCGTTGAGGTTGGCGTCGAGGGGGGCAACAAGGGTGTGGCCGGCGGTGAGGGCGACAAAAATGTGGTGGTCAAACACCGTGGCCGAGCGGCAGTCGCCCAGCTGATAGAACCCTTTGACGAGCTGCCGTTTGAGGTCGAGCTGCACCACGCCCCCTGTGGTGGCGATGCAGGCCTCATCGCCGTTGACACTGAGGTCGTTGATGGCGAAATCGGTGGTGGCTTCGCGTTTAAGTTGCGGCAGATGCGTCACCGCTCCGCTCTGTGGCCGGAGGAGGTCGATGCTGCGGTCGGCATAGAGGAGCACGAGCATTTGCTGCGTGGTCGACCACCCCATCTGCACGATGCGGCGACCGCTCAATCCGTGGGTCACGCGGTCTACGGGAGTCACTTCGCCCGTTTGCGTGTTGCAAATCAGCAGATTGCCGTCGAAGAGGGCATAAAGTTGGCTGCCGTTGCGGACGCATTGGGTCGCGGTGCGGTAGGCCAAATGAGCCGTCCAGCGGTCGGCAGCGGGAGTTTGTGCATTGAGGCCGAGAGCGGCACAGCAGGCCAAGAGGAGGGTGAAAAGGTGTTTCATGACGCAGAGTTTTGAGGAGAGAGAGTCGGGACAGCAGTAGGGTTTTAAGGCCGTCCCGATGGCGCAGCGGCCGGTGCTTTCGTGCGGCGCGTTATTCGGCCGTCGCAGGGGTGTCCGATGCGGTGAGATAGCGGCAGAGTTGCTGCACGGCGCGGGCGCGGTGGGAGAGTTGATTTTTCACGTCCGTCCCCAGTTCGGCAAAAGTCTTTCCCAGACCTTCGGGTTCAAACACAGGGTCGTAGCCGAAACCGCCCGTACCGCGGGGTGCGGTGGCGATGCAGCCTTCCACTTTGCCTTCAAAGAGATGCTCCTCTCCTTGTTGTATTAACGCAATAATGGTGCGAAATTGTGCGCGGCGGTCGTTTTTTTCGTGCAATTCTTCGAGCAGCCGCACCACATTGGCCTCGGGATCGTGCCGATCGGGGTAGGCATAGCGGGCGGTGTGCACACCGGGACGTCCGTCGAGAGCAGTCACTTCCAGACCGGTGTCGTCGGCAAAAACGTCAAGTCCGTAGCGTTCGTAGACATAGCGGGCTTTGAGGAGGGCGTTGCCTTCGAGGGTGTCGGCCGTTTCGGGGATGTCGTCGTGGCAGTCGATGTCGGCCAGCGAGAGGATGTCGAAATGGTCGCCTACGATGGCGGTGATTTCTTGAAGTTTGTGGGCGTTGTTGGTGGCAATGACGAGGCGGGGTTTCATAGGAAAGGGGTGAGGGAATAAATGTTGTTTTTGGAGGGATGTGGAGAGAATATATCGGAGGGTGTGAGTCTATACAACTGCTGCACAACAGAACGATAGGCGAAGCGAAGCATAGGGCTGACCTTCAGTCAGCTTCCGCTTGCGATGGTACCTACCCAACGAGAACGTGGGGTTATTCAGATGTGTCGCTTACAGCGACAGCACGCTGCGGAAAGAGAGGAGATAGAGATAAGTGACTGCTACAACTGCTGCACGACAGGACGATAGGCGAAGCGAAGCATAGGGCTGACCTTCAGTCAGCTTCCGATTGCGATTGTACCTACCCCACGAGAACGTGGGGTTACTCAGATGTGTCGCTTACAGCGACAGCATGCTGTGGAAAGAGAGGAGGTAAAGATAAGTGACTGCTACGGCTGCTGCACAACAGAACAATAGGCACTCAATTTGCATCGGAGGGCGCATTATGCCGAGCAAATCCCCCATCTCCATAGCAAGAAAACAGCGTAATCGCTGAGGATGTATTGAAAGGAGGAGATGCTGCAATGTCGCTGAAAGCGACAACTTTGGATAACCCCACGTCCTCGTGGGGATTGTGCTGAACCACATGGAAGCTGACTGAAGGTCAGCCCGATTGTCCGCAGGAAGAACAACTCCTCTCTCAAGCGCACCTACCTCCGACACCAAGTGAACTACCTCAGAGATAGTTTTTTCTACGTCTGAGGTAAAAATTTTTATCTCTGAGATAGAAAAATTTACCTCTGAGTTTTTTTCGGAGTCGTCCGACCGGCAGAAGCGTCCACCCCAAGGGCTGCCCTCCATCGCGGGAGAAGCGGAGGGGTCGCGTGGCGGAAAGGTCGAGGAGTCGGACAAAAAAAAGAAGCGTGCCGACACCCGTAAGGCATCGGCACGCGTAAGTGGGAAAAGGCGGTGCAGAGCCGTCTTTCTTACTGCTTGGCAGCAGCAGCGGCAGCACCCATAGCGGCACGCGTCATCTTGACAGTAACCACCACAACTTCTTTGGGCGTTACGAGTTCGAGACCTTCGTAAGAGAGGTCGCCGCACTTGATAGACTTACCCAGACCGAGCTTGCTCACGTCGATAGAGAGCTTTTCGGGGATGGCGTCGATAGTGGCGCGCACCTTGAGTTTGCGCACCATCGTCACGAGCTTACCACCGGCGCGTACACCTTCGGCCAAACCTTCGGGAGCGATGGGCACAGCCATTACGATGGGCTTAGTGGGGTTCACTTCGTAGAAGTCAACGTGGAGCACGTTGTCCTTCACGCTGTGGAACTGGATTTCCTTCACCACAGCCTGACGCGTCTTGCCATCGAGGTCGATGTTGACTACGTAGATGTTGGGGGTGTAGACCACCTTGTTGATTTGCTTTTCGTCAACGAGGAAGTGGATGGCTTGGGGCAGACCGTTTTCGCCCTTTTCTTCACCATAGATAACGCAAGGCACCATGCCCTGCTTACGCACTTCTTTCGTGGCCTTCTTGCCGAGGTCGGTACGTGACTGACCGCTGATAGAGATTGATTTCATGTTGAGTGTTGTGTTACTCTAAATTAAACAATATAGTTGCATAATTCGCCATCACACATCGGCAGTCGCCTGCCGCGAGGGGGACAAATCGGCTGCAAAGTTACCGCTTTTTTTTCAACGCTCCAAATTTGTAAGGGGCTATTCGGCTTGAAATGATGGAATTAGCCTCAAATCGGCCTTTCCGAAGGTAAAAGCGAAGACCGACGTGCCCTCCATCAGCCTTCTCTTTTGTGGATAGAGATGAGGGGTACAGAAAGTCCGCCGGTTCGCAGGAGGGAAGAGAAGGTTCGTTGTTCCCTTCGATTTTTCCAACACGACATTTCTGTGCAGAACACCTGTATTTAGAGGGGAATCGGGGGCTTCATAGATTTCTTCAATAGAGAGATAGAAGTTTTCTGTTGGTAGGAATAAAATGAAGGCGTACCTTTGCACCGTGAATGAGGAACAAACCTTCCCATTCAGGGGGCAACCCCAACATAGACATAACAATCCATTCAAATTCTAACTCCATACAACTAAAAGCCATGAGCAAAATCAATATGCCTACGCTTCCTTACGCAGCCAATGCGTTGGAACCCGTCATCAGCGAGCAAACTGTCAATTTCCACTACGGCAAGCACTTGCAAAACTACGTGAACACCACCAACAGTTTGATTGAAGGTACCGAATTGGCAGACAAGAGTCTGGAAGAAGTGGTGAAGACTGCTCCCCTCGGCCCTACCTATAACAACGCCGGACAGGTGCTCAACCACACCCTCTACTTCCTCCAATTCATGGCGCCTGCAGCCGACAACGCTCCTGCCGGCAAGGTGGCCGACGCCATCAACGCCGCTTTCGGCAGCTTTGAAGAGTTCAAAAAGCAGTTCGGACAAGCCGCTGCCACCCTCTTCGGTTCGGGCTGGGCTTGGCTTTCGCAGGATCAAGACGGCAAACTCGTCATCACCAAAGAGCCTAACGGCGACACCCCCCTCCGCAACGGCCTCAACCCCTTGTTGGGCGTGGACGTTTGGGAACACGCTTACTATCTCGACTTCCAAAACCGCCGTGTCGACCACGTGGCCGCCGTGTGGGACATCATTGACTGGAAGGTCGTGGAAAGCCGCATGAAATAATCATTAGTTATCAAAAATAATCATCTAACAAATCCTACTGATATGCAATCTATCATCAACGCACAAGTACCCGAATTTAAGGTACAAGCCTACCACAACGGCGAATTTAAGACCGTAAGCAGCGAAGACATCAAGGGCAAATGGGCGCTCTTCTTCTTCTATCCTGCCGACTTCACCTTCATCTGCCCCACCGAACTCGTAGACCTCGCTGAAAAGCACGAGGAATTGAAGGCTATGGGCGTGGAAGTGTTCTCCGTGAGCTGCGACACGCACTTCGTTCACAAGGCATGGCACGACGCTTCCGACAGCATCAAGAAGATTCAATACACCATGCTCGCCGATCCCCTCGGCACGCTCGCTAAAGGCTTCGGCGTGTACATTGAAGAAGAAGGTATGGCCTATCGCGGCACGTTCCTCGTCAATCCCGAAGGTCAAATCAAGGTGGCTGAAATCCAGGACAACAGCATCGGCCGTAACGCCGACGAACTCGTGCGCAAGGTACAAGCTGCTCAGTTTGTAGCCACTCACGACGGCGAAGTTTGCCCCGCAAAATGGAAGCAAGGCCAGGAAACCCTCAAGCCCAGCATCGACCTCGTCGGCAAGCTCTAAACCCTTACGGAACATAGATATGACAATGAAAAAGGCGAGGCTGCGGTCTCGTCTTTTTCGCTTTCTGTTCCCCCTTAAACGCAAAACATTATGCTTGACAAAGATATTCTGCAACAGGTAAAAACGGTATTTGCCTCGTTGAAAACCCGCATTTCTTTCCTCCTCACGGACAACGGAAACCATGGCAGCCAGGCTGAACTCACCGAGTTTCTCAACGACTTGGTGGGTTGCTCCGAACAGCTGAGTCTCCACACTCGCTCCGAAGCCGATGCCCCCTTCGGATTCAGTGTGCTGCGCGAAGGTGAGCCCACCGGCATCCACTTCCGCGGCATCCCCAACGGCCATGAGTTTACCTCGCTCCTGCTCGCTGTGCTCAATGCCGACGGACAGGGTAAGAACCTCCCCGATGCCGCGCTCAGCCGCCGCATCGCCGCCCTCAAAACCCCGCTCGACCTTCGCACCTACGTGTCGCTCACCTGCACGAACTGTCCCGATGTGGTGCAGGCGCTCAATGTCATGGCGCTGATCAATCCCGGTATTCGTCACGAGATGGTGGACGGCGGACTTTTCCAAGACGAGGTGGATGCTCTCAAACTCCAAGGCGTGCCTGCGGTGTTCCTTGGCGATGAGCAAATCCACATCGGCCGCGGCGACCTCGGTATGCTGCTCGACAAACTGGAAGAAAAGGCCGGCAGCCACGAACTGCCCGAGGCCGAAGCCGTGGAGCACCGCTTTGACGTGGTGGTCGTGGGCGGCGGCCCTGCCGGAACTTCGGCGGCGGTCTACTCCGCACGCAAAGGTCTCAACGTGGCCATCGTGGCCGAGCGCATCGGTGGTCAAGTGAACGAAACGCAGGGTATTGAAAACCTCATTTCGGTGCCGCAAACTACCGGTCGCCAACTTTCGGCCGATCTCCTCAGCCACTTGGAGGCCTATCCCATCGCGGTGTTTGCCAACCGCAGCATCAGCAGCGTGAGCCTCAAAGGCAAGGAAAAGCGCATCACGGCCAAAGGGGGTGAAACCTTCATCGCCCCGGCGGTCATCATCGCTACCGGTGCCAAATGGCGTCGGCTCAATCTGGAGCATGAAGACACCTACATCGGCCACGGCATCCACTTCTGCCAGCACTGCGACGGCCCCTTCTACAAGGGTCGCAAGGTGGCGGTCATCGGCGGCGGCAACTCGGGTATGGAGGCGGCCATCGATCTCGCCGGCATCTGCTCCCACGTCACCGTGTTTGAGTTTGCCGACACCCTCCGTGCCGACAACGTGTTGATCGAAAAGGCCAAGTCGCTCCCCAACCTCGACATCCACACCAACGCGCAGACCACAGCCATTCACGGCAACGGCAGCCAACTCACCGGCCTCAGCGTGAAAGACCGCACGACCGATGCCGAACAGCAGTATGACTTCGACGGTGTGTTTGTGCAAATCGGCCTTGCGCCCAACAGTGATTTGGTGGCCGACGAACTGGAACTTTCGCCTCGCCGCGAAATTCCCGTCGATGCTACCTGCCGCACCAGCGTTGCAGGAGTCTATGCTGCCGGCGACGTTTCGACCGTGCCCTACAAGCAGATTGTCATTGCCATGGGCGAAGGTGCCAAAGCCGCACTCTCTGCTTTCGACGATCGTATGCGCGGTGTGCTCTAAGCCTCGGCTTCCCACCACAAAAATCCCCGCCAAGACCAGCAGGTTTCGGCGGGGATTTTTGGTTTTCCACAACGAAGGGGAAGGGAAAACTGCAATTAGAAGGGGAAAAAGAGGGGAATGACAATCACGGCCACGATGCCCATGACGATTTGGAGGGGTACGCCCAGTTTGACGTAGTCCATGAAGGTGTAGTGTCCGGCGTTCATCACCATCGCATTCGGAGGGGTGGAGATGGGCAGGGCAAAGACTGCCGAAGCCGCAATGGCCGCTGCCATCATGAAGGGTGTGGGCGACACGCCCAACTGTGTGGCGGCGCTCCAAGCGATGGGGGCAACGAGAATGGCCGTGGCCGAATTGGAAATGAAGGTGGAGAGCAGGGAGGTAACGACATAGACCCCGACGAGCACCGCCCAAGGGCCGTGGGCTTTCAGTCCGGTGACCACTTCGGTGGCGATGAAGTCGGAAATACCGGTGGAGGAGAGCGCCGTGCTCATCGACATCATGGCGGCAATGAGGACTATCGACTCCCAGCCTATCATTTTGTAGGCCGTATCGACCGAACGCACGCACCCCAGCAACACCATGAGCAGTCCGGCCACGATGACCGTAGTGACGGGCGGAATACCGATTTGGTCGGCAAAGACCATGAGTACCACCATGGCTATCATAATGCCGGCGGCGAGGGGGGCTTTGTGGTCGAGCGCCACGTTTTCGAGTTCTTCGGCCGGGTCGCCGATGATGATCCATTCGCGCAGGTTGGTTTTCATCTTTTTGATGTCGTTCCACGCGCCGTGCACCAGCATCATGTCGCCCGAATGGATGGTTTGCTGCTGCATTTCATCGCTGATGCAGCGTCCGGCGCGCTTGATGGCGAGGACGTTCACGTTGTTGCGCTGTCGGAAGCCCGCATCTTCAATCGTTTGGTTGATGAGTTTGCTTTCGGGACTGATGAGGATTTCTGAAAGTCCGAGGTCGTAGAAGTCGAGTTTGGCGTGGTCTTCACGCATCTCTTCGGCAAAGAGGGTGAGGTTGAAAATCTGCACGAGCTCGTTGATGTGTTCGCGTGTGCCGAGGGCGTAGAGCACATCGCCGACATCGAAAACGGTGTTGGCGCGGACGGTTTGCTGCACCACGCTGCCGAGGAGCTTGTTGTGGTGGCGCTCTTCGAGGAGGGTGATGCCGAAGCGGCGGTGGAGGTCGAGTTCCTGCGGTGTCTTACCCACCATGGGGGAGTTGTCGCCGATTTGGAGTTTGAAGATGAGTTGGTCGAGTTCGTACTCGTTGAGGAGGGCGAGGAGGTCGCGTCCTTCATCATCGTTCTCTTTCTGACGCGACTTTTTGTTCATAAAGACACGACTCAAAATGTAGAGCATCACCAGTCCGACCACGAAGCAGGCAGCGCCCACAGCCGTGAAGTCGAAAAATCCGAAGCCACCGAGTCCGTGGTCGCGCAGGTAGCCGTCGACAATGAGGTTGGGGGGCGTACCGATGAGGGTGAACATACCGCCCATGCTCGAGGCGAAAGCGAGCGGCATCATGAGTTTGGAGGGGGAAATCTTGGCACTTTTGGCCATGGCCAGAATGATGGGCAGGAGGAGCGCCACCGTTCCGGTGTTGGAAACGAAGGCGGCGACAAAGGAGGTGACACCCATCACGAGAAAGAAGAGTTTGGTTTCGCTCGTGCCGGCCATGCGCAGGAGTTTGCGCGAAACGGTTTTGGCCAGTCCGGTCTGAAACACGGCACCGCCCACGATGAAAAGCGCCAACATGATGACCACGCTCGAATTGCTAAATCCCGCCAACGCATCTTTGGGCGTGACGATGCCGAAAGCCAAAAGCGATGCCATACAGCAGAGCGCCACAATGTCGCTACGGATTTTGGAGAACACAAAAGCCACGATGGTGGCCAAAAAGATGATGATGGTGAGCACTGCAGGCGTGTTGTTCATCAGGTCGTGCAGGTTGTTCATGGTAGAGGTAGAGAAAGGTGAGTAATGAGTTTTTCAAAGTCGGCGGTTTCCCTGTACAGCCGCCACCGCAAAAGTAAAATTTTGTAATGATTCCACCAAATGAAACGCGATGATTTTGCACTTCGGCAGGGAAACTCCATCGGCTCCGAGACGGTGATGAGGCTTTTACACAAAATATTGCTGTCTGGTAAACTTCAACCCGGCAAAATAATACCAGCCCGAATCCCTTAAAACAGGACTTCAGATTTTCTTTATCAAAAAGCAAGCCTCCTGTTTATATATAGACATCTCACCTTCGATTCTTACCACGAAGCCCCGACTTTAACATTTCAACTTTGCTCTGTGCTTTTTCTTACTTTTGTGCACCATCCTTTTTGACCTTCCAGCTAGGGAAATTTTGAACGATTTACTTACGTCAAAGACAGTAATGAGATTAAACGATGTTCATGTTTTTGTGGAGTGTATGAATAAAAAATAGAAAACCATGAAGATTCAGGCGACGTAGTAGTTTTTTTATTGAGATGGATATGTGCGAATGTTATTTTTTTTGTTTTTTTAGTTGGAATGTCCTAGGATATGTGGGATTTAATTTATTCCTTTGCAGCCAAATATTCGTTTAAAGCGGGATTTATACAATATCGAGAAGGAAACTATTTCTTACACACTAACTTTGAGTTTTGTAGATAGTCTTGCCAAAGTTTGAAAACATATTATAGCTATGAACAAATTATTTTTTGCCTTTCTGTTGTTCGCTTGTGCACCTATGGCTATGTTAGCACAGTCTGCCTCTAAGGTCGGAGTAAATACGCGCGAGCCATCTGAAAACCTTCATGTCAGTGGAACTGTGCGTGTGGAACAACTTCCCAAAAACGGTACAGCAAACGCTATCTTTACAAATCCTACTACAGGTAAGGGATCAACTACTCGTGACCAAACTTTTGCTGCTCAGAACATGGTGGTGGCTGACAAAAATGGTGTTTTGGGTACTATTCGTGGTGTTGCCAATTGGTTCTATATGCCTTCTATCAACATCAGTACGGCTACAATGGGCACTCCACAAACCATAAACCTTTATGAAAAGTTTCGTGAGCAATTTCAAACTCCCAAAGTGAAAAGTGCTAATGCTCCACAGTCTATTATGCCCACTTTGCCTACTAGTACAGAATTGTATTATTACGTGACAGACTATGATCAGAATGTGCTCACCAATGTGAGTATCAATGCCAATGGAGTGATGATTTACACAGTGAGTCGCCAACCCACCGAGGCTTCCTATGTGAACATCGTGTTTGTCTTAAAATAACAGCTTGATGATGAGACGTTTTTTTCTAGAATTACGCAGCGCGAGTGGGAGACGTCTGCTTGCATTGTGGCTGATGCTCTGCTGCACCCTCTATGTGATGGGACAAGGAGTCAGTGATGTGAAGATAACGCATGTAGACACGCAACCCCAAAAGACGTGTCGTGCGGATGGGCAAATCACCATAAAATATAGAAATCCCTTACATCGTAATATAGTCTTTCAGTTGCTTGATGGGGCTGGTCGTGTCTTGGTGTCGAACAGCACCTCTCCAATTTTTCCACAACTTGCTGCTGGTGATTATGAAGTGCGTCTGGTGAATGCTGATAATCACAACGAAATCTTCGTTAAGCAGAAGGTTATGGTGAAGAATCAGTATGTGAGGCTTGATCGCTCTTCTGTGAAGGTGAGCATCGAAGGATTGTGCACAAGTTATAAGCCAGGTGGCACGATAAAAATAGATGCTAGCTCCATCAAAGGTGGTACGAAGCCATTTCAGTATAGCGTTATCGAACACAATGATGCGGGCTATTCAGATAATCAGTCAAAGTACTCTACAAGAACGGAGATTCGAGTGACGAAATGGGGGAGATATCAAGTGCGTATCAAAGATGCATGTGATGACTATGTGACGATCACTCAAGATGTACAACCTGTGTTGAAGGCTGTGCAAGTGCGCAGCTATCCCATCAATAATCAGCCTTGTGGTTCTAACAAAGGTGAGTTGTTCAATGTAGGTCTTTATGATGTGAATACGGGGGGGCGCATCAACTTTACTTCCTATGCCAACTATGGAGGTGTGAAACTAGAGATTCGCGATAAGAACGCCACGGGGAAAGTTCTGTATAATAAGACTATCAAACACGGCAATCATAGTGAAATACAAGGGAATCAAGATTTTGTGTTTGAGTTATCACCTACCCATGAGTATTGGGCGAAAGCAACCACACCATGTGGGGACGTGTGGGAAGGGAATTTTCAAAACGACACTCGCATCAGATTCTCACCACGAGCTGCTTCAGTAGGTTGTCCAGGAGGAAATGAGGGCATGAAAATCATGAACTCTTATTATATCTTCGGTCGCTATCCTGCCACAGTACGTTTTGTTAATATAAGTAAGCACCCAGAGAAGGAGGAACAAAGACTTCGAATCCTCAGCAGAGCTGACCAAAGATTTGAATCAAAGGTACTTCCTTATGGTGATTACCGAGTGGAGATAATTCCTGACTGTGGTAAACAGTATGGACCTCCCTCTGCAACGGTGTATAATGTGAAGAACGATGGTACCTTTAGAATGGGAGATATCGCTTACGATCTAGGCATGTGTGATGGAAATGGACGCTACACTAAAGAGACGGGCACCACTGGTGTCACCGTATCATTTAGTGGCTTCTATTATGATCAAAATAATGCTGTGGCACGCATCATTTCAGGGCCTAGCAACGTAGGCGTGAAAGGTTTCCCTTGGGACTTCCATTATCGTTGGTATAATATGAAGCCTGGTCATTACAAGGCAGAGATCACCAGTTGTGGTTATAAATACTATGCTGAATTTGACGTCGATCCGCCTAACGATAAAATTTTGCAACAAGAGATTAAGTCGAAAGCCGATTCGAAATGTTCGGGTGGTGGTAGCATCACCAGTACGATAAAATACAACGGCAGTTTCTCCCATTTGGTGGAGCTGCTTGATGAAGATGGAATGCCAGTGAAGGATGCAAAGGGAGAGCCTATGACAAGCACCAATGGTAGCTTTAGCAACCTCCCACCAGGCACCTATGTCACGCGAATCCAAGTGATACCTTGGTGCGATAACAAATACTATTATGTCTATAGCCAACAACCGATGGTGATTACAGACGCTGCGGCAGGACCACAAATCAAAAACTTTTTAGGAGTAACTTGTGAAGACTTGCATGGCACTCCCGGCATGAAAGGTATGATATATTTACTCTTGTCTGCCGCTGAAAACCCAAAATTGGAGTATCGCAAGAAAGGGACTACTGTCTGGCAAACCATTCCTTATGAAAGTAATGTTACGATAGAAGGGCTAGATAATATTGCCACCTATGAAGTGAAACTTTCGAGTTGTGGTCAGAGTGTGCAGAGAGAAGTCACAGTCAAGCCTATCACGCCGATACTTCGAAGTCACGTGAAGCACCCTTGCTTGGAACATGCTTATCGCTTGTCGTTACCTTACTATTCAGGAGCCACTTATGCTTGGTCTAAAAATGGGGCACTCCTCAGTAATGGTACGGCAGTGGATTTCCCGAAATTCAAAGCAAGTGACAATGGTGTCTATATTTGCAAGGTACAGTGGGGAAATTGTGTCACACGTGAAGTGCAATACACCCTAAACGCTAATCTCTGTGGAGAAGATGTGGGCGAGGTTTCGCTCGAAGGTACAGTGTTTAACGACCAAAATGGCCTATCAAATGGCTCTATTGATGGCACTCCCATTTATGAAGCAGACGGGAAACAGCTCTACATTCATGTGCTAATGCTCAAGAATGGTAGCTATCAGCATGTGGGTACGCGTACGCCTGTAGGAACTAATGGCAAATTTGCCATTTCCGGATTGAGTGCTAACTCGAAGTATCGTCTTATTTTGACTACTTCTGAAACGCCTGTAACATCATCTACCCCCATCCAGAGATGGAATTTTGTGGGTGAGTATTACCAAAATACTGGTAGTGATGGCACTCCAGATGGTGTGTTGGAATTGAATGTCGGCGCAGGTAGCATGCTAGATCTACGTTTTGGGCTTAGAAGAGCAGGTGCCCTCCGTACCAATCGTCACATCACCACTAAGTTGTAGACTTTATTCTTTTGATTAAATATAATCGGGAGCAGCCAGATAGGCTGCTCCTTTTGTTATGGTAGAGTCTAATAACCCCAATTCGGGATAAGCAATGCTTGTTTTTGCCATAAAATAGTATCAATAAAAGCCCCAAAAGAGGATTATTTTTCGTATCTTTGTTATTGATAACCAGGCAGATAACAAAAAACAATCCTCTATGAAACTTGTCAGCAAAGTTACGGAATTTTATTGTATTGCAGATGATTTCTGCAAAGAATATGAACTGGAATTGAACAAAAAAGCACTTTTGCTTTCAAATCCCTCTCCAAACACCCCTAAAACCCGCAATAGAAAGGGAAGAATGAGTGATGCAGAAATGATCACCATTCTTGTCTTGTTCCACAGCAATACGTTCAGAAACTTCAAACATTTCTATCTCTTCTACGTCTGCCGAGAACTTAAAGAAGAGTTCCCTAACCTTCTTTCGTATACCCGCTTTGTAGAACGTATGCCACGAGTGGCGATTCCCCTTTTGCTCTTCCTCAAATTGGCTTTAATGGGAGAATGTACGGGGATAACCTTTATCGATTCAACGCGTATTCCCGTGTGCGAAAACAAGCGTGAGTATTCTAATCGCATCTTCAAGGGCTACGCTCATAAAGGGAAAAGTACGATGGGATGATACTATGGTTTTAAGCTGCATCTGCTGTGTAATGAACGAGGGGAATTACTCAACTTTGCACTTACCAAAGCCAACGTGGATGACCGCAATCCGAAGGTATTCAATGATTTAACAAAGAATTTATTCGGGAAGTTATATGCTGATAAAGGTTATATTTCCCAATCTCTTTTTGCTTCACTCCTCGATAGAGGAGTTCACATCGTCACGGGAATACGCACTAATATGAAGAACCGTTTAATGGATGTGCACGACAAAATTATGCTTCGTAAAAGAAGCATTATCGAGACCATCAACGATATGCTCAAGAACGTGGCACAGATTGTTCATACCCGCCACAGAAGTATCTCAAACTTTATTGTCAACCTTTTGGCAGGAATGGCGGCTTATGCTTTCTACGACACAAAACCCTCTATCAATATGGAGTTTGAGATGGAGGGAGAAGCAGAAGTGAAACAGCTCACACTTTTCTAAATTTACTTGCGTGAAACAATGAATCTTCGGCCTACAACAAGGTCGAAAGAATCGTTGTGGACTATAACCAGTGTAAAAAGGAGGGGTCCTTAAACCGAATTGGGGTAAATAAAAAGGTCGTTTTCTCTCGATAATCCTGCCCCCTCAAAAGCCGCCAGTCAGTGAGCCAAAAGGGGTGTTTTGCGACAAGGAGGCTGCAAAAATCTCTTATCTCTGCCTTCTAGATTTCGAGGGTGCGCCAACGCTGCTCAAATGGGCATCGGACGAGGGTTTCCCTGACGAAGCCCCCCCCGCGGCCGAAGGCGCCTCATCTACCTCAGAGGTAGAAAATTCTATCTCTGAGATAAAAAAAACTACCTCTGAGGTAGAAAAAACTACAACCCCCGCCGGCGAAACACCCCACTCAACGGCGGCCGATGCGCCCGAAATCCTCACCCCGCAAACGAAACTCAGTGCCCTCTTTGAGTGCTATCCGGAGTTGCGAAATCGGATGACGGAAATCTCTCCCCTCTTCGCCATGCTCAAAACGCCTTTCGGCAAACTGATGGCTAAGAAGGCCGACCTGCAGGCCGTGAGCGACGGTTCGGGTGTAGCCTTCGACCGCCTCGTGAGCGAAATGCAACACATCATCACAAGACCTGCTTACAGAATTTTATGGAGAAATAGGAACTCCCGAACGCGACGAGCACGAACGGAAAGTGTCCGAATCCGTCTACGCCTACCACATCGGCAAAGCCATCAAAAAAGCGCGTCTGCTGCAAAATCTCACCCAAGAGCAACTGGGCGAGCGGGTGGGGGTCAAGAAAGTGCAGATTTCACGTCTTGAACGTGGATACAGCATCACGATTCCTACGATGAGCCGCGTGTTTAAGGCTCTGGGTATCCATACGGCCACGCTGGATTTGGGCATTGGCGGTAAGGTGGCTTTGTGGTAGTCCTGCCGCCGCGCAGTAGACATCAAAAAGAGGAAGACAACGCGCCTTCCTCTTTTTTGTCAGTGTGGCGGCAGGACTTCGGATAGCCGCACTTTCATCAACACAGAAGCCCTGTACCGCATCCTCCCTTTCTCCACGCACCGACCCGCTCATTGTCTGAAATAACAATGAGCGGGTCGGTCTATTATCGAGGATAGAGAGGGCCGTGGGGAACTCTCTAATTCCTTTCGACAAAAGGAATTATTGCTGCATCAGGCTGTCGGCACGGAGGGTGAGGGAGTCGATGGCAGACTTGTAAGGCGTAGCCACTACGCTTACATCGCGGAGATTGCCAAGGTCGTTGCCCAACACCACATCCAAGCGGTAGCTCTGTCCGTCGCTGCTGTTGGTAATGCGGTGCACACGTCCCACGAAAATGCCCGGAGGAAAAACGGCACTGTAACCGGAGGTTTCGACCACACTCCCCTTTCGGGCTTGGGCATAGCGCGGAATATCATCGACATGCGCCATTCGCGTTGATGCGCCGTCCCACTGCAAATAACCGAAGTAGTTACGCCCCCGCACACGGCAGGAAATGCTCGACTTGCTGTTGGTCACGGGAATGACAAGTGCATGATGAGCGTTGGTGAGGTAGACAATGCCCACCACACCGCCACCACTTACAACACCCATTTCGGGACGCACTCCGTCTTGCTCACCTCGATCGATGACCAAATAGCCGTCGGCAGATCGGATTACTTTATTGCTCACCACGTGGGCGGGAATGAGCCGATAGCCTTCCAGTTGCCGGCGCACACGCTGTGCAGTGAAACTGCTGTCGGGCTGCAATTCATGCAGGGTTCCGTAGAGCGCTTCCACCTCTTGTTGCAGGCGGATATTTTCGGCCGAAAGATGAGTGTTGAGGGTGCGCAACCGGAAGTAGGACGCCGCATCGGCATAGAGCGCGTTGATGCGTGCCATGGTGTTGTTCGCACCGGAAAGCCACACACTCCCTTGATAGTTATTAAACTGTATCAAGAGGGTGATACTGATGATTTCGAGCACTACAAACAGAAAGAGGTAGTTGTAGCGGCGCAGAAAGTCGAGGAGGATTTGCACGAGGAGTTTTTTTCGGTGTTTTAGGTCATGGCCGATGCCTGCCGGAAGTTGAAAATCCCACGCAGGCGTTGATATCAAGAAAGCGGCAGCCTCCCACCCTCATTTCAGCAAACAGGAATAAAGGTGGGTTTGCTCCGCTTTTGGTCTGCGGGGCTGGTTTTTAGCGGTCGGCAAAACGCTTTTCAAATTTCAAGAATGATTTTCAACAAACAAGAAGCTCCGGGACACTCTCCCGAAGCCTCCTGTGCTTAGAGTTATCGCTGCCGCCCTACCGCATCAGACAGGGGTAGGCATCAATGTCGGCAAGGGCTTTACCCGTGCCACGTGCCACGCAGAGAAGGGGATCTTCTGCCACATGGAAGGGGATGTTGATTTTGTCGGTGAGTCGCTTATCAAGACCGCGGAGCAAGGCACCGCCGCCGGTGAGGTAGATACCATTCTTGACGATGTCGGCATAAAGTTCGGGCGGTGTATTGCTCAGGGCATTGAGCACGGCCGTTTCGATGCGGGCGATGGAGCGTTCGAGACAGTGAGCAATCTCTTGGTAGCACACAGGTACCGCCATAGGAAGGGCGGTAATGCGGTTAGGGCCGTGCACCATATAATCCTCGGGCGCAAGTTCGGCAGGAAGTTCACTCAGGGCACTGCCCACAGCAATTTTAATGCGTTCGGCCATACGTTCCGACACCGACACATTGTGCTGGCGGCTCATGTAGTCTTGAATGTCGGCCGTGAAATCGTCGCCCGCCATTTTGATGGAGTTGTTCGACACGATGCCGCCCATAGAAATCACGGCAATCTCCGTCGTACCTCCACCTATATCGACCACCATGTTACCTTCCGGAGCATTGACATCCAGCCCGATACCGATGGCCGCAGCCATGGGTTCAAAGAGGAGATAGACATCGCGGCCGCCGGCGTGTTCGGCCGAGTCACGCACGGCACGGAGCTCCACTTCGGTCGAACCGGAGGGGACACCAATCACCATACGGATAGAGGGTGTGAAAAGGCGGCGGCCGGTGTGAACCAAGCCAATGAGGCCGCGCATCATTTGTTCGCAAGCGTTAAAATCGGCAATGACGCCATCGTGGAGAGGACGGACAACCCGAATTTTTTCGCTCGTTTTTTCGTACATCAGTTTGGCGCGCTCGCCCACAGCAATGGTCTTTTCAGAAGTGGGATCGAGAGCGACAACGGAGGGCTCGTTGACCACGATTTCACCATCGCTGATGATGATGGTGTTGGCCGTGCCCAAGTCCATGGCAAGCTCGCGCTTCATGGAGAAAAAAGAAGAGAAAATACCCATTTAGATAAATACGGTGTTCGAATAGGTGGGTGATAAGATTGAGTTGAGAAGGGTGACGCCCGCCTTACTGTGCCGCACCGGCAAACCACTCATGGATGGCGGTGTCGTAGTGGCTGGAAGTGGCAAAAGCGCGGGTGGCCAACCAGCGGCGTTGGTCGAGAGTCGTGACCGCACCTTGTTCCTGCACAATGTCGAGCAGAGGCTGATATTCAGCTTTGGAGGGCACGATGACCACGTCGTTGAAGTTTTTGGCCGCAGCACGGATGAGAGAAATACCGCCAATGTCGATTTTTTCAATGATGTCGGCGTTGCTTGCTCCGTCGGCCACGGTTTGTTCAAAAGGATATAAGTCTACCACAACGAGGTCGATGGCGGGAATGTCATACTGTGCCATTTGGTCGCGGTCGCTTTCCAAATCACGCCGACCGAGGATACCGCCGAACACCTTTGGGTGGAGCGTCTTGACGCGGCCGCCGAGGATGGAGGGATAAGTGGTGAGGTCTTCCACCTTTTGACAGGGAAGACCGAGGCCTACGATAAACTCGTGGGTGCCACCGGTGGAGAGAAAGGCCACGCCTTGCAAGTGAAGGGCGCGGAGGAGGGGTTCAAGACCGTCCTTGTGAAACACAGAGATGAGTGCCGTTTTGATGGTGCGTTGGGTGAGGGATTGATTTACCATGATGAGAGGATACAATAGATGTGGCAAAATTACAACAAAGTTTTGAATTGCAGACCGTTTGCCTCTCTAAAATATGCCGTCGAAGGGGAGAAAAATTTTCCCACAGGAGTCCAAATGCCTCATCAACCCTCATTTCGTTGCTTTCCCGCCCACGACACCACCGTTTTTCCGAGGGGCGACCACCCAAAAAACTGCACCCTTCCACGCGGGAAGGGTGCAGTCGATAGAGGGAGAAAGCAAGACGCAATTATTTGCGGTTGCCATATTGCTGATCGAGGTTGAAAATGGCGTTTTCGCCCATCTTGCGAATGCGGTCTACAATGCCGCTGGTCGTAGCCTCTTCTTCCACCTGTTCGCGTACGAACTGCCAGCAGAAATCCTGCGTAGCCTTGTCGTTTTCGCTCAGGGCGAGATCGTGGAGGGCATCGATGCGCTTGCTCACGCTACATTCGTGCTTATAGGTATCTTCAAAAGCAGCGAGGGGGCTTTCCCAGTTCTGCTTCACAGGAGCGGTAACGGGGCTGACGAGAGCCGTTCCGCCGCGCTTGATGAGATAGGTAGCCATTTGGAAAGCGTGATCCATTTCCTCTTCGCTTTGCTTTTTCATCCAATTGGAGAAGCCCGAAAAACCTTCCTTTTCAAAGTAGAAAGCCATGGAGAGGTAGAGGTTGGCCGACTGCATTTCATAAGCAATCTGCTCATTGATCGCTTGTTCGAGTTTTTGAGAAATCATTGTGTTCAGAATTTTGTTATGTTATGTTATGTTGCTATGTCCGAAAGAAAGGCTGCAGATGGGACGTCGCACTTCCGCCTGAGCAGTTCGTGCAACTTCATCCTGCGCAAAACGGCATAGACCGCCCGAAAAAGGACGCTGCCGCACAATTCATGTCGTAGGTGATGCAAAGTTACGACTTCTTTTTCAAATATACCGCATTATTTTGCCCCTTTCGTCAAAAATTTGTACTTTCGCAACACTTCATTCTCCTCTATTTATGACGTCTACTCCCACTTTGAAAGAAAAAGCCGCCCGAGGCCTCCTTTGGGGCAGCGTGAGCAACGGCATGCAGCAGGTGCTCAACTTGGCTTTCGGCATCGTGTTGGCACGCACCCTTTCGCGCGCCGACTACGGTATGGTGGGGCAGATTGCCATCTTTTCGCTCATCGCGGCCAGCATTCAAGAGAGTGGATTTACGGCCGCACTGGTCAATCGTCCTCAGTTGGAGCACCGCGACTACAACGCCGTCTTTTGGTTTGCCCTGCCGATGAGCCTGACGCTCTACGGCCTGCTCTTTGCCTGCGCACCGCTCATGGCGGCCTACTTCCACACGCCCGAACTCACCCCCTTGGCGCGCTACGTCTTCTTGGCTTTCGTCATCTCCGGACTGGGGATTGTGCCCTCGGCACGGCTCTTCAAAACCCTGCGGGTGCGGGAGCGGAGTTTGGCCAATCTCGCAGCGCTGGCCATCTCCGGCTGCGTAGGTATCACACTGGCTTTGCGGGGCTATGCCTATTGGGGCATTGCCACCCAAACCCTCGTCTACAACGCCATCAACACCCTCCTTTATTGGGCATTGGCGCGCTGGCGTCCCACCTTGGAGTGGGACTATCGGCCGGTGCGCGAAATGTTCCACTTCTCTTCGCGCCTACTGGCCACCAACATCATCTCCCACCTCAACAACAATTTCTTTTCCATCGTGTTCGGCCGCCTTTACACCCCCATCGTGGTGGGCGACTACAACCAAGCCAACAAGTGGAACTACATGGGGCATTCCGTCGTCACGGGCGTGGTGAACGGTGTGGCGCAGCCGCTTTTTGTCGAGAGCCGCAACGACCCTCAGCAGCAGGTGCAGGTGTTTCGCAAGATGCTCCGCTTCACCTCCTTTCTCTCCTTTCCCGTGATGTTGGGCATCGCCGCCATTGCGCGCGAATTCATCGTGCTGGCCATCGGAGAGAAATGGCTCGAAAGTGCCACCATGCTCACCATCCTCTGCGTGAGCGGCGCCTTTCTGCCCATCACCGCCCTCTACACGCAGTTCCTGCTGAGCCGCGGCCGTTCGAGCACCTACATGTGGGGACTGTCGGCGCTCGTAGTCACACAGTTGCTCACGCTTGTGGTTTCTGCGCCCTTCGGCATTCTCACAATGCTCTGCATCTACACCCTCATCAACCTGTGTTGGACGCTCGTTTGGCACGCTTTCGTACGTCGCGAACTGGGCATTTCCTACGTGCAGGCCGGCCGCGACATTCTGCCTTTTTTGTGCATCGCAGCCTTGACGATGCTCGCCACCCATTTTGCCGTCACAGCGCTCCACTTGCCGCTTCTCCCCACCCTCTTGGCCAAAGTGGCGATGGCTGCCCTCCTCTATCCCGCCTTGATGTGGCTGTCGGGTGCGGCCATTTTCCGCGAAAGCGTGGCCTTCCTTTTGAAAAAGAAAAGGTAATCTCTCCTCGCCACTGTTGATGCTCATCCCTTCTTCCTCCTCCGCACAATGACAATTCCCGTATTCTTTACCTTCGACGAAAACTACGTGGTGCCGGCTGTTGTGACCCTCCACTCGATGCTCTCCCATGCCGACCCGCGCCACACCTATCCTCTCCACGTACTCCACATGGGGCTGTCGGAGCGTGCCCGACAGGAACTGCATCGCGCCGTCGCGCCCTTTCCCAACGCCACGCTTTCATTCATCGACACCTCGGCCTATGATGCCGGGATTGAAGCCTGTCCGGGGAAGAGTCATTTTTCCCGCGAAATCTTCTTCAAACTCACCGCGGCCGACCTCTTTCCGCAATACGACCGCATCCTCTGTTCCGATGTGGACATGCTCTACACGGGCGACATCGTGCCCTCGTTTTCCGCCTTTGAAGGGGAAGATTTCTACTATGCCGGAGTCGACACCATCCTTCCCTCCACACGCATGAGCCTCTACCCTTCCTTTACGGACGAAGAGCGCTATTGGCTCGAACGCGAAATCAACGCCGGCTACCTTCTCTTCAACCTTGCCGCCATCCGCCGCGATGGTATGCAACGCGTCATGACGGACTACTACAAGGCCAACTACGCGCGGCTGCCGTTTCCGGAACAAGACTGTATGGCGCTGTGCTGCCGCGAGCGGGTGCGCCACTTCCCTATGCGCTACATGGTGTGCAACAACTTCTACACCGTCCACCCCGACACCACCGCCTTCTACACCGTCATCGCCTCGCTCCCTGCCGACGATGCTGCACGCCGCGCTGCCTTCAAGGCCGCCCTCGCCGACCCCATTCAAATCCACTACATCGGCGTCCAAAAACCTTGGAACAGCCTCGGTGTGCCGCGCCAAAGTCTGTGGTTGAAAGCCCTTTGGCGCAGCGGAGCCACGGCCTACTTCCTCCGCGTGCTGCCCCGCATTCTCTCCCGCAAAATGCAGCGCTACTCTCTCCGCCGCTTCTTGAGCAAACGCTTTTCGCGCAAGGCCGGCCACCCCACCGTCTAACCCTCTCTTCCCCTGCTCATGTACAACAACCGCATTGTCGTCTACACCTCCGGAACCTTCGACATGTTCCACTCCAACCACCTCAAAATGATCAAATACGCCCGCGGCTTGGGCGACACCCTCATTGTGGGCGTTTCCACCGACGAACTGGTGAGTTCTTACAAACGGCCGCCCGTCATCCCCTTTGAGGAGCGGCTCGCCATCCTCGAAGCGCTGAAATATCCCGACGTGGTCATTCCGCAGCGCACCCTCGACCACACCGAAATCGTGCAAAAACTCAACATTGATGTCTTCGTGGTGGGCGACGACTGGCGCGGCAAATACGACTATCTCAAAGAACTCGGGGTCACGGTCTTCTATTTCCCCTATGGCGACGGCGTGTCGAGCACCAAAATCAAGGAAGAGGTGCTCCGCAACTACCAAGATCTCAAAAGCCAAGTGGAAGCCCGCGTCAATCCCGATGTTGTGGTCAAAAAATAATCCCTCTCCCGATGAACACCCAACACACGCAACTCCTTGCTTTGCTCGACCAATACCATCAGTTGGGCATTGCACAGCAGATAGATTATGACAAATTCTACCTCTACTCCCTCATCACGCACTCCACCGCCATCGAGGGGTCTACGGTCACGGAGGTCGAAAACCAACTGCTTTTCGACGACGACCTCCCTGCCCGAGGGCGTTCGATGCAGGAACTCCTGATGAATCTCGACCTGCGCCGCGCCTATGAGCAGAGCCGCCGGTGGGCTGCCCTCCACATCGACATCACCCCCGACCGCTTGCGCGAACTCGCGGCTTTGGTGATGCGCAACACCGGAGCGACCTACAACACCTTGGCCGGCAGTTTTGATGCCGCAGCAGGCGACCTGCGCTTGGTCAACGTCACTGCCGGATCAGGCGGTGCGTCCTATCTCCACTACCTCAAAGTGCCTGCCCGCCTCGATGCCTTCTGCATATGGCTCAACGCGGAACGCAAAAAACTCCTCGCCCAAGGCGATGCAGTGCAGCAATATGCGTTGAGTTTTGAAGCCCACTTGCGTTTGGTGACAATCCACCCGTGGGTGGACGGCAACGGCCGTATGGCACGTTTGCTCATGAACCACCTCCAATGGGAGTGCGGCCTTCTGCCTTCCAAAGTAGACCACCACAACAAGGCGGCCTATATCGAAGCCCTCGTGGCAGCGCGGCAGACCGAATCGCCACAGCCGTTTCTGGACTTCATGTTTGAAGAACATATCGGCAATCTCCGTGACGAAATCGACACCTTCCGACAATCGCAGGAGGGCTGACCTCCTCTCGGCCATGCCCGACAACATCCCGCTTTGAAGGTCTGTCATGATTGGCCGTTTCATTTTCTCCATCCTTTTCTTCCCATGCACATTCCCCTCATCGTTGGCGGTGCCGGCGGCATCGGTTTGGCACTGGCGCACCTACTGGCCGAGCGCCATGAAGTGGAGCGCATCTACATCGTCGACCGCAACGAGGTGCCGGCCGCCCAACAGCACCCCAAATTCACCACCTTCCGCTTCGATCTCGAAACGAACGATTTCGATTTTTTCGGACGTTTCACCGACATCGACGCTTTGCTCATCACTGCCGGCTTCGGACGTCTGTCGCCTTTCCGCGACCTGACGGAACAGCACATCATTTCTTCGTTTGCCGTCAACACCACCGCCGTGGTGCGCCTGATTCACCGCTTTTTTTCCCGAATCGAGAGCCGCCGCCCTTTCCACACGATGGTCATGGTGAGCATCGCCGGCTTTATGAGCAGCCCCTTTTTCTCCGTCTACGGGGCATCGAAAGCCGCCCTCCGCATCTTCATCGAGAGCGTCAACGTGGAATTGGAGAAGGCCGGCACGACCAACCGCATTCTCAACGTGTCGCCGGGCAGCATCAGCGGCACCGGCTTTGCTGCCGCTCCTGCCGCACAGTCCGACAAGGCCGCCGGAAATCCTACGAAGGAAGTAGAAAATTCTACCTCAGAGATAAATTTTTCTACCTCTGAGCCGGAAAAAACTACCTCTGAGGTAGTTTCTCCCCCCTCCCCCGCTGCTCCGCCGCCCACCGATCTCGAACAGGTGCGACCTTTGGCCGCGGAGATTTTGGCACATCTCGAAGCCGGCGACGACCGCTTCATTCCGCAGTGGGAGGAGGTGTTCCGCCACGTTCTCGACCGCTGTCACAACGACTTCCGCGCCGAAGGCCGCCGCTCCTACGATTACAAGGTGGCATCGGGGCGCGTGAAAGGTATCGAAACAACCCCCTAACCCCTTTTTCCAATGAAACACAAAATTATCACTATGATGCTATCTCTCTCGGCACTGGGCACGACCGCCCAAGCCGCCACAGCGGAGCACGACACGTTCCGCTACACCGATGAGCAGTTTGCCGACATCCAAATGTTGCGCTACAAGGTGGAAGGCTTTGAACGCCTCAACCTTCAACAGAAAACGTTCATCTATCACCTCACCGAGGCCGCACTGGCCGGACGTGACATCTTTTTCGACCAAAACGGACGCTACAACCTCCGCATCCGTAAAATGCTCGAAACGGTCTATCAACACTACAAAGGCGACCGCCGCAGCCGCGACTTCCAAGGGCTCACGACCTATTTGAAGCGCGTGTGGTTCTCGGGCGGCATCCACCACCACTATGGTTGCGAAAAGTTTGTCCCCGAATTTTCCGAAGCGTGGTTGCGCACCGCCTTGAAAGAGGTGGGCTACACGCTCGAAGAGGAAATCTTCCCCGTGATTTTCGACCCGAAGGTGATGCCGATGCGCGTCAATCAGAAAGACGGCGACGACCTCGTGCTCACCAGTGCCTGCAACTACTATGCACCCGGCATCACGCAGGCCGAAGCCGAAGAGTTCTACACCCAACGCAAGCCCACCGCCGACCTTCGTCCGGTGATGATGGGGCTTAACTCCCGCCTCGTGCGCAACGAGTTCGGCCTTCTCGATGAACGCGTCTACCGCATCGGCGGACTCTACACCACCGCCCTCGAACGCATCGTGAAGCATCTCGAAGCCGCCCTGCCCTTTGCCGACCGCGAGGAGCAGAAGGCCGTCATCCGCAAACTCATCGAGTATTACCGCACCGGCGACCTCCGCACCTTCGACCACTACAGCATCCTTTGGCTCAAAGATACCGAAAGCCTGATTGACTTCGTGAATGGTTTCACCGAAAGCTACGGCGATCCGCTCGGTATGAAGGCTTCGTGGGAAAGTTTGGTCAATTTCAAGGACTTGGCAGCGACCGAACGCACCAAAAAGCTGTCGGCCAACGCACAATGGTTTGAAGACCACAGTCCGGTGGCACCTCAATTTAAGAAGCTCGAGGTGAAAGGCATCTCTGCCAAGGTCATCACCGCGGCCATCCTCGCCGGCGACCTCTATCCGGCCACGGCCATCGGCATCAACCTCCCCAACAGCGACTGGGTTCGCCGTGATTTCGGTTCAAAATCGGTGACCATCGCCAACCTCACCTCGGCCTATGCCAAGGCTGCCCACGGTTCGGGTATGGACAAGGAGTTTGTCATCGACGAACCTACCCGCCGCCTCATTGCCGACTACGGCGACAACTGTGACGACCTGCACACCGACCTGCACGAATGTTTGGGACACGGCAGCGGACGCCTCCTCCCCGGTACCGACCCCGACACCCTGCGTGCCTATGGGTCGACCATCGAAGAGGCACGTGCCGATCTCTTTGCCCTCTACTATCTGGGCGATGAGAAGCTCGTGGAACTCGGTCTGACGCCCAACATAGACGCTCACAAATCGCAATACTACTCCTACCTCCAAAACGGCGCGCTCACCCAACTGGTGCGCATCAAGGCCGGAGCCACCATCGAAGAAGCCCACATGCGCAATCGCGCCTTGGTGGCCAACTGGGTGCTCGACCACGCGCGTATGGCCAAGACGGCGCATCCTGCGGCCGAACTGGTCAAGGTGAAGGGCAAAACTTATGTGCGTGTCAATGACTATGTCGAGGTGCGCCGCCTCTTTGGCGAACTGCTGGCCGAAATTCAGCGCATCAAGAGCGAGGGTGATTTCAATGCCGCCCGCGACTTGATTGAGCGTTACGCGGTGAAGATTGACCCCAAACTTCATCAGGAAATCCTCACGCGCTACGAACGTCTGCACCTCTCACCCTACAAGGGTTTCATCAACCCCGTTTATCACGCTCAGCGCGATGCTTCGGGCAACATCACCGATGTGACCCTCACTTACGACGAAGCCTTTGACGTGCAAAACCTCCGCTATTCGCGCGACTACAATTTCCTTCCCCTCGTCAACGAATAGGACGTACCGACACGGCCGCTGTGGTTGAACCGCACCCTCGGCCTACCACAAACCCCGAAAGCCTTCTGCGGCTTTCGGGGTTTGTCTTTATCCATGGTTTCGCAACGGCGGAAGGGCTTTGGGCAGCAATGCGGATGTAGGGTGCGGGGGTGCGGCGGTGGGCGCTCAATGCCCCGTCATTTCCGCAACAAAAAGGGTATGCCCAATCGGGCATACCCTTTATAGTGTGATGGTAAGATTGGCGATTATTTCACCCATTGCTTGCGGCCGTCGATGATGTAGAGACCGGTGGGCAGTTCGCTGGGATTAGTCACTTCAAGGCGGCGGCCATAGAGGTCGTAGATGCCGGTGCGCTTGGGAGCAGCGGGAGCAAGTACGGTGTCAAGACCGGTGATGCGGTTGAAGGTTTCGATGTCGGCTTCGAGGTTGGGATTTTCAACGAGCACCCAACGAGCACCTTCGTCGTCACTTGTCCAGCAGGCGATGGGACCAGAAGCAAGCTGAGGAGCTGCACAGAAGAAGTTTGTATCGTCCTGAGTGGTATTGAAAGCAAATCCACCTTGGATTTCCTTCACGTTGATGGGCGTGGGATCAGTAGCGAAAGTGCTGGGGAAACCCGTTTTTACATAACCCTTTGCTGCAATGTTATAGAGATACCATTGGCCTTGCTTGTCTCGGAAGAGCTGCCAACCACCGTTAATATCATCAAAACTGTAGGCTTTCTTGAATTCTTCGCTAGCTACATTATGGCTTTCATCTCCTTTCATACCGGCTGCCCATACATTCTTTTCACCCTGCTTATTGATAGCATAAGTCGTGAAGTGAGCATTGTAAAGGGCATAAGCTTTCTTACCTTCCACTTCGGCAAGTGTCTTCACTTCCTTACCAAGGGGTTCTACTACTTGTTCAAGTTTCAAAAGCGAAGAGAACTTATCAGTAAAGTAAGGATCTGAGGCTCCATCGTAGGTCTTGCCTGCGGTATTGACAATCCATGCACCTTGCACCACAGTGCCATCAGCTTTTTTTCCGCGGGCAGACATGGCATAGAAGCCTCCAAAATAGTCACGAATTTTACCTTCCGTCTTAGTACCGGCAACAAACTTATGAAGCTTGATGGGGCTCATTACGTTGTCATAGGCATCAGTGAATCCCGTTGTACTTGCATTGACAAGCCAATTCACTCCTTTATAAGAAGAGTGGTTGCAAAGGTATTTTCCATCGGCGGTGGTGAAAGTGTAGCTTTGCTTGTCGGTCGAAAGATGAGCTGTGAAGTAAGCCGTGGGAGCAGGTACTGTTCCTTCGGGTAATTCAGTCACCTTCACATCACTACCGTCATAGTCGAGATAGAAGTGAGTACCATTCTTAGCCATCACGCGGAAGACGTAACGCTTGCCTTCAATAGGCATTTCTACGTCGGTCTCCTTATAGAACTTTTCGATGGCAGCTTGAAGCTGTATCTTATTAAAGTTGGCAGGAGCTTTCAGGATGGCTTCAAGTTCGACGCGCGAAGGAGCAGTAGCTTTGGGGAATCCCAAGCCTTTGTGTTGGAGCAATTGGCGGAGGCTTTCAAGTTCTTCAGCGCTCACCATATTCTCATCTTTTCCAGGGGACGGGACGGTAGAGTCGTAGGTGTAGGCGCTGTTGGTGATTTCCTCGAGTGAGAGGGGGAGATACACCTCAGTGTAGTCAGCGCCATAAGTAGACTCTTCATAGTAGAAGGCGATTTTTTCGTCCTTTTGAAGTACCATGGTGCTGTAAGCCGAACTCATTTTAGAGATTTGCTTATGCCCCGTCCAGTCGCGCGCGAAAGCTTCGGGCGAAACGTAATCGTTGAGCGAAGCCAATTCCTTATAGAAAATACCTACATTGGCACGACCATTACCGAGGGGGATACTTTGCAGCGCCAAGAACATTTGTTGGCTGTCGCTCTTGCGCTTCACAGGAAGGATGAGGATTTCGCCGTTGCAGGCATTGCCTTGTGCGATAATGCCACCATTGTTCTGGTCGGACTTAGCGGGAGTTCCCCAAGTGCCTTCACCCTTCTTTTTGTCAGTGTAAGCGAAGATGTTGAACAAACGACCGCCATGTGCACGGCTTGAAAGGAGAATGCGGCCATCGGGAAGTTCTTCAATTTTAGGTTCGTCGCCAGCGGGGCAGGGAAGTGCATCAGCACCGCCCAATACGCCCCAAGTTGCACCGAAGTCGTCGGAGAAGAGGACACGGTTGCCACCATCACGGGCAGCCACAGGAGCATAAACACGATAGTGTGAACCCTCCTTAATGCTGGTGCTTTGGCAGAGTTTGCCGGAACCTACGAAAAGGCTCTTGACTTTACCGTTTTTGCTATTGTCGAAAAGACCGTAAACCTTGCTGGTCAGGTCTTCATAGCTTCCCCAAGTCGCGCCTTCATCTTTGCTGACAAAGCGCACGATGGGGAGAGGCTTTCCTTTGCTGTAATCGGCTTGATTATAGACCACCTTACCGGCTACGCAGAGCATGAGTACATCGCTGGTTTCGCGGTCGGCCACGACAGCGGCATCACCAAAGCCACAAGTGAGAGCCGTGCCTTTTCCATCACCATCGGCGATGGTTACGGCTTTTGACCAAGTGGCACCGTTGTCGTTGGAGGTGCGGAGCTGGATATCCACTTCACCAAAACCGATATCTTTTCCATTGGGGCGGTAGTCGCTGAACGCCAACAGACGGCCGCTCTTGGTTTTTGCGATAGCAGGGATGCGGTAAGGCGTCTTACCGGGTTCAGTAATGTAGAGATATTGTGCTGCACTGGCATTGGCGCTCTTTTGCACAGTCACTTTCACATTTTTAATGAGTGCAAATGATCTATTTCCGGCAGTACTGCTCACCTTGAAATTGACAGCTTGCGCGGAGAGGTCCTTCAAGGCAACATGCTTCATTTCAGTGGTACTGGTGCTGGTCAAAGCATCCTTTCCTTCCGGAGTAATCGTAACGGTCTTGCCATTATTGTCAGACAAGGTGAAGTCAAACTCATAGCCTTTCACCTCGTAGCCGGGCGAAACCATGATGGTGTAGTTACAAGAAGAGTTAGCTCCGGTGAAAAGGCGAATTCCTCCGTCCTTGTAGTCCATGTTGTTTTGATCGGTACGAAGAGACACCTGTGGGTTTGTCTGATTGCTCGTCCAAACTGCGTGCCAGGTTTTCTGTGGGTTCGAAGCCGTCCAAGTACCGGTAGTTTTCTCGACAACGATCGTTTGTGGGGTTGTTTGCGCCTGAGCCACTTGCGGAGCAAGCGTAGCCATCGTTGTAGTGGCTACAAGCAGGGAAGCGTAAAGTCTAATGTTCATGTTGTAAATAATAAGAGTTTTTAAATGAAGGATGGTGAGATTTCTAATCAGTGAAAAGAGTTGCGCTTTTTACTCGTTTTGTCAACTCAACGGCGCAAAGATAGCAAATTTAGTCGATTTATCCCAAATATTTTATCTAAATTCGGAGGAAAATTGTATTTTTGCTCCATAAACCTCCTTACGTTCTTTCTCGCCATGAACACCAGACCTAAAGAATTAAGAAAAGTAGAATTGGACGATTTACGTCCTTATGCTACCCCCGATTTACCTGAGGACAAGGACATCTTGGTGATTGAAGATTTCAGCCGCATTAACTTCACCGGAAAAGCCTTCACAAGCGACTTCTTCCTGATCGGTTTTTGCGAAAGTGGGGTCAGTGAGTTTTATGTCAACAACAATTGGGTTTCTCTGCAAGCCGGCGACCTCTATGTCCTTTTCGGACAACAGATTGTCGACCGCGTCAAGCACAGTCAGGATTTCCGACTCGTGGCACTGGTGCAAAGCCGCAGTTATGTGCAGGAGACACTCATCTCCATGCTTCACCTTTGGCCTTACCTGTTCTACCTGATGGAGCGCCCCGTACTCCCGCTCACAAGCGAGGAACAAGCGGTGTTGCGCCGCAGTTACGACATCATTCTGCAACGACTGGGCAACCGCGAACACACCTTTTGGCGCGAGAGCATCAAGACAATGATGCAAACCTTCTACTTCGACCTCTGCGACGCCGTGGAGCAACGAAATCCGCAGCGCGAACGCCTCCGCACCCGCCTCAACTTCGTGTTCTACAACTTCATGCAGCTCCTCTCCGAGCACCACATCCGACAGCGCGAAGTGGCGTGGTATGCCGACCAACTCAAACTCACGCCCAAGTACTTGAGCGAGGTGGTGAAACAGGTGAGCGGACGCACCGTGAGCAGCTGGATCACCAGTATGGTCATCATGGAAATCAAAAGCCGGTTGCGCAACACCGACCAAAGCGTCAAGCAGATTGCCACCGGACTGAACTTCCCCAACCAGAGTTTTTTGGGGAAATACTTCAAAAACATCGTAGGCATGTCGCCTCTCGACTATCGCCGACTGAGCGACGAAGATGCCGCAAAAACTGCTCTAACCGAGGATTTCCTGCTTGTCAGTTCTCAAAACTCTTAGCCACTCCCCTTTCTCTTCTTCCTATAATCTATGTCCAACTATATTGTTTCGGCGCGCAAATACCGCCCCACCAACTTCGACAGCGTGGTGGGGCAAAGTGCGCTGACCACGACCCTCAAAAATGCCATCGCCACCGGCAAACTCGCGCACGCCTACCTCTTCTGCGGACCGCGCGGTGTGGGAAAAACCACCTCGGCACGCATTTTTGCCAAAACCATCAACTGCCTCACCCCCAACGAGCACGGTGAAGCCTGCGACCATTGCGAAAGCTGCGTGGCCTTCAACGAGGGGCGCTCATATAACATTCACGAACTTGACGCCGCCTCCAACAACTCCGTCGACGACATCCGCGCCCTCATCGAGCAGGTGCAGATACCGCCACAAATCGGACGCTACAAAGTGTTCATCATCGACGAGGTGCACATGCTCTCACAAGCCGGCTTCAACGCCTTTCTCAAAACCCTCGAAGAGCCGCCCGCCCACGCCATCTTTATTCTCGCCACCACCGAGAAGCACAAAATTCTCCCCACCATCCTCTCGCGTTGTCAAATCTACGACTTCGCCCGTATGGAAGTGCCCGACGTGGTCGCCCACCTCAAGCACGTGGCCGAAAAGGAAGGCTACACCTACGAGGAAACCGCCCTCAACGTCATCGCCCGCAAAGCCGACGGCGGTATGCGCGATGCCCTTTCCATCTTCGACCAAGTGGCGGCTTTCACCAGTGGAAACATCACCTACCGGCAGGTCATCGAAAATCTCAACGTCCTCGACTACGATTACTACTTCGACCTGACCGACACCCTCCTCCAACGCGACATCCCCAAAGTGATGCTCACCCTCAACGAAATCCTTTCCAAAGGTTTTGAGGCCAATCACTTCATGAGCGGACTCGCCGCCCACTTCCGCGACCTCCTCGTTTCGCGCGATGCCCAAACGCTCCCTCTCCTCGAGGTGGCCGAAACCGTGCGCCAGCGCTATGCCGAGCAAGCCCAGCGGTGCGCTCCGACATTCCTCTATCGCGCGCTGAAACTCTGCAACGATTGCGACATCAACTATCGCGCCTCCAACAATAAGCGCCTGCTCGTCGAGCTCACCCTCATTCAGGTGACACAACTGCTCGAAGACGACGGCGCAGGCAGTGGGCTTGGCCCTACACGACGCCTCCTCCCCATCTTCTCGCCTGCGCCCACACCTCAACGTGCCGCGCAGCCCGCACCTGCGCCTGCTGCCCAACCCGTGCAGCAGCCCGTGCGCCCACTTTCCACGACTGCTCCCCAACAACAAGCCGCAGCACTGGTGCTCTCTCCCCAACAACAAGCCGCCATCGAGCGGCAGCGTGCCCGTCTGCGCACCGTTTCGCTCAACCGCCGCCCCGCCCCTGCCGCTCAGGCTGCCGCCGCGGCCAACGAAACCGCCGACACCGCGCCTCCCAAGGAGAAGCAAAACAAGGAATTCACCTACGACGACTTGTGCTACCAGCTCATGCGCTTTGCCAATCTCCTCCCCCGCGAATACACCGCCGATGCCGAGCGACTGAAAGTCATTGCCACCGATGCCTCGCGACTCAAACTCACCACCACTCCCGACGGCTTTCCGCACATCAGTGCCTTGGTCGAATATGAGGCCGTGAAGAACGAACTTCAGCAGCTCCATTCTCAGATTTACGCCCATCTGTGCCGCAAATTGCACAACGACTTTCTGCAATTCCAGTTTGAGATTGCCCCACAGCAAATCAAGCGTCGGGCTTACCTACCTCGCGAAATCTATCAACAAATGCTCGAAAAGAGCGAGCCGCTGCAACACTTGGCCAAGGCGCTTCATCTCCGTCTGGTTTAAGTAAAAAGCCGCTCCGTTCTCTTTCAATTTTTCATCCCCTTTTCTTTCAACTCCTTTCTTTAATGGACGCAAAGCAACATCGCTACATCACCGTAGCCTACACCCTCTACGCCGACAACGCCGCCGGCATCCACGAACAACTCGAAGAAGCCCCTGCCCAGTATCCCTTCCAGTTCATCACCCATCTGGGCATGGCGCTCGACAGTTTTGAAGAACGCGTGCGCGACCTCAACGAAGGCGACACCTTCGATTTCACCCTCACCGTCGAAGAAGGCTACGGCCCTTACGAAGAAGAGCGCGTCATCGAAGTGCCCAAAACAGCCTTCCACATCAACGGCCGCTTCGACAAAGACACCGTCTATCCCGGCGCCGTTCTCCCCTTGGTCAATGAAGAGGGCTACCGCTTCGACGGCCTCGTGCTCGAAGTCAAGGACGAAGTGGTGGTCATCGATCTCAATTCGCTCTATGCCGGCAAGGCACTCCACTACAAGGGACATGTCGTAACGGCACGCCCCGCCACCGACGCCGAAATCCAAGGCGCCATCAATATGCTCTCGGGCGAAGGTTGCGGCTGTGGTTGCGAGGGCGACCATGGCGATGGCAGCCATGACCACTGCGGTTGCCATCACGACCACGAAGACGGCCATCACGGCGGCTGCGGAGGTTGCGGCTGCGACCACGGTCATCACCACCAACACTAATTTTCCGGCCGATGCTCCAACACATGGCGGTGGGTCCTTCCCACCGCCATTTTTGTACTTCGCCCTACCCCCTTTCATCTTCTGCACCATGAACACCTTCGGACAAATCTTTCGACTCACCAGCTTCGGCGAAAGCCACGGCATCGGCGTAGGCGGCATCATCGACGGCATGCCCGCCGGCATCGACATCGACCCCGATTTCATTCAGCACCAACTCAACCGCCGCCGACCGGGACAAAGCCACCTCACCACCCCACGCAGCGAAGCCGACCAAGTCGAACTCCTCTCCGGTATCTTTGAAGGACGCACCACTGGCACCCCCATCGGATTTCTCGTGCGCAACACCCAGCACCACTCCTCCGACTACGACCACCTGCGCCACGTCCTCCGACCCTCCCACGCCGATTTCACCTACCAAAGCAAATACGGCATTCGCGACCATCGCGGCGGCGGACGCAGTTCTGCCCGCGAAACCGTGAGCCGTGTGGTGGGCGGGGCATTTGCACAAATCCTCTTGGCTCAACTCGGAGTGCGCATCACCGCATGGACGCGGCAGGTAGGCGACATCGTCCTCGAAAAAGACTACCACCAACTCACCCTCGACCAAATCGACAGCAACGACGTGCGTTGTCCCGACCCCGAAACAGCCGAACGGATGGCGCGCCTCATCCTCGACGTCAAAGGCGAAGGCGACACCGTGGGCGGCGTCATCGAATGTCTCATCACCGGTTGCCCTGCGGGCTGGGGCGCGCCCGCTTTCGACAAACTCCATGCCACCCTTGCCCACGCCATGCTCTCCATCAACGCCGTCAAAGGTTTTGAGTACGGCCTCGGCTTTGCCGGTGCTGCCCTGCGCGGTTCGCAGCAAAACGATGCCTTCCTGCCGGGCTTCGCCACCGCCACCAACCACAGCGGCGGCATCCAAGGCGGCATCAGCAACGGCAACGACATCATCTTCCGCGTGGCCTTCAAACCCGTTGCCACCCTCCTCCGCGAACAATCGACGGTCGATGTCGACGGCCGCCCCACCCTCCTCACGGCTCACGGTCGCCACGACCCTTGCGTCCTCCCGCGTGCCGTCCCCATTGTCGAGGCCATGGCTGCCCTCACCCTCGCCGATGCCTATTTGCAACAGCGAACGGCAAAGTTTTGAAAACCCGACCTTCCAAAGGAGCTGCTAAAAGACTTAATAAGCCTCAAAATAGAAAAATGACCACAAAACTTAACTTTTTTCCTGAAATATTTGGTAGTTCTATCAGAAGCACGTATATTTGCCCTTGAAATAAGTTGTCGTGAGGATAACACCCCACTTAGAATTTAGTTTTTAAGTTAAGTCTAGTTTAGTTTTTGTGTTGGTTTATGGGATTTCGTAGAGACGAAATCCCATAAATTTTTGTAGTCCGACAGATGATGAGCGGAAGTGCTTAGCGGCAGATTGTTCCATCTGCCACCTCTTAAAAGAAACCCTCCATTTGCTTACATTTTCCTCGATGGCTCTTTCCTCAAAGACCGTCTTTTCTACATCAGAGGTAGTTTTTTCTATCTCTGAGATAAAAATTTTTATCTCAGAGGTAGATTTTTCGGCAAGCCTGTTGGGGAAAATGACCTCTTCACAATACCAACCCAAAAGTACAATGATTTCGTAAAAAACTTTGAGCCTCAACCATCATTTTCGACAGCATAAAAGAAGGGCAAGGCTATCATAATTCAGAACAAAATACGCTAAAATGTCAGCTCGAGAAAGAAAAATCACCCCTCCTGCTTAGAAAAATTGCAATAACTATTGAATATATCAAATAAGATTTGTACTTTTGCCCCGTTATCAAATACTACATTTTATGAAACTACATTTCGAGAGATTTTCAGTCTTTTTGCTATTTCTCACCCTCTCACTCAGTAGTTGGGGGCAAAAAATGGTACTTCACGAAACCTTCGACAACTTCAACGGCGATGGTGGTAATCCTACCGAAGAGCACCCTGAAGGGCAGTGGAAGGGACGTATAAATTCACCCAAAATCACCTCTGCTCACCTATCAGGTTGGCAGATTGGGGGCGATGTCTACCAAGGCCATCAATGTGCCAAGGTCGGAAAATCCACTAAAAGTGCTGCGCTCACCACGCCTGCCCTCACCGAGTTGTCCGGCAAAGCTGTACTCACCTTCCGTGCAGGAAGTTGGGATGGAAAAAACTACTCTCGCGATATCAAGGTTTCCATCGTAGACGGTGGTACGCTCACGCCTGCCCAAGTGACGCTGGAAGCCGGCAAGTTCAACACCTATACTTTCACCATCGAAGGCGCAACAGCCACCTCTAAAATTCGCATCGAGGGTGCTGCTAATAAAAGTAACGTATTCTTCCTCGACGATGTGAAAGTCGTGGCGAGCGAAGAAGGCGGACAGGTCGACCCTCCGACCCCACCCACGCCTCCGCAACCTCAGCCGACGGAAATTCGTACCCTCGACCAACTCAAAGGCTTGGCCGATGGCACGCCCGTAGTGCTCTTGATGGGACGCCAAAACCCCGCTTATGTCAATGCCCTTGTGGGGAAGGCCGAATGCTATGTGGCCGACAAGACGGCGGCCGTGATGCTCCACAACTTCCTGCCCACCGATGCCGGATGGCATCCCGCCATGCAGGGTGCGCTGATGGGACGCATCGAAGCCACTTACTCCACCACCGCCGGCCTGCCCACCCTCACTGCAACGGACAAGTCTACCGGTGAAACCGTACTCTGCCTTGATGCTTTTGGCCAACAGAAAGCCATCGCCACCACCTTGGACAAATTGGCCGACTTCCCCGCCAACAAAGTGTTGCTCACCGATGTGACCCTCGGCAAGGAAGGCACGCGCTACTATGCCCAACAAGGCGCAACCCGCGTCTATTTCTCCCCACAGATTGAGGCTTGGAACAATCTGCTGGAAGGCGATTTGACCACACGCCGCTTCACCCTGCAAGCCGTGGTGGGTATGGCTGCCAACGCCCCCCAACTCCTTCCCCTTGCGTTGGACGAGGTGATGACGCAACTCGTGTTGAAGGAAGATCAAGACCCCACCGCCGACATTGCTGCTCATGCCGACCAAATCGTGGATGTGGATTTGCACCTCACGCTGCAACCGGAGCAATGGCGCACCCTCTGCCTGCCCTTTGACATGAACGATCCGGCAGAAGCCTTCGGTACGGAACTGTCCATACTGGCCTTCGACGGCTACACTCCCGACAATCACAAATTGCGCTTCCGTACCACCGATAAAATCGAAGCCGGCGTACCGTACTTGGTCAAAGCTGCCGGTGAAACCTCGGGCGCACAAGTAGACGGGGTGAAACTTATCTCCACACCGAAGACCCTGTCCGAATCGGGGGTAGACTTCGTAGGCGCTTTTGCTCCTTGGACGATGACCGACAAATGCCTCAGATTCGATGCTCAGCAACATCTGTGCGCTTCCGAAGATCAAACACAACTGCCGGCCTTCGCTGCCCACTTGTATGTGGTCGACAATGATTTGCGCCAACAACTGATCAACGGCAGCATCACGGGCTTGATGCAGTTGCCCCAAGCCGGTCGTGACGCCGAACTGCGCACCCTCACCGGTCAGCGCGTTTCCCGCACCGCCACCCTCCCCGCAGGAGTTTATCTGATGGGCGGTCGTAAAGTTGTTCTTCCTTAATATATTCCTCATTTGCTTCTCCGCATGAAAACCTATATATCCCTCCTTTTCCTTGCCCTGAGCTGCCTGAGCGCTTGGGGGCAGACGCCCACCAAAAAAGACGCAGTAATCCTCGTCAAAGGGCAACCCGTACACACCTATCGTGCTGCCGAATATGAGCGCATCGTATTGGTCGACACCCTCGGCTTGAAAGTGTACCTTCCCGGCGCACCCTCGGTCGATTATTTGGACGCGACTGTACAATATGTCGATGCTGAAACACCGCCCACGCCGCCCAACGACCAAAACAACACCAACCGCAACACCAACCTCACCGGCCACCGTCAGTATGCTTGGCGCTTGGAATACCCCCGCCTCCGCGAAGGCAGCAACAACGCGCTTTCCGTCCACAAATTTGAAGGCGACCGCATCAACTTCAGTTTGGAGTACGACAAGCAACAGAAGGCCACACGTTGGGTGTGCTATCGCTTCGACAACAGTTTGCAGAATGATCCTAACGTGAAGCGCACCAACAAATGGAAGGACGACCCCAACCTTGACCCTGCCGACTGCATTCACACCAAAGACTACACAGGGCTGGGCTCCGGCGATCCCGGTTACGACCGCGGCCACCTTTGTGCCTCCGACGACCGCCGCATGACCCACCTTGCCAATGAGCAGACTTTCTACACCTCCAACTGCCTGCCGCAAGTGGGTTCCCACAACCGCGGCATTTGGAAAGCGATGGAGGAGCAGGTACGCGATTGGGCTGACGACCGCGGTTTTTGCGACACCCTCTATGTGGTGAAAGCCGCCACCATTGAGGACAATGCCGCTCTTCCCACCCCTTATAATAAGGGCATCTATGGGCACACGCAACGAGGCAATCAGCAACCCATTCTCATTCCCAGCTACTTCTATATGGCTTTGCTCGCCGTCAAAATCGACAGCGAAGGCAAAAAACAATACAAGTCGCTCGCTTTCTGGACAGAGCAACACGACTTCAACAAAATTTCGACAAAACAGGTGAAGCCCCGCGAACTCACCATCTCCGTGGCCGAATTGCAGCGCCGCACCGGCATCGACTTCTTCTGCAATCTGCCCGATGCCACCGAACAGCAAGTGGAAGCCGCAGTGAATACAGACGAATGGACGTGGAAGCATTGATGCCGCGCCTTTCCGCCACACTTATCCCCCAAAACAACGACACCACCCAACGCTGGGTGGTGTCGTTTGTTTTGGAGAATAGGGGCAAGCCCTCTGGTGCGGCAAGCAAAGAGGAGGGAGCAAAAATTATCGCTTACTCTCCTCTTGAGTGCGGAATTCGCCGTTGGTGATTTGTCCTAAGCAGAGAGGGCGATACATCTCGGTGTAGGTGGCTTCCGCGCCATAGGTGGCTTCCTCATAGAAGAAGCCGATGCGGCCGTCGGGCTGCAAAATCATCGTGCTGTAAGCGCTCAACATCGGTGTCACCTCGTAAGGCCCGCGCCAGTGGGTGGCGAAGAGTGCCGGCGTTTGATAGTCGTAGGGCGAATAGAGAGGCTTGTAGTAGATGCCCACGCGGGAGCGTCCGGGGCCGAGCGGCACACTTTGGAGCACAACGGGAATCACCCGTTTCGTCTTTTGGTCGATGGCATCAACAACGAGAATTTCGCCGTTGCAGGCATTCTGTTGTGCCACAATGCCGTGTTTGGCTTCTGCCGAGGCCACCGCTTCCGCCCACGTTCCCGTAGCGTTGCGCTGACTGATGTAGGAGAAAATGTTGAAATAGCGACCGCCCCACATACGGCTGGAGAGAACGACATTGCCGTTGGGAAGTTCCTCCACCTTAGGTTCGTCGCCTTTCGGAGCCGGCGAGCTGTCGATACTGCCCAAGGCGTGCCACGAACGGCCGAAGTCGTCGCTGTACACCACGCGGTTGCCACCGGGTCGGGCGCAAAGGGCAGCATAAAGGCGATAGTAGCGACCGAAGCGCACTTGGCGGCTTTGACAGATGCGGCCGCTGCCGAAGAAGAGGGATTGGACAGGGCCGAGCGTGCTCTTGTCAAACAGCGAATAGATGCTTTCGGTGATGTCTTCCGGTTCCGACCAAGTTCGGCCGTTGTCGGTGCTGCGGAGAATGGCCACGCGGTTGGGATTTTCGCGCGTGGTGGTGGCTGCGCCGTAGACGGTGTTGCCCGTCACGCACACCACAATCACCTCTCCGCTGCGGGAGTCGGCCACCACGGCGGCATCGCCATAACCACAGGTCGGACTGCCCGCCACGCCGTCGCCTTGCGCCAACACGAGTTCGGGGCTCCATGTCGCACCGTTGTTGTGCGAAATGCGGTAGCGCAAATCCACACGGCCGTAGCCGATGTCTGCCCCGCACGGCCGATAGTCGGTCAGGGCGATGAGGCTTCCCGATTGGGTGGTGGCGATGGCCGGAATGCGATAGGGCGTTTGTTTGGGAAAGGTCTTGAAAAGCGGTTGCTCCAGCGCGATGTCACACAGAACGCGGCGCGTGTTGAGGCTGTCGGACGCCGAAGGGGCTTGGGCAAGCGCCGGAAGGGCTAGCGATGCAGCGAACAGAAGGGAGGCAATTTTCATGGGAAGAAAAAAGAGGTTAGAGAATGAATGATGCAAAGGATGAGGGCGCACGGACTTAGGGCTTTGCTTGTCCGCGTTCCTGTCCGTAGAGGTCGTTGAGCACGATGCCGGCCAGCGTAAACCCGAAGATGGCGGTGATGTGTACCATCGCGCCGTTGATTTGCGCCTTTTTGGCGTTCCAATCGTGGTCGGCAAGGTCGGTGCGCCCTTCGGTGGTTGCCGGAGTCGGCTGCGCGTCCGGATTGATGGCCGAACAGACTTCTGCACCCAGATTGGGGAGGAGTTCGTTGCTGTAAACCACGCGAAACTTTTTAGCAGGGAAGGTCTTCGCGCGCTTAAACTTGTTCCGAAGCGCACGCGCCAAGGGGCAGCCTTCGGCCTTCCAAAACTCGGCCACCGCAATGCGCGAAGGGTCCATTTTCAAGGCCGCGCCCATCGACGAAACGAGCAGCGCATCGGTGCGCGAGGCCGTGAGGAGGAGGTGCGCCTTTTCGGCCAGCGAGTCGATGGCATCGATGATCACATCGTAGGTGTCGAGGTGGAAACTCTCGGCATTGTCGGCATTGTAAATCTCCTGCCGTGCGGTGATTTGGGCGTCGGGATTGATGGTGAGCAGGCGTTCGCGCAAGGCCTCGACTTTCACGCGCCCCACGTTGGGCAGGGTGGCGGGCAGTTGCCGATTGACATTGGTGATGCTCACACAGTCAGAATCGACGAGGGTGAGTTGCTGCACACCGGAGCGCACGAGGCTTTCGGCACACCAACTCCCCACACCGCCCACGCCGAAGAGGATGACGCGCGTGCGGTGAATGCGCTCCAGCGCGGCATCGCCCACCAGTAGTCGGGTACGGTGGAACACTTGTTGTTCGGTGGCGGAAAGAGAACTCATGGGCGGAGGAGAAAAAGAAAAGAAGGGCGGGAGTCCAAACCTCCTGCCGAAATTTTGGAAAGGGAAAGGGACGGATGTGCCTTGTCTGCCGATGTCAGCCGCTGCCTACGGCGTTTGAAATAGAGGCAGCCGGCGCAACTCTTCTCTGAGCGTGGCCACTCCGCGCGAAGCCACGTCGCGAATGAGACGGACGTGCCGGTGTCGGGGTGTGGGCACCTCGTTAGGATCGATGAGAAAAATCGGAGCATCAGCGCGTGCGGCATCAATCAGTCCTGCCGCGGGATAAACGGTCAGCGAAGTCCCGATAATGACGAGTGCATGGGCTTGGCTCACCACCTCTGCGGCTTGGGAGATGAGGGGCACCGGTTCGCCGAACCACACAATGAAAGGCCGCAGCAGACTGCCATCGCCGGCGCGCTGCCCAGCGACGATGTCGAGGTGGTCGGCAGGGAGAGTGATGCGGTGGCGCGGGTCGGCAGGGTCGGCCGACGAACAAGCCTTCATCAGTTCGCCGTGCAAATGAATCACCCGTCCGGAGCCGGCGCGCTCATGGAGGTCATCGACGTTTTGCGTGATGATGGTCATTTCGTAGTCGCGCTCCATCTCGGCCAGCAGGCGGTGTCCCGCGTTGGGGGCTGCGTCCACGAGTTGTCGGCGCAGTCCGTTGTAGAAGTTGTTCACGAGTTCGGGATTGGCCGCCCATCCTTCGGGCGTGGCCACTTGTTCCACAGGATGCGTTTCCCAAAGGCCGCCTTTGTCGCGAAAGGTGGAAAATCCGCTCTCGGCACTCATACCCGCGCCCGTAAGAATCGCAAGTTTCGGTTTCATAAGCAGAACTTTTGTGCGTTTCGACTACAAAACTACGCATTTTTTTTCATCTGTGAGCTATGTACTGTTGATTTATTATGGTGTTTTCCAAGGAGGAAGCAGGTCGGACATTTTCAATCGGAGTGCAGCACCCAATCCGAAAAACACGAAAATCCACCGCCATAGGAGCGGGAAAAATTTACCTCTGAGGTAGTTTTTTTTATCTCAGAGCCGGAAAAAACTACCTCTGAGGTAGAAAAACCTTGTGTTTCAAGAAAAAAACGAGTACCTTTGCAAGGCTCGTTTTTCCCCAAAAGCGGAAGGACGACCGAGGAGCCGCCTCCGATCAACACTCGGTTTGTCGCCATGGATGCTCCGGCAAGAAAGTCCCTATTTATACTGTCATCACTTTTACAAAATCCATTATAGTCTATGAATTTAGTCAAAACACGCGACGGCCACAACTATCTTGTGCCCTTTGCGCTCATCACCTCCCTCTTTTTCCTATGGGGCTTTGCCCACAGTATTTTGGACGTACTCAACAAGTATTTCCAAGACACGATGGGACTCACCAAAACGCAGTCGGCACTGGTTCAGGCCGTGGTCTACGGCGGCTACTTCCTGATGGCACTTCCCGCCGGTGCGCTCATCAAGCGGTGGGGCTATCGGGCAGGAGTGCTCATCGGATTGCTCCTCTACGGCATCGGCGCCCTCCTCTTTATCCCCGGCGGACAACTGATGAATTTCGGATTCTTCCTCTTTTCGCTCTTCATCATCGGTTGCGGATTGACCTTCCTCGAAACGTCGGCCAACCCCTATGTCACCGTGTTGGGGCCGAGCCAAGGGGCGGAACAGCGCATCAATTTCTCGCAATCGTTCAACGGGCTGGGGTGGATTCTCGGGCCGTTGGTGGGCGGTATGTTCCTATTCACCCAACCCGGCGAACAGCCCAACATCACCCTGCCTTATGCCCTGATTGGCATCGTGGTGCTGGCCATCGCCCTCGTCTTTGCCCGCGTGCGGCTGCCGGAAGTGGCAGCGGATCCCGAACAGACGGACGACGTGATGGAAGGCGGGGTGCAGGCCGGAGGTTACATCCCCCTGTTCCGCCACAAGAAGTTTGTGTTCGGACTGGTGTCGCTCTTTCTCTATGTGGCCGCACAAACGGGCGTCAATAGTTTCTTCATCAACTACGCCGTCGAAGAAGCCGCCGTACCTCGTGGCGCCGCCGCCACGCTGTTGGGCATCGGCTGCATGGGCTTGTTTATGCTCGGCCGCATGGGCGGCAGTTGGCTGATGGGCTACATCCGGGCCGAACGCCTACTTGCCCTCTGCGGTGTGGGCACCACGTTGAGCACGGCGCTGGTGGTGTTTGCACCGGGACAGTTGGGCTTCGGAGCACTGTTTGTCGTCTATCTCTGCGAAAGCATCATGTTCCCCACCATCTTTGCCTTGTCGCTGCGTGGAGTGGGACGCCACACAAAATTGGCCTCTTCTTTCCTGATTATGAGTATCGTAGGCGGTGCGGTAGCGCCCCTCCTCATGGGTTGGATTGCCGACCGAAGCGGTATGTCGCTCGGCTTCATCGTCCCCCTCGTGTGCTACGTGGTCATCGCGGTCTACGGGCAGTATGTCGGCCGGAAATAGCGCCTTCGTCTTCCCTCCCGATTTTGTCAAAATCCCCCTTTTCCTCTTCTTCCTAAGTAGGTGTTCAAAATTAATGGATACTAGATTTGTTTCAATTTTTCGTCAGGTCGTCTTTGTGAAGAAGGAGTGTAGCGGGCTACACGACTGATGAGCAAAGGCGAGATGGCGGAAAAGGGAGACAAAGATAGTGTCAAAGTAGAGAACACCCTCCGCAGAAGATAGTTACAATTAATTTTGAAGACCTACTTATGGCTCACAAGAAAAAAGAAAATGCCGCATCGCGTGCGGCTTATAAGGCCGACAACGAAGCCTTTTTGGACAATCTGCGCCGACAGCCCGATGTGCACGAATTGCGCTGCGGGGTGCTCTATCGCGTACTGAAGGCCGCGCCCGATCCGGCTCAAGAGAGTGACGAACGCCGCCGTCGCAAACTCGAAGCGAAGCCCTCACCGCGCACCGTGGTGACGGTACACTACACCGGCCGCCTCATCGACGGACGGCAGTTTGACTCCTCCCGACGCGGCGCCGGCACCCCTGTGACCTTCCGCGTCAACGAACTTATCACCGGTTGGCAGGTGGCGCTGGTCAATATGCGCATCGGCGACCAATGGGAACTCTACGTACCTGCCGAAGCGGGCTACGGCGAGCGCGGGGCAGGGCGCGACATTCCCGGAAACAGCACCCTCATTTTCCAACTCGAACTGCTCGATATGGCTTAGGGTAGATGCAGAAAACCGACCGATGGTTTTCAGCATCTACCCTAAACTCCGAAGCCTTCCGGCCTTTTCTGAAAAATTTTCTCTCCCGATGACCCATCTCAAACTCAATGTCGAAGAAATGGGGCGGCTCGATGTGGCGGCCTTTCAAGAAGCCCCGAAACTCCCGCTCATCGTGGTGCTCGACAACGTGCGCAGCCTCTACAACGTAGGGAGCGTGTTGCGCACGGCCGATGCCTTCCGTTTGGAAGCCGTTTGGCTCTGCGGCATCACTGCTACGCCGCCGCATCCCGAAATTCACAAAACCGCCCTTGGGGCTGAAGATGCCGTGACGTGGCGGCACTTTGCCGATACCCTCGAAGCCGTCGATGCTCTCCGGCGTGAGGGCTACGAAGTGGTGGCCATCGAGCAATGCCGCGATGCCCAGTTGCTGCCCGATTTTCGAGTGGATCCCACGCGCCGCTATGCCTTTATTTTGGGCAATGAAGTGAAGGGCGTGGCACAGGCTGTGGTGGATCGTGCCGACCGCGTGATTGAAATTCCCCAGTTTGGCACGAAGCACTCGATGAATGTGAGTGTAACGGCCGGTATCGTGATGTGGGAACTGCGCCGCCAATGGGGAGCGTTGGAAGGCGGCAGATAGTCGAATTTCCCACCTGCTGAAAAGGGCAAAAGCGGTCTTCCGCTTTTGCCCTTTTTGTGGCGCATTATCCCTGCTCCTGTTCGGCGCGTTCCGCACGATTGCGGGGAAAACAGGTGAGCACCTGTTCGCGCAAAAAGCGGCTGTCGAGATGTGTGTAGATTTCGGTCGTGCCGATGCTCTCATGCCCCAACATTTTCTGAATGGCGCGCAGCGATGCCCCCCCCTCGAGGAGGTGGGTGGCGAAGGTGTGGCGGAAGGTGTGGGGAGAGACCTCTTTTTCAATGCCGGCGGTCTGGACGTACTGCTTAATGTTGTGGAACACCGTGATGCGCGAGAGGTGGCGTCCGCGGCGGGCGGAAACAAACACATAGTCCTCCTCTTCGGGCTTGATGCGGATGTCGCGGCGGGCGTCAAACCAGTTGTGCAGTTCGTGTATGGCGCGGTCGGAAATGGGAACGAACCGCTGTTTGTTGCCTTTGCCGGTGACGCGGATATACCGCTCTTCATCCTTGAGGAACAAGTCGGAAAGGCGCAGATCGCAGATTTCGCTCACCCGCAGTCCGCAACTGTAAAGCAGTTCTATCATGCAGTGGTCGCGCTGTCCTTCGGGAAGCGACAGGTCGATGGCGGCCAAAATGCGCTCCACCTCATCGAGCGTGAGCACCTGCGGCAGGTGAGCCGGCAGACGTGGACTTTCGAGCAGTTCGGTAGGGTCCTGCGCCACATGGCCGTTGAGTTGCAAAAAGCGGTAGAACGAGCGCACCCCGCTCAACATACGCGCCACCGAGCGCGGCGCCGCCCCGATTTCGGCCAGCCACGAGGTGTAGCGGTGCAAGTCGGGGAGGGTGATGGCCAGCACTTCCAGTCCTTCTTCGGCCACATATTCCAAGAAGCGCACCACATCGCGCTCATAGGCCGAACGGGAATTTTCGGACAGTCCTTGTTCGAGGAGCAGATAAATCTTATATTTTTCTAACAGGTCGGTCGTTGGCATGAAATGACACTAAGATTTCAGCACGGGCATTTGATGCTCCGCGCCTTTTTTCGTAAATTTGCAGCCAAATATACAACAATTTTCGCAAACCCACCACGTCTATGAAGATTTTAGTGCTCAACGGCCCCAACCTCAACCTTTTGGGGCAGCGCGAACCGGGCATTTACGGCCGGACAGGTCTGGAAGAAATTTTGGAATCCCTGCGCCGCCGCTATGCCGATCGTTTGGAGTTGCAAACCTTTCAGTCCAACCACGAAGGGGCACTCATCGACCGCTTGCAGCAAGCCCACCGCGAGGGCGTGGAGGGCGTGGTGCTCAACGCCGGTGCCTACACCCATACTTCCATCGCCCTGCACGATGCCATCCGCAGTGTAGCGCCGATGCCGGTGGTGGAGGTGCACCTGAGCAATGTCCACGCCCGCGAACCTTTCCGCCACACCTCGATGATAGCCGCTGCCTGCCGAGGCGTGATTGGTGGTTTTGGTGCCGACAGTTATCGTTTGGCCATCGAAGCCCTCCTTGCCGCGCACGACTAACCCCACGTCGGCCGGTGCGCACGGCCTTTTCCGCCCATCGGCAAAGGGCTGTGCTTCTTTCCCACTCAACTTCAAAAATGAAAAAACTTTTTATCGAAACTTACGGCTGCCAAATGAATGTGGCCGACTCCGAGGTTGTGGCGAGCGTCATGAAGATGGCGGGCTACGAACCTTGTGAAAGCGTCGACGAGGCCGATGCCGTCTTTCTCAATACCTGCTCCGTGCGCGACAATGCCGAGCAGAAAATTATTCACCGCTTGGAGCAACTCAACGCTGTGCGCCGCCGTCGTCCCCTCATCTTAGGGGTGCTGGGCTGCATGGCCGAGCGCGTGAAAGAAGACCTCCTCAACAAGCACCACGCCGACCTCGTGGCAGGCCCCGATGCCTACCTTTCCCTCCCCGACCTCATTGCGCAGGCCGAAACCGGACAGAAGGCCATCAACATCGACCTTTCACTCACCGAAACCTACGGCGACGTGATGCCCGAACGCTTCTGCGGCTCAAAAATCTCCGGTTTTGTCAGCATCACCCGCGGGTGCAACAATTTCTGCCATTACTGCATCGTGCCTTACACCCGTGGCCGCGAACGCAGCCGTGCCGTGCAGAGCATCATCAACGAATGTCTCGACCTCCAAAAGCGAGGTTTTAAGGAAATCACCCTCTTGGGGCAAAATGTCAATTCCTACAAAGCCCGCCGCGATTCGGCTGCCGAAACCGAGAATGCGCCTTCCGAAATCGACCCTTCGACCCTGAGCGAAGAGGCGGCACAGCGGGCGGCGATGGAGCAAACGAAAATCGAATCGACCGAGGAGCAGGCCAACGCCAATCCCGAATTCGTGTATTTCCCCGAACTCCTCCGCACCGTGGCACGCGCCGTGCCCGACATGCGCATCCGTTTTTCCACCCCGCACCCCAAGGACATGAGCGACGCTACGCTCCACGTTATCGCCGAAGAGCCCAACGTGTGCCGCCACATTCACCTGCCGGTGCAGAGCGGGTCGAGCGTCATTTTGCGTCGTATGAACCGCAAGTACGATCGTGAGTGGTATTTGGGACGTGTCGAAGCCATTCGCCGCATCGTGAAGGATTGCGCCATTTCGACCGACATCTTTGCAGGCTACTGTGGAGAGACCGAAGAAGACCACCGGCAGAGCCTTGACATGATGCGCCGCGTGGGCTACGATTCGGCCTTCATGTTCAAATACTCCGAACGCCCCGGCACCTACGCTTCCAAGCGGTTGCCCGACGACATCGACGAGGCCACGAAGATACGCCGCCTCAACGAACTCATCGCCCTGCAAAACGAACTTTCCCTTACCGCCAACCGCGCCTGGATTGGCCGCGAAGCCGACATCCTCATCGAGGGTGTGAGCAAACGCAGTCGCGAAGAACTTTTCGGCCGCACGGAGCAAAACAAAGTGGTCATCATCCCGCGCGAAGGTCTGCGCGTGGGTCAGACGGTGCGGGTGCGCATTCTCGAAGCCTCCAGCGCCACGCTCAAAGGCGAACTCGCGTAAAGGCGGGATGGCATCGGCTTTGTCAGTCGGCCTATTCCGGCTGTCGGTGCCACCTTGCGGCCTGCGCCGCCCCACTCCCCCTCTCTCCGCTCCGCCATGTGGTGGACGCAACATCAAGAACAAACAAAAACAGGAATGATATATCCCGACCACTTTGAACGAAAAATCGGTTTTGCCGAGGTGCGCACGCTCCTCAAAGGGCGCTGCATGTCCACCTTAGGCACGGAGTGGGTAGACAATCACGTGCAGTTCTCCTCCAACTTCGACGAGGTGAGTGAAGCCCTCAGCCAAGCCAAAGAGTTCGGCGACTTCATGCAAACCGAAGAGGAGGTCTACGAAGAGAACTTCTACGACGTGCGGCAGTCGCTCATGCGCATCCGCCCCGAACGCACCTACCTCGAAGAACTCGACTTGTTCGATTTGAAACGCTCGTTGCAAACGGTGGTGAGCATCGTGCAGTTTCTCCGCACCACAACGGCGGAAGAAGAGGCGCACGCTGCCGACGACACCGTGGCTTCGGCCGCAACGACCGAAGGCGACACCGCAGCCGACAACCTTGATGAGCGGGCTGCCCACGCCAAATATCCCGCCCTCTACCGCATGACGGAAGGGGTGGGCTGCTTTCCGCAAATCATCCGCCGCATCGACACCGTCCTCAACAAGTACGGAAAAATGAAGGATACGGCCACGCCCGAACTCCTCAGTATCCGCCACAACATCGAGGTGACCACGCGCAGCATCAGCCATTCGCTCCGCTCCATCATCACGCAGGCGCAGGCCGACGGCTACATTGACCGCGACGTCTCGCCCACCCTCCGCGACGGCCGTTTGGTCATTCCGGTGGCACCGGCCTTGAAACGCAAAATCAAGGGTATCATCCACGATGAGAGCGCGACGGGCAAAACCGTCTTTATCGAACCTGCGGCGGTGGTCGATGCCAACAACCGCATCCGCGAACTCAAAGCGGCCGAACGGCGCGAAATCATCCGCATCCTCCAAATCCTGTCGGGCGAAATCCGTCCGCACATCAACGCGATTTTGGGTTCGATGCAGTTTCTCGCCCACATCGACTATCTGCGCGCACTGGCCATCTTCTCCGAGCAGTTTCAAGCCGTTGTGCCCCAACTCCAGCGCGGGCCGCGCATTGACTGGGTGCAGGCGCGCCATCCGCTCTTGCAACAAAGTTTGGAACGCCACGGCAAACAAATGATTCCGCTCGACATCACCCTCCGTGAGCGCGGCCGCATCCTCCTCATCTCGGGGCCGAATGCCGGTGGTAAGTCCGTCTGCCTCAAAACGGTAGGATTGCTCCAGTACATGCTGCAATGCGGTATGCCTGTGCCGGCGCGCGAAAATTCCATTGTGGGTATTTTCGACGACATCTTTATCGACATCGGCGACGAACAGAGTTTGGAAAACGACCTCTCCACCTACTCCTCCCACCTCCTCAACATGAAGACGATGATGCGCCGCTGCTCTTCCCGCAGCCTTTTGCTCATCGACGAATTCGGCAGCGGCACCGAACCGCAAATCGGTGGGGCGATGGCCGAAGCCATCTTGCAAAAATTTGTGGAGCGCGGGGCTTGCGGCATCATCACCACCCACTACCAAAACCTCAAGCATTTTGCCGAAAGTTGCACCACCGTCATCAACGGTGCGATGCTCTACGACCGCGCGAAGATGCAGCCGCTTTTCGTGCTGCAAATCGGAAATCCCGGTAGTTCTTTTGCTGTGGAAATCGCCCGCAACATCGGTATTCCCGAAGAGGTGATTCGCTATGCCTCCGACCTCGTGGGGAAGGACTATGTGATGAGCGACAAATATCTGCAGGACATTGTGCGCGACAAACTCTATTGGGAAAACAAGCGCCGCAACATCCACGAGCGCGAAAAGAAACTCGAGCAGACCATTGCCCGCTACGAAAACGAACTCAGCCACCTTTCCACCGAGAAAAAGGAGGTGCTCCGCACGGCGCGCGAAGAGGCCGAACGCCTCATTCAAGACTCCAACGCCATGATTGAAAGCACCATCCGCACCATCAAGGAGAGTCAGGCGGAGAAGGAGCGCACCCGCGAGGCACGCCGCGAACTCCAATCGTTCCGTGAGGAGATGAAAACCCGCGACCAACAGGCGGCCGACGATGCCATTGCCCGAAAGATGGAGCAAATCCGCCGGCGTCAGGAGCGGAAGAAAGAGAAACGTCCGCAGCAGCCCGCCGCACTCGGCAACTTGGTGCAGGCACTTTCCGGCGGCAAGACCGGCAACACGGCTCCTGCCACCCCCGCCACGCAACAGAAGCCCCAAGTGGGCAGTTACGTCCGCATCAAAAGGCAGAACACGGTGGGACGCATCCAGAGCATGCAGGGCAAAACGGCACGCGTCCTCTTCGGCGTGATGGTGACTACGGTGCCGCTTTCGCGCCTCGAAACGACCACCAAGCCCATGGAGAAAACCTCTATTTCCAAGGTGTCTACGTTCATCAGTAAGGAAACGCACGATGCTGTCTACGAAAAGAAACTCCGCTTCCGTCCCGAAATCGACCTGCGCGGTATGCACGGCGACGAGGCGCTCACCGCGGTGCACTACTTCATCGACGACGCCATCCTCCTCGAACAACACACCGTCCGCATCCTTCACGGCACGGGAACCGGTGCACTGCGCACGATGATTCGGCAGTATCTCAGCACCGTGGGCGGTGTGAAAAGTTATCGCGATGAGCATGTGCAGCTCGGCGGTGCGGGTATCACCATCGTCGAACTGGCGTAGCCCTTTCCCCTCCCCCTCTTATGCAGGAAGCCATAGGCTGTATAGACTTTTCTATACGACCTATGGCTTCTTTTTGTATCGTAAGGAAGCTCCGTTCGGCAAGGGTTGATGCCCTCTGTTCTTTTCCGATTGAAAAAAGATAGGAGAGCGTTTTTTCTACCTCAGAGGTAGAAAAATTTATCTCAGACGTAGAAAAAACTATCTCTGAGATAATTTTTTCTATCCGACACACTGCCTTTTTGCCTTCTCCTGACGTGCGAACGACACGTGCAGGCCAGGGCAGATTTTCAGTACAGAGGCGGGCGCTGTGTCACCGGCCTACACCTCCATAGTGTACCACCCTTCCCAAACGGCACCGGGGGCAGCGTGTTGAATGTAAGGCCGCTCCTCGATGTTGCCGTGAAAATCCTGCGGGTCGCAAAGTCCATACCACGGTTCAACACAAAGGAAAGGTGCATGTTTCCCCTGCGGTGCCCACACGAGCCAGACGGGAGCGGAAGAGGCGAAGCGCGCCACACGTTGTTTGCGGAGGTTGAGCACCTCGACGGCCGACAATTGCTGACGATCGAAAATCAAGGCTTCGTTGGCAAAGGTGGCGACGGAGATGGGCACAAGGGCATTGGCGGGCTGATGGCGGGCGAGTGCATTGGAGGTTTCGACATCATCGTTCCAAGGAATGGGCACGCGCTTAGGTTCGGTGCAGCCTTGAAGGGAAGCACGAAGCAAATCGATGGGTCGCCCTTCAAAGCGCAGATATCCCTGCACGTTCTGCCCTTCGGCCTGCCAATCGGGCAACCGGAGCGAAGGGTGGCCGCCCATTTGGAAGTAGAGGGTGGAGGCCGAAGAGAGGTTTTTCACGCGCAGGTCGGTGCGGAGCGTACGTCCCGTAAGGGTGTAGGTCACTTCAAGGCGGTAGGGCCAAGGAAGCATCTCCAATTCTTCGGGTGTATTTTCAACGGTAAAAGTAATGCTGTTGTCGCTTGTCAAGTGCTGTGCAGCGGCGATGCGTGTCCATTCGCGTTTGCGCACAAAACCATGTTTGGGGATGTGGTAGACTTGGCCGTTGATACGGCAGGCACCGTCCCACATACCGCCGACGATGGGGAAGAGGATGGGAGCGCGTCCATTCCAAAAAGCCGGGTCGCCCTGCCAGCAGTATTCCTGTCCGGTCTTGCGATCGGTGAGCGACTGAAGTTCGGCACCTTGGGTGGAAAAGGTGGCTTTCAAGTGTTCGTTGTGGAGCGTGAAAAGTGTCTGCATAGTTCAGGGAATGTTGAGGGGAGCAATCTCCTGTGGTTATACTTTTTTCATACGAAGGGTTACACGGGCAAAAATACAAATAAAATCCGAAAATGCACGCTTTGACTGTTAAAAAAATCACGCCCCACATCTTTACGGATATGGGGCGTGTTGAGGAGATCAGAAAAAGGGGATTATCCTTTTTGTAAAATAGCATCAATTCTTACTGATGCGCGCCTGCTGCCAAGTGCGCCAAAGCGCGAAAGCGAGGGCGAGTGCCAGCAGGGCGAGCGCAGCGTAGGCAATGGCGTCGGTGGTGGCCACCGAAGTCGGGCGGAACTCCAGACGGAGTTCGTGGCGGCCGGCGGGGATGCGGAGGGCGCGCAGGACATAGTTGACCCGTCCGATTTCGACCGGCTGACCATCGAGGGTGGCCGTCCAACCCGGATAATAGATTTCCGAAAGCACGAGCACACCGCCCTTGTCCGTTTGCGCGGTGTAGTGCAGTTCGTTGGGCGCATAGTGGCTGAGTTGTGCCGTTCCGGTGCCGAGGGCCGAACCGTCGAGTTGCGTTTTGAAGCGCGCATCGGCCACGGCGGACTTCTTCGTGTCGAGGTCTTTCAAAGCCGCCATTTCAGCATCGGCATTGGGCACGAAGCGCAGTTGGTCGACAAACCAGGCATTGCCGTTGGCCGCGGGGTTGAACACCGCTGCTTTGCCATCGGAAAGAATGAACCAACGGGCGTTGAGCATATTGAGGATGGGCGTTCGGGCATGGTCGGCGTAATGTTTGCTCACTTCGGCCATGAGCGAAGCCTCGTCCTTGATGCCGCGGGCGGCAAATTGAAGGCTGTCGGCCATAATGGCCTTTTGCGCCAAATCGACTCCGCGAAGTGCGACATTGCATTCGGTGAGCAGATAGCGGTCGATGAGGTCTTGGTAGCGATGGAGTTTGGCCGCATGATAGCCGCCGATGGATTTGTGGCGGTAAGCCGTTTGGTTGGTCGACTCGTTGAAAGGATTGCCTTGACCGAGGTTGAGCACGCGATAGTTGAGCGTCTTGTCGGCCAAGATGGTTTTGTCGGCCGGCGTTTCGGCAAAGCCTTCCAGACGTTCGTTGGGTTCGGAGAAATTGTCGTCGTTGAGGTAGCGGCGGTTCACATTCCACAAATCGGCCAACGTGAGGACGAGGAGGACGAGCACCACGCTCCAAGCCGGCAGCAGTCGGGGTTTGCGCACATAGAGCAGCAGAAGGGCAGCCGCAACGGCAACGAGGGCGAAGGAGCGCCAAGCAGAAGCAGACAGGATGGCGGCGTGCATCGTGGTGATGGCACCGCGGTAGCTACTGATGAAGTCGGCCGGCAGTCCGGCTTTCTGAAGTTGGTCGAACATTTGCAGGTCTTGTGCCGACATGAGGTTGGAGAGTGTCGGTGCGACAGCAAAAAGAAGGCAGACGCCTGCCGTGAGTGCCAAACTGATGCCGGCACCGATGCGGTCGCGGCGTTCGTTCCACACCCCCTCAGGATCGTTCAGCACCCGCGCCAAACCCAAAACGGCCAAGAGCGGCAGGGTAAATTCGGCCACGACCAAAGCGGAGGAGACGGTGCGGAATTTGGCGTACATCGGCAGATAGTCGATGAAGAAGTCGGTGAGCGCCATCGTGTTCTTTCCCCAAGCAAAGGCAAAGGAGAGGAGGGTGGCGGCCAAGAGCGCCCATTTCATCGGGCCGCCCACAACGAAGAGGGCAAGCACGGCCAAAAAAACGATAATCGCCCCGACATAGACAGGGCCTACGGTCATGGGCTGGTCGCCCCAATACTGCGACATGCCGGGCAGATAACCACCGCCGACGGCTTGTTGCAACTGCGAGGCGTGCTGATAGAACTCATCGTAACCTTCTAAATCTTCCACGCCTTCGCGCTCCATGATGCTTTGCGAACCGCCGCCTTTGAAGTCGGGAATGAGCAGCGTGAGCGTTTCGTCCACGCCATAACTCCAGCCCGTGATGTAGTCGCGTTCCAGTCCGCCGGTGGCCGCTTTGCCATCACTGGGTTTGGCCTTGACGGTGAGTTCTCCCTTACCGCGCATCGACTCCTTGGAATACTCCCACGTGTGGTAAAGGTTGGGCAGGTTGATGAGCGCACCGAGCAGTCCGCCCACCACAATGGCGGCAGTGGCTTTACACCAATGGCTCAACGCTCCCTTTCGCACCGCATCAATGCCGTAAGCCACGACGATGAAGAGCATCGGGAAGAGGAAATAGTAGGTCATCTGGATATGGTTGCTCAACACCTGCAAGGCGGCAAACAGCCCCGTGACGAGCAAGCCCCACAGGTATTTTCCGCGATAGGCGAGCACCAATCCGGCGATGGTGGGGGGAATGAAAGCGAGGGTATTGACTTTCCAAATGTGCCCCGCCGCGATGATAATCAGAAAGTAGGTCGAAAACGCCCACGCCGTAGCGCCGAATGCCGAAAGCAAGGGGCGGAAACGGAACGCACGCATGAGCAGATAGAACCCGAAGAGATAGAGAAAGAGGTAGGAGAGAGGGCCGGTGGTGAACAAGCCCACGACACGTCCCACCCAGCCGAGGGTTTCGGTCGGGCCGTAAGTGGGTGCAATCTGATAGGTGGGCATACCCGAAAAGATGCTGTTTGTCCAGCGCGTACGTTCGCCCGTGGCTTCATGGAAAGCCGTTTGTTCCTGTCCTTGTCCCATGCCGGCCACCGTGTCGTGCCCACCGAGCACAAGTCCGTCGGTGATGGGTGTGGCGAAATAGAGGAAACTCAACAAGAGGAATACCAACACGACCAGCGCATCGGGCCATGAGCGTTTGAGGAGTTCTTTCATGATTTTTGGAAAATTGTAATGGTTTTGCCTGCAAAGATACATCAACCTCCGCGAAAAATATGTATATTTGCCGGAAAATCTCATCGTCTACATAATGAAACTCGGAATTATCTCTGCCATGACGGTAGAACACGAGCAAATGTGTCGTTTGCTCACCCATACCACCACTTTCACCGCTGCACACTACACCTTCACCCAAGGGCGTATCGGGGCGCACGAAGTCACGCTCATGCAATGCGGCATCGGCAAAGTCAATGCTGCTGTCGGCGCCACCCACCTCATCGCTCACGCGCAGCCCGATGCCATCATCAGCACCGGTTGTGCGGGAGGCATCGACACGTGTTTGAACGTGATGGACGTTGTGGCGAGCACCGCGCTCGTCTACCACGATGTGTGGTGCGGCGAAGGCAATGCCTACGGACAGGTGCAGGGACAGCCGGAGCAGTTTGCCGCCGACGCCCGACTGCTGGCCGCAGCCCGCGCCCTCGCGGCCGATGCCGAAGTGAGCACTCCCATTCATTGCGGCCTCATCTGCACGGGCGATAAGTTCATCACCGACCGCGCCCAACTCGACCACATCAAAAGCGAGTTTCCCGAAGGGTTGGCCGTCGATATGGAAAGCGCCGCCATCGCCCACACCTGCCATCTCCACAACGTGCCTTTTGTGAGTTTCCGCATCATCAGCGACACCCCCGGTGTTGAAGCCCACTGGGAGCAGTATCAAGACTTTTGGGGCGAAATGGCACATCGTTCCTTTGGCGTGACCCGCACCTTCTTAGAGCAACTTCCCGAACGGCTGTAAGGGCGAATTTATCACTCGTTTTTCTCTTTCGCTCGTTTCACAGACGTTTTCGTTGCTTTTCCCCTATGTTGTTTCCCCTTTTCCCTCTCCGCTTTCGTTCAGCAACCGGCCGCCTGTTGCTGTCCGCCCTCTGCGCCTTCTGCGCTTTGACACCCCATGCCCAACCCTTGACGGTGGGCGAACCTGCCGCGGCCGTCGCCACCCTCGACACGGCTCAATCTCGCACCCTCCGTTTGGACGTGGACGGCATAGCTTTCTTCCACGACAACGAGTTTGACGGCAACATCAGTAAGGGCTATTCCCTCCCTGGCTTTTGGGTGCAGCCCCGCCTTGTCTATCAGCCGCTACCCAACTTCCGCTTAGAAGGTGGTTTTCACGCTCTGGTCTACGAGGGCGCCGGCAAATACCCCAACTACGCCTTCCACGACATCGCCACGTGGAAGGGCACGCAATGGCAGGAGGGCGCCCATCTGCTCCCGCTCCTCCGCGCCACCGCACGCCTCAGTCGCTCCACCACGCTCGTGCTGGGGCAAACCTACGGCGGCACTCACCACGACCTTTCCCTCCCCCTCTACAACCCCGAACTTACGTTGGCGGCCGACCCCGAACTTGGGGCGCAGTTGCTCATCGACACCCGCCGCTGGCAGATGGATGCGTGGGTCGATTGGCAGAGTTTTATTTTTGAGCAGGACACCCACCAAGAGGCGTTCACCGTAGGCCTTACTCAACGCCTTTGGCTCACCCCGCGCGCCCACCGCAGTTTTACGCTCTCGCTGCCGGCGCGCCTACTCGTGCAGCACCGCGGTGGCGAACAAGATTTGCCGAGCCTCAACCTCGGTGTGCAAACCCTCTGCAACGCTTCTTTGGGGATTATCGGCCGTTGGGAACGCCCATCGGGTGCATTACGTGCCTTGGAAACCGAAGCCTCGGCCTTGGTGAGCTATCAGCAGGCGGGACATCTTTGGCCATGGACATCAGGCGGCGCAGGTTGGATTTCGGTGGCGGCCGATTGGCGCAGCGGCTGGCGCACCCACGTGGGTTTGCTCTATGCCCACCGGTTCGTTTCGCTCTATGGCGCACCCTTTTTCGGCGCTCTTTCGCTGAAACAGAAAGGCGGACGCTTCTCCCATATGGGCACGGGCTATGCCGGTGTGGAGTACGCCCGCAGTCTGGGCAAAGGCTACACGATGGGGGCGCACACCTACCTCTATCTCACCCATCAAGGAGCGCTTCGCTTTCCCGATGCCCGACCGACGCAGGCCGCCCGTAACGGGACTGCTTTCTCCTTCGGACTTTTCCTGCGCTTCCACCCTTCGTTCCTGCTCAAACGCTGGTGAAATCGCGGTAAAAACACCTGCCAAGCACAATAAAATAGACTTTTTCAAAGGCGGCTGCCAAAGCCACCCTGATTTTGAAAACCGACATCGCACGCTGAGGTAAGAAATACACCTCATCCACCTCATCCACCTCATGACCAACGTCGGCATACAATACTTCCTTACAACCTCTTAAAACCCAAAACAACTATGCTTATCCTCCATTATCCCAAATGCAGCACCTGCCGCAAAGCCCTGAAATGGGTGGAAGACCACGGACTCCAAGCCGAAACCCGCCACATCGTGGAGCAACGTCCCACCGAGGCGGAACTGGCTGAATGGATCGACCGCAGCGGTCTGCCGATACAGCGCTTTTTCAACACTTCGGGCATCCTCTATCGGGAGCGCGGACTGAAAGACGTGGTGAAAACCGCCCCGCGCGAAGAACTCCTCCGCCTGCTGGCCGAAGACGGAAAACTGGTGAAACGCCCGTTGGTGGTGCTTCCCGACCGTGTGCTGGTGGGCTTTAAGGAAGCCGAGTGGGAAGCCGCTCTGCTGTAACATTTCAGGCAGGTGGACAGATGGACAACAACCGTCTGCCCGCCTGCTCTTTTTTCGCTTGTTCGATGTCCTTTCTTTCAAAACCCAAGCTGCCATGCTGTCCAAACAAAAGCTCAATCAGATTTTTCTGAAAGACACCTCGTTCGTCAATCTGATGACGCGCCGCGTGTTCAACATTCTCATTCTGGCCAACCCCTACGACGCCTTTATGCTGGAGGACGACGGGCGCATTGATGAGAAACTTTTTGATGAATACGCCGCTCTCTCCCTGCGCTATCCGCCTCGCTTCATGTTGGCCGGCTCGGCCGCAGAAGCCTGGGGAGAACTCGAGCGCACGCCCTTCGACCTCATCATCGTCATGCCGGGCACGGACAGTGGTGAAACTTTCGACACCGCACGCGCCATCAAGGAGCGCTACACCCACATTCCTCTCGTGGTGCTCACCCCCTTCAGCCACGGCATCACGGCGCGGATGGAACACGAAGATTTGAGCATCTTTGAATATGTGTTCTGCTGGTTGGGCAACACCGACCTCCTCCTCTCGATTATCAAACTCATTGAGGACAAAATGAACCTCGATCACGACATCGAGGAAGGCGGTGTGCAGATGATTCTCCTCGTGGAAGACAGCATCCGCTTCTACTCCTCCGTGCTGCCGGAACTCTACAAATTTGTGCTGCAACAAAGTAAGGATTTTGCCACCGAAGCCCTCAACGGACACCAACGCACCCTGCGCATGCGCGGTCGGCCGAAGATTGTGTTGGCACGCAACTACGAAGAAGCCCTCGCCCTCTACGAGCGCCACCCCAAACAGGTGCTGGGCGTCATCACCGATGCGCGCTATCCCAAAGCGGGGCAGGTCGATGCCAAAGCCGGTGTGAAACTGCTGGCCGAACTCCGGACGCGCGATCCTTTCCTCCCCCTCATTCTCCAATCGGCCGAGACGGAGAACATGCACAGCGCGGCGATTTATGGAGCGGACTTTGTCGACAAAAATTCAAAGAAGATGAACATCGACCTGCGCGACGCCATCAAGATGCACTTCGGCTTTGGCGACTTCATCTTCCGCGATCCCACCACCTTCGAACCTGTGGCACGGGTGCGGACGCTCAAAGAGTTGCAGGCCGCCATTTTCAAAGTGCCGGCCGAATCGCTGCTCTACCACATCTCCCGCAACCACGTGTCGCGCTGGCTGCGCAGCCGTGCCATGTTTCCGCTGGCCGAACTCATTCGCTCGCTTTCGTGGAATGAGTTGCAGGACCTCGATGCCCACCGCCAAATCATCTTTGATGCCATCGTGAGCTACCGCCGCATGAAGAACCAAGGTGTGGTGGCCGTGTTCGAGCGCAACCGCTTCGACCAATACTCCAATTTCGCCCGCATCGGCGAAGGCTCGTTGGGTGGAAAAGGGCGCGGTTTGGCCTTTATCGACAACATCATCAAGCGCCACGCCACGCTGAACCGCTTCGACAATGCCACGGTGATGATTCCCAAGACGGTGGTGCTCTGCACCGACATCTTCGAGGAGTTCATGGACACCAACGACCTCTATCCCATCGCCCTCTCTGATGCCGACGACAGCGAAATCCTCGCCGCTTTCCGCAATGCTCGACTGCCGCGCCGCCTGTTGGGCGACTTCCTCACCTACATCGAAGTGACGCAAAGTCCTGTGGCCGTGCGATCGAGTTCGCTGCTCGAAGACAGCCACTACCAACCTTTTGCCGGCATCTACAATACTTATATGGTGCCCTATCTCGACGACCGCCGACAAATGCTCCTCATGCTCTCCGATGCCATCAAAGGCGTCTATGCCTCGGTCTATTTCAAGGATTCCAAAGCCTACATGCAGGCCACACGCAACGTGATTGACCAAGAGAAGATGGCCGTCATCATTCAAGAGGTGGTGGGGCAGCAACACGGCATGCGTTTCTATCCCTCGATGTCGGGAGTGGGGCGCTCGCTCAACTACTACCCCATCAACGACGAGCGTGCCGACGAGGGCATCGTTAATCTGGCGCTCGGACTGGGCAAATACATTGTCGACGGCGGCTTGACCCTCCGTGTCTGCCCCCACCATCCGGCCAAGGTGCTGCAAACTTCGGAAACGGAGATTGCCCTGCGCGAAACACAGACGCGCTTCTACGCCCTCGACCTCACCAATATGGGCGAAAATTTCTCCATCGACGACAGTTTCAACCTCCTCCGCCTCCCCGTGAAAGAGGCCGAACAGGACGGCAGCCTCCAATTCATCGCCTCCACTTTCAACGCCGCCGACCAGACCATCTATCCCGGCATCTATCCCGGTGGGCGCAAAATCCTGAGTTTTGTGGGCGTGTTGGAACACGATGTGATGCCCATTCCCACGCTCCTGCAAGAGATTTTGAGCCTCGGACAGCACGAGATGCGCCGCCCCGTCGAGATTGAGTTTGCCGTCAATATCGATGTGGCCGAACGCTCCTGCACCTTCTATCTCCTGCAAATTCGTCCCATGGTCGATGTCAAAAGTGATGTCCACATCGACCTTTCCGCCATCGACACGGCCGATGTCATTTTGCGCAGCGACAACAGTTTGGGGCATGGACAGCCGGACGACATCTACGACATCGTTTATGTCAAAACCGACAACTACCGTGCAGCCGACAATCCCACCATCGCACAGGAAATCGAGCGCATCAACGCCCGCTTCTTGGCCGAAGATCGGCACTACGTCCTCGTCGGCCCCGGACGTTGGGGGTCGAGCGACCCTTGGTTGGGTATTCCCGTGAAATGGCCGGCCATCTCGGCAGCACGCATCATCGTGGAAGCGGGACTCACCCACCACCGCGTAGAACCTTCACAAGGCACCCACTTCTTCCAAAACCTCACCTCGTTCGGGGTGGGCTATTTCACCATCAACGATTTCATCGGCGACGGCATCTACCATCAAGCGCTGCTCAATGCCCTCCCTGCCGTGGAAGAAACGGAGCACGTGCACCACATCCGCTTCCCCCGTCCGCTCAACATCAAGATGGACGGCAAGAAGAAGCTGGGCTTTGTCCTCCTGCCCCAACCGGAATGACTGCCGCCTAACTGTTCCCACCTATACCCGACAAAACGGGGTGCCCCTCTCTCGAAGGAGCACCCCGTTTTGCTGAAAAAGCATATAGGAAAGATAGGCTCACACATTTGATGGAGCAGAGGCAGGCTGTTTCGCGCATCCTGAACCACGGCAGAGCCTCCGCCGTCAAAGATCCTGCCCTCCTGCCGCACACATACAATTCTGCCCATCCCTCCACGATGAAGAAGAGGGATGGGCAGGGAGATTTATTCGGGCTGCAACTCACCGGCGAGGGGGAGCGGCCTCCAGCCTTCGCCATAGGTGGCTTGGGCATCGCTCACAATCACAAAGGCGCGGGGGTCAACCTCTTGCACCTTGGTCTTGACTGCGGTAATTTCCTTGTTCGACACCACGAGGAAAAGCATTTCCTTATCTTCCTGCGTGTAGAGGCCGCTGCTCTTGATGCGCGTGGCCGAGCGGTCGAGCGTTTTGAGAATGAATTCGCGCAACTCCTCATTGGGACGGCTGGAGATGACGAACACGAGTTTGTCGTCCTGCGCTCCGTTGATGACATAGGCGATGGTTTTCGACGAAACGAAGATGGCGATGAGCGAATAGAACGACAAGTGCCATGAGGGAGCGTCGCCGCCGGCTTCCACATTGCCCAAACCGAGGCCGAACACGAGCAAACCGGAAAGCACCACGATGGCATCGCAAATCAAAATGCCGTTGGAGAAGCGCACGTTGAGGTATTTTTGTAAGAACATCGCCACGATGTCCGTACCTCCCGTGGTGGCTTGTTGGCGCACCACAAAACCGCAACCCAATCCGATGGTGGCCGCACCGATAATGGTGGTGAGCATCAGGTGTTGGCTCATGTTGATTACCCCTCCGCAAAGTTCAGCAGGATTGAGCGCGTGGAGGGCTTCGGCATTGGGATAGGCCAAATCAGAGAGGATGTTCATGATCAGAGGCGTGATGAGCGCCGCAAAGATGGTGCGCGACCCGATTTTAGAGCCTAAGAAAATGGCTGCAAGGGTGAGGAGGGGGACATCGAAAAACCAACCGAAAGTTCCGACTTGGATGGTGGGAAACAAACTGTGGAGCACGATGCCGGCGCCATACACACCGCCGGGAACGATGCGGTAAGGGTTGATGAAAAACACGAAGCCGGCACACATAATCGTGATGCCCACAACGATTTTAATCCAAGTGAACCACCAGCTGAATTGTCGGGCGGGCTGCGTCCATTTCGCCATGCCTGTTTTGAAGTTGTTCATTCGTTAAAGAGTGATTAAGGCAAAGGCGGGCGGCCGATGCCGAGAGTGAAGTGAGGGAAGAAAAATTAAGACTTGACCACTTTCTTTTCGCGGAAGATGATGAGGAAAGCCACCGCGACGAGCAGCGCGTACACCGCAAAGAAGCCCCACACCGTAGACCAGTCGCCCACCATCACGCCGCCTTCGTTGCTGACGTAGCAATTGACCACCCATTGTGCGCCGAGTGTACCCACCGAAGCACCAATACCATTGGTCATGAGCATAAACAGACCTTGTGCGCTCGAGCGAAGGGCAGGGTCGGCCTCTTTGTCGACGAAGAGCGAGCCCGACACGTTGAAGAAGTCGAAGGCCACGCCGTAGACAATCATAGAGAGGAGGAAGAGGGTGACACCCGGGAAGGCGGGATTGCCCACGGAGAAGAATCCAAAGCGAAGCACCCAGGCAAACATGGCGATGAGCATCACCGTCTTGATGCCGAAGCGGCGGAGGAAGAAGGGGATGAGAAGGATGCAGAAGGTTTCGGAAATTTGCGAGAGGGAGATGAGCAGATTGGCGTGGTCTACGAAAAACTCACCCTTATAGGCTGCATCGACACCGAAACTGGTGATGAAGGGATTGGCATAGCCGTTGGTGATTTGGAGGCTCACGCCCAACAACATCGAGAAGATGAAGAAGAGCGCCATACGACGTTGCCCGAACAAGCGGAAAGCATCGAGTCCCAAAGCCTGAACCAGTCCTTTGTGCTCGCCCTTCGGTGCCGTGGGGCAGGAGGGAAGGGTCAGCGCATAGGCTGCCAGCAGCAAACTCCAAGTGGCGGAAACGAAAAATTGGATTTCGGTGCTTTGCCAACCCGACAAGTCCACAATCCACATAGAAATGATGAACCCAATCGTGCCGAAGATGCGGATGGGCGGGAAGGCTTTGACCGTGTCGAGCCCTGCACGGTCGAGAGCGTTGTAGGAAACGGAGTTGGTCAGTGCGAGCGTGGGCATATAGGCCGCTACGCTGAGGGTGTAGACCGGAAAGAGAGTGCTGAAACTATGGTGTCCCAAAGCGGCCAACACGCCTACGGCAATCATCGAAATCGCCGCGACGAAATGGCAGAGGGAGAGCATGCGTTGTGCCGGTATCCAGCGGTCGGCCACAATGCCGACAATGGCGGGCATGAAGATGGACACAAGTCCTTGTACGGTGTAAAACCAACCGATGTGAGCACCCATACCGACACCTGCAAGGAAAGTTCCCATGGAAATCAGGTAGGCACCCCAAACGGCAAATTCCAGAAAGTTCATCGCGATGAGTCTCGCTTTGATGAAATTGTTGTTCATTTTGTTTTGGTAAAGATTAGGGTTATAAGTGTGTACTAAAAAGCACGAAAGTTCAAGGACGTTTGGTCAGAAATCCGCAGGAGCGGTCGATTATCCGACAAATTCGAAATGCAAATTTAGTGTAAAACCCGAAAATTGCCAAGTAGACATGAGGATTTTTTCATCATTATACAGCAAAGCAAGGTGTTTCCGAACAATTTACTACTCAAATCCACCACAACCTGCCGCTTTTAACTCATTTTCTCGCTCAGATAGCGGGCGGTGTAGCCCTTACCGGCACGCACCATCGCCTCCGGCGTACCGGCAAACACGAGTTCGCCGCCTGCCGCCCCGCCTTCGGGACCGAGGTCGATGACGTGGTCGGCGGTTTTCACCACATCGAGGTTGTGTTCAATCACCACGAGCGTGTGGCCGCGCTCGACGAGGGAATCGAAGGCATGCAGCAGGCGGTGGATGTCGTGGAAATGCAGCCCCGTCGTGGGTTCGTCGAAAATAAAGAGGGTCGGTTCGCAGCGCTCCTGACTGAGGTAGTAGGCCAGTTTGACACGCTGGTTTTCACCGCCCGAAAGGGTGGATGACGACTGCCCCAGTTTGATGTAGCCCAAGCCCACATCTTGCAGCGGTCGCAGGCGTTTGGTCACCTTCTTGGCCTGATGAGCATCGAAAAACTCGATGGCCTGATTGACCGTCATGTCGAGAATGTCGTGGATGTTCTTGTCGTGGAATTTCACCTCCAACACTTCCGATTTGAAGCGGCGGCCGTGGCAGCTTTCGCATTCCAGCACGAGGTCGGCCATAAACTGCATTTCGATGCGCACCGTTCCGTCGCCTTTGCACTCCTCGCAGCGGCCGCCATCGGTGTTGAAGGAGAAAAAGGCGGGGGTCATCTCCATTTGTTTGGCCAAGGGCTGTTCGGCCATCAAGCGCCGGATTTCATCGTAGGCTTTGACGTAGGTCACGGGGTTGGAGCGCGATGATTTTCCGATGGGGTTTTGGTCGATGAAGTCGATGGCACGGATGGCATCGAGGTCGCCCGTGAGGTCGATGTGCTCTCCGGGACGGTCGCCGCCCTCACCGAGATGGCGCAGCATGGCACGGTAGAAAATGTCGCGCACAAGGGTCGATTTTCCCGAACCCGACACCCCCGTCACCACGGTCAGCACGTTGAGCGGAAAGTCCACGTCCACCCCTTTCAGGTTGTTGTGGCGCGCACCCACCACGCGAATGGCGCGGTTCCAGCGGCGGCGCGTGGCGGGAATGTCGATGCTTTCCGCTCCCGTGAGGAAGTTGAAGGTGTGGCTCTGTGAGGAGGCTGAATTTTTCTCAGAGGTAGTTTTTTCTACCTCAGACGTAGAAATTTTTACCTCTGAGGTAGATTTTTTTATCTCTGAGGTAAATGAAGCGGCCGTTTTTTGCGCTTTCAAAGTGGTGGGCACATGGCCTTTCCACACCACCTCACCGCCTAAGCGCCCGGCATCGGGACCGATGTCGATGAGATAGTCGGCCGCGCGCATGATGTCCTCATCGTGTTCCACCACAATCACCGTGTTCCCCAAGTTGCGGAGGGCTTTGAGGACGTGGATGAGGCGTTCGGTGTCGCGAGAGTGAAGCCCGATGGAGGGTTCGTCGAGAATGTAGAGGCTGCCCACGAGCGAACTGCCCAAAGAGGTGGCGAGGTTGATGCGCTGACTTTCACCGCCCGAAAGCGAATTGCTCAAGCGGTCGAGGGTGAGGTAGGACAGTCCCACCTCTTGGAGAAAGCGCAGGCGGGTGCGGATTTCGGTGAGCAGACGCGTGGCCACTTGGGTTTCGTGGGCTGTGAGCCGGAGGGCATCGAACCACTCCGCAAGTTCGCTCACGGGTTTGCACACCAAGTCGGCAATCGTGGCACCGCCCACGCGCACATAGAGGGCTTCGGGGCGCAGACGCGCACCTTGGCAGGCGGGGCAATGGGTTTTGCCGCGATAGCGTGCCAGCATGACGCGGTATTGGATTTTGTACTGATTTTCTTCGAGCATACGGAAGAAATTGTCAATACAAACATCGCCTTCTCCGTCGCTCCATGCCATCCCTTCACCGCCGTGCCACAGCAGGTCGCGCTGTGCGGGGGTGAGGTTGAAGTACGGCTCAAAGATGGGGAAATTGTGGGCAGCGGCTTTGCGCATGAACTCTTGCAGCCAAATGCCCATCTTCTCTCCGCGCCAGCACATCACCGCCCCATCATGGACGGAGAGGGCACGGTTGGGCACGACAAGGCCTTCGTCGATGCCGATGACGCGACCGAAACCTTCGCATTTGGGGCAGGCACCCACAGGGGAGTTGAAGGAAAAAAGATTGTCGCTCGGGTCTTCAAATTTGATGCCGTCGGCTTCAAAGCGGGTGGAGAACCTTTCGAGCGCGCCGTCCGGATAGAAACGCAACAGGCATTCCCCATCCCCTTCAAACAGTGCCGTTTCGACAGAGTCGGTGAGGCGAGAAACGCCGTCCTTGGAACTGTCCACCACCAAGCGGTCGAGCAGCAGGAACAAACGGCCTTCGGCCTGCGCGGCTTCGTGGCGGGCAATGGCGGCTTCGCTTTCTATCGCCTCGTCCATACGCACCATCTCGCCGTCGAAATCGAGGCGTGAGAGTCCTTGCTGCATCAGCACCTCCATTTGCTCTTTGAAACTGCGGTCGGAGCGCGCAGGGAGCGGAGCCAGCACGGTGAAGCGTGTGCCGGCGGGGTGGCACAGGGCGGCGGCTACGACATCGTCCGTGCTGTGGCGGCGCACTTCCTCACCGCTCACGGGCGAAAAGGTGCGGCCGATGCGGGCAAAGAGGAGGCGGAGGTATTCGTAGATTTCGGTGCTTGTGCCCACGGTGGAACGAGGGTTGCGACTTGTCACCTTCTGCTCAATGGCAATGGCGGGAGGCAGCCCTTTGATGTAGTCGCATTCGGGTTTGTTCATGCGGCCGAGAAACTGGCGGGCATAGGCCGAAAGGCTCTCTACATAGCGGCGCTGCCCTTCGGCATAAAGGGTGTCGAAAGCCAACGACGACTTGCCCGAGCCCGAAAGGCCGGTGATGACCACCAATTTGTCGCGCGGAATTTCGAGGTCAATGTTTTTCAGATTATTGACCCGTGCGCCTTTCACGATGATGGCATTGTCCATAAGCAGAGGAAGTGAGGTTAAAAAATGATGTTACGATGAGTATGCAAAGGTACGAAAAAAGTTTGACGCCGCACGGCTTACCCTTCCTTTTTCCCTTTTCCATAAGGTGGCAGCGCCTGCTTTTGGAATTTGTATGGGGCACAGAACGAAGCGTATAACTGTGTGAAGTCCCTTTGAGGTCTTGAACTCCTAAAAATGAGAGAGTTACGCAGAGAAAGGACGAAAGGGGAAATAAATCGAAATGTTACACTGCTTTACTTTTGTGTTACATTTGAGGCTTGATTGAGGCGCGCCGTGGCACAAAGATGATACATGTGCGTGCGGACGTGTTACATTGAGGGGAGAGAAGAGTCGAAAAGGGGCGAAATCGGGCGCTGTGGGCGCGTGCAAAGTGCAGGGGTGGCGGTTGCCATCCCTTTTGTTGTGCGATGGCCGTAGCGCCCTTTATTTACGGGAGCAGTTGAGGTGTAGGCGCTTGCTCATTTTGGGTACTTTTGGGGCGCTGTGGGCGCATCTTAGAGAGATGATGGAGGATTGCTCACCTTTGAGCAAATAAAAGCCGTTAGAAGGGCGTATTTACGCTGTTCTAACGGCTTTTTTGCGACCTTTTCGACCTTCCTTGCCACCCTTGCGATTTTGTGGAATATGGGACAAAATAAGGGGGTGGGGTTACACGTGGGGTTACAAAGTGGGGTTACATTTTGGTGAAAGTGGGGTTACAAAACCGCGTTTTAAGGGGTGCTGGGTTGAGGGGGTGAACAATACACTTTTGTAGCGCAACCCCTCAAAATTGCGGTGAGTTCGCCTAATTTGCAACACCATATTTTTGCGGACACATCTTATATATAATAGTAAATCAGTGTTTTAGCTCCACTCTCATGCCAAAAATAGGGTAAATAGGGGGATTAAAGGCTGGTGCGTATACTCCCAACGACCTTGAAGATGCTGATGATTTCTGAAATGTGATACTCTTGATCATCATAATTTTCTATGTTGATAGGGATAAAGCGAAGGTTGTACTCGTCTTTACCTTTTCTAAGGATTTTAACGGTGCGCAATTCTTCCATTACGACGGCGTAGATTTCTCCATACTGGATGGCTTCTAAGGTGCAACGTTTTAATGCAATAATATCTCCATTGTTGAGTCGTGGCGACATACTATCTCCAGATAGGTTACACCAAAAATCTGCATGGATGAAAGGCTTTAAATCTATATAATATGCTGGAGTGGTAGTTTGGTCGTTGAACACCTCATTAAATCCACCTAAAAAATCAACATCATAATATGGTAGCCCGTTTTTAGTACGATGCCCATAAATAGCAGGCTCCTCCTTCACAATAGGTGTAACTTTACATGTTACAGAATTTTGTATATCCCCATTTCCGGTTAATATCCAATCTGAAGATATTCCAAACTCTGACACGATTTTCTGTATTGCAGATAATCCCACACTACTCCTACCCTTTACAATTTCTGTTAGATATGAAGAGCTTACTCCAATTCTTTGTAGAAAGGACTTTCTATCCTCTACTTTGTTGTTTTCAATAAGCCAGCTGTATGCTTCTAAAAAGCGTTCGGAGACGTCAGTATTCTTTGCCATAATCCATAATCCTGTAAAATAAATTACAGTTTTCTTTGTTTGTAATACAAAAATCTGTATCTTTGCACCGTGTTCAAAATAGAACACGCGCCAAAGGTACGAAAAAGTGCCGAGATAGGCAATGAAAGACCAAGTAAACTACATAAAACAAGAAAAAGTATCAATAAAATGAAAGCTACGAGCAAAGACGGCTGGAAGCGCTACATTAAAGTAACGCCGGCGCAGAAGAAGTACTTAGCGCTGCTTTGGAATGTCACCGAGCGGTTCGTGGACAAGGCCCTTAATTTCGAGTGCCAATCCCAAACCTCGCGCAATATCCGCAGTTCTGCCTTGACGCGCGGTGGTGAACGTAGGGTCGACGCCCCAGAATGCGAAACCATTCATACGTGGGATGGAAAGATGGCGCAAGTGTTCAAAAATGGTGCAATCCTCACCATCACTTGGGAGACGGGCGAGTGGGTAATCAACCACAAGGGCGTCGATATAGAAAAGGGCGTCCTGCCTTTCACTCCCGAAATCGCGTGGTTGCAACAAAAAGCCGCCGACATCAAGTAAAAAACACCGGACTGTAACAACATGGAGTACTACAACCAAACGCTGTGCATCTCGGCGAAAGAGTTAATGGAGGACGTCGGCGTATCAGCCTCGAACTACAAGCAGCTCTCTGCCCGTGGCCGCATCACCATCGTCCGCCGTGGCGGCGGGGCTGCCGGTTGTACTG
>CAUUGL010000007.1:0-81265 GCA_963544845.1 uncultured Alloprevotella sp.
TGAACAGCAGTTTTCTATATCATGCTTGGGGATTGTATCAGCACAAGTGCCTGCGCGAGGAATACAAAGGTCATACATTCCTCTTACATATTGAAAGCAAACGAGCTCCGAAATGCTGTCCCAAGTATGGTTTTAGGGATGAAAGGTTCTTTGAGTTAAGGTTATATGCGCTATATGATTGCTGCATCACTCCAAATGTAGGATGAACCTTTTTTCTATTTCTAAACACGCAAAGCACAACTGCTATCATTGAGACTTCTATCTCTTTGATGGCAACTGTGCTTTACGAATAATAGATGGTGCCTCGAGTTTAATTGAAGTAGCATCACTGATTATTGGTAAGTTTCTCTACACAAATCAACTACATTAGCAGGTACTTCTTCAGAAATGTCTATTCCTTGGTTAATTTTCTCGCGAACGCTGGTACTACTGATGGGAAAAAGAGGAGTATCCAGCAAATGTACTGTAGGAGGTAGGGTTGTGGAATCAATGTCACTATCCAAGCGTGGATAGACAATCAATTCGTAGTTAGCTAAAATCTCAAGCCAATGTGCCCAGTGCTGGAATTTCTTCCAATTGTCTCCCCCAATGATTAATGAGAAACAACAATCAGGATATTGAGCTTCTAGTGCTTCTAAAGTGGCCCATGTGTAAGAGGGACGAGGAAGAGAAAATTCGATATCCGACACTTTGATATGTTCTTCTCTCTCTACCGCTTTTCGTGCTATAGAAAGTCGTATTTGTTCATCGGCCAACTCTGCCTGTGTTTTAAGAGGGTTTTGGGGGGAAACCAGCAGCCACACTTCGTCTACCCATCTTTTTCGGATTACGGCTCTTGCTATTTCAAGATGCCCCTTGTGAATAGGGTTAAACGAACCACCCAATATGCCAATGCGTCGCATATCAATCAACGTGATTTGCTTCGTCGGGGAAAATGACTTTCGGCTGAAATTCGAGAGCTTCATCAGGTGTCATATTAGCAAAAGCCATAATGATAATCTCATCTCCTACTTGAAATTTTCGAGCGGCAGCACCATTGAGACAGATGCACCCTGAATTGCGTGGTCCGCGGATGGTATAGGTCTCGATACGTTCTCCATTCATATTGTTGACTACATGAACATGTTCGCCGGGAAGGAGGTGTGCTGCTTCCATCAAGGCTTCATCAATAGTGATTGACCCCATGTAGTGGAGGTTGGCTTCCGTGACAGTGGCGCAGTGTATTTTTGATTTGAGAATGCTGAGTGTCATTGCTTAAAAAGAATTGAGATAGATGTTGTAGAGGCCCAATGGAGAAAAACAGTGACTTTTATATCTGTTTTCTCAAAAATGGCGTTACCTATTGATAGGAGATGTTGTCTATCAAGCGTACAGGACGTGCGCCGCAATAAACCGTGATACACCCTTGTATTTGAGAAGAGTCGTTCCAATTGGTGAGAGGGAGTAGGGTGGTGGCATCAACAATCTCATAATACTCTACTTCTAAGCCCTCAATAGCATTAAGCGTATCAATGACGTAGTTTTGAGTTTCAGCAATGGTATGCGTTTTACTGAACGATTGGCTTTCTACAAGCACTTTGTAGATATTGGCAGCGATGCTGCGTTCTTCATTTGTAAGAAGGGTATTGCGTGAAGACAAGGCTAAACCGCTTTTTTCTCGAACAATGGGACAAGATAGCAAGGTGAAGTTAAAACCTTGGTCGGCCATCATTGCACGAACAACAGCAATTTGTTGGAAATCTTTTTCTCCAAAGTAAGCACGGTCGGGATTGACCATGAAAAACAGCTTTGAAACAATCTGGCAAACTCCATTAAAATGTCCGGGTCTACGTACCCCTTCCATTACTGTGTCAATGGGAGGATAAGCAAATTGACGCTGGTCTGGTTCAGGATAAATCTCCTCGACACTGGGAGCAAACACAATGCCACCTCCTTTATTTTCCACCAAGCGACAATCGGCCTCCAATGTGCGAGGATAGTTATGCAAGTCATTGGAGTCGTTAAACTGTGTTGGATTGACAAAAATGCTTACCACAGTTAGGTCGCATTCATGCGCACTGCGTTCGATGAGAGAAGCGTGTCCTTCATGGAGTGCTCCCATAGTAGGGACAAGTCCGACAATCTTTCCTTCGGCCTTGGCAGCTGCCACTAGGGCTGATAATTCTTGTTGAGTATGGATTATATTCATTGCCATGGATTCATTTCAAGATGCAAAGGTACGGAGAACAGGCTTAAAGGCCAAATTTCAAACCTAAAAATCCCGCTTTTATATCTTATCTAAAGAAAAATGAAGATGAAAAGTTACAAAAATCAAAAAACACTTGGTAGTTATGAGGAGATAAACTACTTTTGTAGGCATAAAACATAGAATTCTTATTCTCAATATGGCAAATCCTCTAAAAAACATCTTATATTTCTACTACGACGGTTTCAAGCAAATGACTTGGGGACGTACGCTTTGGCTAATCATAGCTATTAAATTATTTGTGATGTTTGCTGTGTTGCGCCTTTTCTTCTTTCAGCCAGTTTTAACAGGAACACCTGAAGAAAAAGAAGCGCACGTTGCTACTGAATTATCAAATCCTTAATTTTATAGATATGACATTACTTCATGCAACTGACCCCGCAGTACTCGACTGGTCGAGAGCGCAATTCGCGCTGACTGCATGTTATCACTGGCTGTTTGTCCCTCTCACACTGGGATTGGCACTTGTGATGGCCATCATCGAAACAGCTTATTACCGTACACGTGATGAGTTTTGGAAAACAACCGCTCAGTTTTGGCAAAAACTTTTTGGTATCAACTTTGCCATTGGTGTTGCCACAGGTATTATCCTTGAATTTGAATTTGGAACAAACTGGAGTAACTATTCTTGGTTTGTAGGAGACATCTTTGGTGCTCCATTGGCAATTGAAGGTATCTTGGCTTTCTTTATGGAGTCTACATTTATTGCCGTAATGTTCTTTGGATGGAACAAAGTGAGCCGGGGCTTCCACTTGGCTTCTACTTGGCTCACTGGTTTAGGAGCAACGATTTCAGCATGGTGGATTCTGGTGGCTAATAGTTGGATGCAACACCCCACAGGAATGGATTTCAATCCCGACACCGTACGCAACGAAATGATGGATTTCTTTGGCGTGGCTTTTCAGCCTTTTGCTGTACATAAGTTTTTTCATACGGTATCCAGTGGATGGCTGACAGGTGCGGTTTTTGTAGTGGCGGTAAGTAGTTGGTATCTTTTGCGTAATCGCAATGTGAAGATGGCTACTAAAAGCATTAAAATTGCGAGTGTTGTTGGTTTTTTTGCAGCTGTTGTCGTGGCTGGAACCGGTGACCAAAGCGGTATAGATATAGCCCGACATCAACCGATGAAATTAGCCGCTGCCGAAGGATTGTATGATGGAGGAAAGGGGGCTCCTTTCTCTGTTGTCCCTGGGGTTCATGTCCCCAAAGTCCTTTCAGTTTTGGCAACACATGAAGCAGATGGCTATGTGCCCGGCATCAATGATATTCTTTATAAAGGATATATCAATACAGAAGGTGAGCAGGTTTTGCCCGCGACGGAGAAGTTAAAACACGGAAAAAAAGCACTCGAAGCTTTCAAAACTTATCGCACCACACGAACCACTGACCCCGTGAAGGCCGCTGAAGCTCGCAAAACCTTTGAGCAACATAAAGCCTATTTTGGTTACGGCTATATTCAAAAGGTCGAGGATCTTGTTCCACCTGTATTTTTGGTTTATTGGCCCTTCCGTGTGATGGTTGGTGCAGGAGGAGCTCTGCTGTTAGTAATGGCTCTCTTTTGGTGGTTTGAGCGTAAAGGACGTTTGCAACAAAACCGTTGGCTGCTTCACGTTGGTGTTTGGAGTGTTGCACTAGTTTATTTGGCAGGACAAGCAGGCTGGATTGTGGCTGAAGTTGGTCGCCAGCCTTGGGCTATTCAAGACCTCCTTCCTGTTGGAGCTGCAATCTCTAAATTATCGGTAAGCAGTGTTCAAACAACGTTCTTCCTCTTCTTCGTTGTTTTCACCGCACTCCTCATAGCAGAGCTTCGCATCATGTTTAGTGCCATCAAGAAGCACGAACAGGAGTAGTATTTCTCTAAAAAAAACTTCGTCTTATGATAACTTACGAATTGCTTCAAAATTATTGGTGGCTGCTTGTCACACTTCTCGGTGCACTCATGGTATTCCTCATGTTTGTGCAAGGAGCCAATAGTCAAATCTTCACCTTGGGAAAGACCGAAGCCGAACGCCGACTCATCGTGAATTCTACAGGACGTAAATGGGAGTTTACCTTCACTACACTGGTCACTTTCGGAGGTGCATTCTTTGCTTCATTTCCTCTCTTTTACAGCACGAGCTTTGGTGGTGCCTATTGGGTTTGGATGCTCATTCTTTTCAGTTTTGTCTTACAAGCCGTGAGCTATGAGTTTCAGTCGAAGCTGGGTAACTTCTTGGGCAAAAATACTTATCGCGCCTTTCTTGTTTTCAATGGCGTGTTGGGTCCGGTTCTTTTGGGTACAGCCGTAGGAACTTTTTTCCATGGTGCAAACTTCGTGGTCAACAAAGATGTGATGGGCGAAAGCATCGCACCAGCCATCAGTCAGTGGGCCAATGCATGGCATGGTCTTGATGCTGTGGCTAATCCTTGGAATGTTGTGCTGGGTTTGGTGGTCTTCTTCTTGGCTCGCATTTTGGGAGATCTCTACCTCAACAATAATATCGATGATGAACAACTCGTGCCACGTTTACGTCGTCAGTTGCTCATGGATACGGTTGCCTTTCTCATCCTCTTCCTCTCGTTCGTTGTTCACCTGCTTCTGATGAAGGGATGGGCTGTCGATCCGACAACTGGTTTTGTGAGCCTTGAGGAGTACAAATACCTCCACAACTTCCTAGCGTTACCCATTGTCTTAGTTATTTTCCTTACTGGTGTTCTCCTTGTTTTGGCAGGTATTATCAAAACTCTCCTTTGCGCCACTTTTAAGAGAGGCATTTGGAGCACCGGGGTCGGCGCAGTCTTGGCTGTATGGGCTTTGCTGATGATTGCAGGCTATAATAATACTGCTTACTACCCCTCATTAGCAGATCCGCAAAGTTCGCTTACATTGGCTAATAGTTGCTCGAGCGAATTTACTTTGACGGCTATGACTATTGTCTCAATCATCATTCCTTTTGTCCTAGCTTATATTTTCTATGCTTGGCGAGCTATAGACCGTAAGAGTCTTACTCGTGAAGAACTAGAAGAGGATCAAGAATCATACTAGTTGTACTTTAATATAATAGATATTTAGTCTTTCTCTTTAAGTTCCTTTTTGTTATCTGATATTCAATAAATTAATACAGATAACCTCCTGATAAATCTGCAAGTTTTCTTATCTTTATAGTAAGAAACTTGCAGATTTTTATGTACAAAAAACTATACCAGCCGGAGTTTATGCCCGATGTTCCTTGTGCCTCTTCCGAATTGGTTCGCTTTCGCCATCGCATTGGGGAGAAGGGTGTTGAAATTCATCTTTCAGGAAAGCATTCGTGTCAATAACGAAGATGATGATGAGCATCACCCATGATACTGCTTTTATCGATTCAACCGTTCAGGAAAAGAATATCACTTTTCCTGAACGGATGCCAAGTTGCATAAAAAGATAGTGGGCAAGGTTCTCAATCTCGTCGATAAACTGCATCTGTCTCTTCGCCAAAACTATACTTTTGTTTTGAAAGGCGTTTATCGCGACCAACGTTTTCGCAATCACCCTAAGAATCGCAAAAGGCACTGAGAGCAGATAAGAAATTGCGGACAACAGTCGGGTGGTTGGTTCGAGAGCTCAAGCGCAATCTTGGAGAGAAAACTCTCTACACTGAACTCATTAATATCTTTACGAAAACAGTATAGTGAACAGCAAGTCAGCTTCCTCAACAACTCATCTTCTTTCTTTCTAAGCAACTGTTGTTTTCTTGTGAGATAATAATCGTCTTTACATGTAAGGAAATCTTTCCGTACATGTACGGAAAGATTTCCTTACACGTACGGACGTTTGTTCTTACGTGTATGGACGATAAGGGGATAACGAGGCGACAGAAGCCGTACAAAGAAAATTTCGTTTCTACTTTCAAAATTAAAGTGCAACAAATAGTTCGTTTTTGGGTAGTTGGTTGCAGATTTAAGGTAATCACTGTTGTTAGTGCTATACAAAAGCTGTAACTTTGCCGTCAAATAGACAAAATAGATTATGGCTCGCAAAAAGAAATCTCTCCCTTTACTTGAAAATATCCTCATCACTGACATCGCTGCCGAAGGTAAAGCATTGGCAAAAGTTGATGGTTTGGCAGTATTTGTACCTTATGTCGTTCCTGGTGATGTTGTGGATATCCAACTCCGCAGAAAAAAGCATAGTTATGCCGAAGGAGAAGCTGTCAAGTTCCACCAATTTAGCGAGCGGCGTACGCAGCCCTTTTGTAAACACTATGGTGTGTGTGGTGGTTGCAAATGGCAGATATTGCCTTACAGCGAGCAAATTCGTTATAAACAAAAGCAAGTCATGGACCACTTGCAGCGGATCGGTAAGATTGATTTACCCGAATGTCGCCCCATTCTTGGTTCGCATAAAGATCGAGAATATCGCAATAAACTGGAATTTGGTTTCTCCAATAAGAAGTGGCTCACCTTGGAACAGGTGAAAAGCGGTGAGAAATTTGATCAAATGGATGCGCTTGGTTTCCATATTCCCGGAGCTTTTGACAAAATACTCGACATTGATGAGTGTTTTCTTATGCAAGACATCAATAACCGCATTCGCAACGGAGTACGTGCTTTCGCTTTAGAACGTGGTTTTGATTTCTATGATTTGCGTGGCAATCGTGGATTGTTGCGCAATATCATGCTGCGCACAGCTTCAACGGGCGAAGTTATGTTGCTCATACAGTTTTGCATCACGAAAGACAGTGAACGTGAACAAGCTCTGGAAATGATGGCATTTCTACACCACTCGTTTCCCGAGGTAACATCCTTGCTCTATGTGAACAATACCAAATGCAATGACACCATCGGTGACCTTGATATTATTACTTATGCCGGCACGGACTTTATTTATGAAGAAATGGAAGGCTTGCGTTTCAAAGTTGGACCAAAGAGTTTCTACCAAACTAACTCGGAACAGGCCTACGAGCTATATAAGATTACGCGCGATTTTGCAGGACTAACAGGTAATGAACTCGTTTATGACCTTTATACGGGAACGGGAACGATTGCCAACTTCGTAGCGAAACAGGCACGCTTTGTTGTAGGTATTGAATATGTGCCTGAAGCTATTGCAGATGCCAAAGTCAATGCTTCCCTTAATGGTTTGGAAACAAAGACACTCTTCTATGCTGGTGATATGAAGGACATTTTGACCGATGCTTTCATTGACGAACATGGTCGGCCCGATGTCATTATTACTGACCCACCTCGTGCCGGTATGCACGCAGACGTGGTGAGTGTTATTTTGAATGCAGCTCCACAACGAATTGTCTATGTGTCCTGCAATCCTGCTACTCAAGCACGCGATCTCCAACTTTTGGACGTAAAATACCGTGTTGTTGCTGTGCAGCCTGTCGATATGTTCCCTCAAACACATCATGTGGAGAATGTAGTGTTACTTGAACTAAAGGGGTAAAGAATTACATTTAATTTGAACATCAACTTATTAGGCTAAATGCTCACTCCTCGTCCTACTACTCATCTCCGCTCGCAAATCTCGACTTTCATTTCTCTACATAACCCTGAAGGGCTGCTTGACTATCTCAAATCTTTACGCAATGCAGATTTTCGTGCTGCAGGGATTGTGATGAGTGATTTCAAGTGCTGGGAGAATGTGGACGAGGCTGGCTTTTGGCATTTTTTTCTCGTTCTCAACACTGACAACGCTCGTGCTTATCTTGGTACACTTCTCAAAGCTGCTATAGCACGCCATCAAGTGCAACCTCTTTCCTTTGAGAATGAGGAATTTGTGTATTTTGCAACAGAGGTAGCGACGAATATCGATTGTAGAAAAACTCTTGAAGCTTTCTTGCCCCTCGTTTCTACCCCCGAAGCCATGGAGAGGATGCTGCAGCGCTTTTCCTTCTCGCAGGAGCCGCTCATTGCACGTGCCATGTTCCTGCTGCGTATCAACTCGCCTGTTGCTTTGTTTTTATTCTTCCGTATGCTCAAAGAGGTTGATCACGATCTACCACTTATTCGTCGATTTGCCGTGGAGCTTATTCGTATTGGTGATAAAAAATCATATAATATGGCGTGTATTCTCAGAGATTATTTCGGTCTTTCAGCTTTGCCCGGCATTTTTTCTTTACAGCTTGCTCCTTATGAGCTCTCACGTCTTGAAACGAAATTTGATTATTTTGTCAAAATACTTTTACGCTGAGGTGTTTGGTTTCTCTCTTTTTCTAATGTAATTTCTTTTTCTATGAATTCCGAACTTGAGGACTTTATTACTGCACTTCTTAGTTATATAGAATCGGTAATTCGTTCTTCTGGTGGTATGCCCGATTACTGCCAAGAGGCCATTCGTATTATTGACGCACGCAATCACTTGTTTGCTTCGGTAGGTATACATTTAACCGATGAAGAGCATTCTATTTATGCACTTCGCGACTTATGCACACTTGATGAGGAAACAATGTTGTTGTGCCCTAACTACCATCGCTGTGCTGCTGTTGGACGTGATTGTGGATTAAGATGAGCAATCAATGACTATAGAGGGGAAAGCTAAAACAACAAAAAAATATTACAATGACTGAAGTATTCCGCCATAAAACTCCTATTCAAATTCGTTTCAACGATTTGGATGCCTACAATCATGTAAACAATAATGTCTATGCCTCTTACTATGATTTAGGTAAAGAGAGCTATTTTGCCGACGTTTTGCAATGTGACTTTCGCTTACAAGATGTGGTATTTATTGTTGCTCACATATCCTTTGACTTCATCGAACCGATTCATTATGGTGATGAGATAGTAGTCGAAACGCGTGTCAGCCATATCGGTACCAAAAGTTTTACGCTGATACAACAGGCGCGTAATCAGGTAACAGGTCGCATTGTTTGCAAAGGTGAAACCGTAATGGTATGCATCAATTTACACACAAAAGAGACAGCTGAGGTTCCTATTCAATATAGACAAGCTTTTGAAACCTTTGAAGCAGGAGCTTGATTTCTTTTGTTTTCCATCTTTCAGTGATTGCTACTATGCAACAGGTTCTCTACACAACGACTCTTTCTGAACTCTTACCCGGTCTTTTATCCACAGCCCCTGCCCCCGACCGCATTGTTGTTCTTACAGATCAAACTACCCATCGGCATTGCCGTTCATTATTAGGAGATAGCTTAGCTGATGCGTATGACATTGTCATCCCTTCTACAGACACTCACAAGACGATTGATACCCTTACGAAGGTATGGGAAGGGTTGCAGCAATCAAAAGCTACACGTCATTCCTTACTCATCAATCTCGGAGGAGGGATGGTCACCGATCTTGGAGGCTTTGCTGCTGCTACTTTTAAGCGTGGTATTCGCTTTATCAATATCCCTACGACATTATTGGCCATGGTCGATGCTGCCGTTGGTGGGAAAACCGGAATCAATTTCGGAGGACTAAAAAATGAGTTGGGTTGCTTCTCAGATGCGGAAAAAGTAATTGTGTGTACAGAACTTCTACACAGCCTTGATACTGAGAATTTACGTTCTGGTTATGCAGAGATGCTCAAACATTCGCTTCTCACCAACACCGAATGCTGGGCACGGCATCTCGAATTCGATCTTTCAAATCCTGACTTTGACGTGTTGCAAGAATTGGTACGTGAGAGTATTGTGTGCAAGCAAGATATCGTCCTCCAAGACCCCCACGAAAAAGGTATTCGGAAGGCCCTCAACCTAGGACATACAGTAGGACATGCTTTGGAGAGTTTTTTCATAGAGACCCATCGCCCAGTCCTTCATGGTTATGCTGTCGCTTGGGGAATGGTATGTGAGTTGTTTATGAGTGCTGCCCAAACTGGCTTCTCTACTGAGGTGCTCCACAAAACGACACGATATATCATTGACTTTTATGGACGACCTTCCATTAGTTGCCACGACTACGAACGTTTGCGCGCAATCATGCTTCATGATAAAAAGAATGTAATGGGGAGTATTCGCTTCACTCTTTTATCTAATATAGGTGAAATCCTTATTGATCAAACGGTTGATGACTCTCTCATTGATGATGCTCTTGACTTCTTACGTGAAGCGTAGTCGTCATACAAACTTGAAACAATAATATATTTACTTCTTTGTATACCTATGCGAAACAAAGGAACCCTCGGTGTTATCTTAGGACTACTTGCAGCTGTATGTTATGGCTTTATCCCTCTCTTCACCAAGCCTCTACAAACGACTGAAGGAGGTAGTTTTGCAATGTCTTCATCCACGATATTGTTCTACCGCTTTGGTCTATCAGCTCTTGTAGTAGCCTGTGTGATGTTAATACGGCGCATCTCTTTTCGTATCACTTTCCCTGAATTTGTGCGTCTCACCTTTTTAGCTTTTTTGAGTGATGGTGCAGCCCTTTTTCTTATCGCGGGATACCCCTATATGAATAGCGGAGTAGCCACGACACTCCACTTTATGTATCCAGTGATGACAGCCTTGTTGATGATGACTTTTTTTCATGAGCGCCGTCGTATCTCTACATTTCTTGCAGTGGGTATGGCCGTGCTCGGTGTAGGGATGCTCTCTTCGTCAGGAACGGGTAGCATAGCTTTGATTGGTATAGTACTGGAACTCATATCTGCACTATGTTTCGCGTTTTATTTGATTCGAGCCAACCACTCTCGCGTTTCAAGCATGAATGTTGTAAAACTCACATTTTATGTGATGAGCATTGGAGCTTTTATCTTTGCTGCATTTGTGTTCTACGAACAAGCCGATTTCGATTTATCTCGGAGATACACTCTTTTTCCCACCATTCAAGGATGGATTTATCTCATCGGTTTGTCATTCATTTGCACTGTAGTAACTAATCTTTCTCTGGTCTATGCAACCCAACTGATAGGGCCTACGATGGCTTCTGTACTCGGAGCTCTTGAACCTGTTACAGCTATCCTTGTTGGGGCTTGTCTTTTGGGCGAAAAAATAACTCTCACTATACTCATAGGCATTGTACTTATTCTTTCGTCTGTACTTATCATTATATTAAAAAATATTGCTGTCCGGTAAACTTCAAAACGGAAATATCACAAAAGGATTTGGCTTCGACTTTCTACCTACCAATTTTACTAGACAATAATAACAGAGAATACCTTCGATTTTTGAAGTTACACCTATCAAATGATAAGCGAGAAGCCGTTGATTAACGACTTCCCGCTTAAAGGTGTTTTTCAGAGGGAGGCTAATTGCTATTATTCTTCGTCTTTCTGTTCTAATTCGCTGACGAGTTTTGTTTGAATATCTGAAGGAACGAGCTCATAGCTGGCAAACTTCATAATGAAACTTGCACGCCCACCCGTGATACTTGACAAAGCCGTGGCATAGGTACTCATTTCTTTGAGTGGTACTTTGGCTTGCAATTTTTCATAACCATTTTCGCTGCTCATACCGATAATCATACCTCGTCGACCTTGTAGGTCACTCATCACGTCGCCCATCTTATCGGCAGGAACAAACACCTCTACGTCATAAATGGGTTCAAGGATTTTTGGACCGGCTTCGCGGAAAGCTTGTGAGAATGCATTACGCCCGGCAAGCATAAAGGATATTTCATTGCTATCGACAGGATGCATTTTTCCATCATATACGATAACACGAACGTCACGAGCATAGGAACCTGTCAAAGGACCTTGTTCCATACGACTCATCACCCCTTTTAAGATGGCTGGCATAAAGCGCGCATCAATGGCACCGCCCACCACACTATTGATAAATACAAGTTTACCTCCCCATTCAAGGCTGATTTCTTCCTTTCCACGCGGAGTAATCCGATATTCTTGTCCACCAAAAGTATAAGTCGTTGGCTCAGGCATTCCTTCATAATAGGGTTCTACGATAAGGTGTACCTCGCCAAACTGACCTGCGCCACCTGATTGTTTTTTGTGACGATAATCTGCACGAGCTGGTTTTGTGATGGTTTCTCTATAAGGGATGCGCTGTTGATAATACTCTACCGGAATCTTATCGATATTCTCAAGCATCCACTTCAAGGTGCGGAGATGGAATTCTCCTTGGCCATGTACGAGAATCTGACGCAACTCTTTACTCTGCTCCACGTCCCAAGTGGGATCTTCTTGACGCATACGATTGAGTGCAGCCATCATTTTCTCTGTGTCGGCTTCATTGACCGCACGAATAGCACGTGTAAATTTAGAATTAGGATATTTGATAAAATTGAAACGGTTGTCGCATTCTTTGCTATTGAGGGTATTCCCGGTACGCACGTCTTTGAGTTTTACTGTACAGCCAATATCACCTGCAGAGAGTTGTTCCACTTTATCACGCTGGGCACCAGAGCAAACAAATAATTGTGCCATACGTTCTTTTGAACCGCGATCAGCATTGGTTAAATCATCTCCTTCGCGCAGAATACCACTCATCACTTTGAAGTATTGCACTTCACCAATGTGTGGTTCTACCCCGGTTTTAAAGAAGTATACACTTGTAGGTCCTTCTTCGAGTGGAGCCACCTCTTCACCTCGAGTGTTGTGTACTTTAGGCATCTCATTGACAAACGGTACAACATTGCCCAAGAATTCCATCAAGCGTCCTACTCCCATATCTTTACCGGCACATACGCAAAATACGGGGAAAATACTGCGTGTCACCATTCCTTTGCGTATTCCTTCACGCATCTCATCTTCAGAAAGATGATCGGTCTCGAAGAACTTCTCCATCAAGGTTTCGTCATTCTCAGCAGCGGCCTCAACAAGTGCTTTATGCATCTCTTCCGCACGATTTCGCTCTTCCATCGGAATTTCTTCAATCGTTGGCTCTCCTCCTTCTGCTGACCACGAAAGTTTCTTCATCAAAATGACATCAATCAGCGCATTAAAGTTTGTGCCTGTATTGATAGGATATTGAACCGGTACAACTTTTGGGCCATAGATGCCTTGCAAATCTTCAACGATGGCTTCGTAGTCGCAGCTTTCACTGTCCAATTGATTGACGAGAAAGATGACCGGTTTTCCCAGTTTTTCGGTGTAACGAAAGTGGTTTTGCGTACCCACTTCATGCCCAAATCCACCATTGATAAGCAAAACTGCTGTATCGGTTACATTTAATGCCGTCATAGCGGCCCCCACGAAATCATCCGAACCCGGGCAATCAATAATATTGAGTTTTTTCCCTTTCCACTCTACATGAAAAGCCGTGGCGAACACCGAGTAACCATATTCTTGTTCTACCGGGAAGTAGTCAGAAACAGTATTTTTCATTGTGATGCGGCCACGGCGTTTTAGGGAGCCGGCATGATAAAGTAGGCTCTCGGTGAGGGTTGTTTTACCAGAGCCGTCATTGCCGAGAAGGGCAATGTTTTTGATGTCTTGAGAGTTGTACACTTTCATAACGGTAAAGATTTAGAAGGTTGGTCTAAATACTGAATGGACAGTTTATAGTGACCTTTAGAATAATGGAAATAAAGAATAAATAGATGAGCATCTATTCGTGTTTTTCAGACAAGATACATCGACTTATGCGGGAAATGCTATCTCGTCTTGTCAAATCGAGTGCAATTTACAAACACTTTTCGAAACAGCCAACTTTTTCTGCTCAAAAAGTAAGTTTGGTTGTTATTTTCATTTATGCAGGTACTCAAATTTAAGTAACTCACCCCTTCTCTAATGCGAAGTGTCCATTTATCTCCTTTATTCTTTCCCTTGTCAAAGTCAAACTACCTCAATAATTTCTCCAACTGTTTTAGGGTTCTTACCCGTAGTGAAGCAAAGGTGTAGCCTTGTGATGTTCTCAATCGTTATTTTTCGTAGGTACAACATGTTGCCAATCTTTGGAAGAATCAATTTTGCGGAAACGGATGAAGCCTTCATCCCAATAGGTTGGCCAACCTTGGAAAATTCCGCCAACGAAGAGGGTGCGCAGACGATGACGACCCGCACGGAGAGCGATTTGGGCAGGTTGGAGACAGTTGCGGGGAACAAAGACTGCGCGGTTGTCAACCACCAACTCATCATCCACCCAAAGACAGGCATTGTGGGTTGTCCACTCGTAGACTCCGTCAGCAGGAATGTCGATGGTGCCTTCTGCCATAGCAGCATAATGCTGTACACCACGCATATTTTTAGGTAAGTGTGTGAGACGTGTAACCTCCTCAAAGGTGTTCACCACTGTGTCGCGGTCAAAAGAGGCTTGTGCAGCATTAGCATAAGTAAACTCCCCTTGGGCATAACGCACGCTGATGCTTTGAGACTTTGTTGTCGAGGGAAGCGCTGGGCGAGGGGTTTCGCGAAGGACATTTATAATCCGTTCTGGTCCTAAAATACCGCAAGGCAATACGCAGCGCGTGCGCACCTGACGCGTGTCGCGGAGGACGATGGGGGCTGTGTAGCGTGGAGAACGGGCGGAAGGCTGACTTCCATCGAGGGTGTAGACAATATCGAGCGGGCGGGTGCTGGTGAGGGAGAGAGTCGTGCTGTCCCCCATAAACACAATCTTGTTGCATGACACCCATTCGCCTTGCTTCTTCCCCGGCTGCTCGGGGAGAGGGATGTGGAAGTTCACACCACGGGCTTGCAGGCGCAAAGCCGCGTCGCCATCAAGTCGCTTGCAGAAATCGGAGAAATTGCGCTTGTTTTGCGGTGACCAGCCCACCTCGGCCAAGGCTAAAGCACGGGGAAAGATTTTGTATTCGAGATGTTGAGGATTGTGGATGTATTCACTCCAGCAGTTGCCTTGTACTCCCATCACCAAAGATCGCTGTGCTTCGCCGGCCTGCGACGCCGCTACCGGATCAAGGCTGTAAGTCATACGCAGGTCACCATAGACACTGAAAGCAATCGGTTCAGTAACAAGATCACCTTGAAGATAGTCGAGATAATAACCATCACTGGCAGGCGATAATATGACAGGATGACCGGCTTTGACGGCTTCCGTAGCACCTTCTACACCACGCCATGACATCACAACGACCTCTTTAGGGAGATGCCCGCCTTCAAGCACTTCATCCCACCCGATGGGAGTCTTTCCTTTTTCCTTTAGATAGCGAGCCACGCGTTCCACAACGTAAGATTGGAGCTGAGCTTCTCGGGTGTATCCCAAGCTCTTCATACGTTGTTGACACTGAGGACAGGCTGCCCATTCGAGGCGTGGACACTCATCTCCTCCAATATGGAAAAGCGGAGAAGGAAAGAGAGCAGTCATCTCATCAATGACATCACGCAAGAAATTGAACATGGTTTCTTTACCCGGACACATAACGGTCTCTTCTACCCCCCAAATGGTGCGTGGTGTGGTGGGCACTCCTTTGCAAGAGAGTTCGGGTAGGGCAGCAATAGCGGCCAACTCATGCCCGGGAACTTCGAGTTCAGGGACTATTTCCATAGCGTGTGCAGCGGCATAGGCCACCACTTCACGTACTTCTTCTTGGGTGTAGTAACCACCATGGCGTGTGCCATCCACCTCGGTACGCCAAGCACCGATAGAGGTGAGTTGCGGATATTTCTTAATTTCAATCCGCCACCCTTGGTCGTCGGTCAAGTGCCAATGCAAGCGGTTGATTTTATAGGAAGAGAGAAGATCAATTTCACGTTTTACTTCTTCCACACTCAAAAAATGGCGACACGGATCAAGCATCACACCACGATAGGCGAAGCGAGGAGCGTCCTCAATGCTCACCGCAGGAACCTCCCAACCCGAAATGCCCACGGCTGTGCGTTCTCCTTCTACCGCAGGCGGGAGAAGTTGGAGCAGTGTCTGCACACCATAAAAGAATCCAGCAGCATCGTTGGCTTCAATCTCAATAGCGCGTCTGGTCACACGAAGGGCATATCCTTCGGTAGGTAGTGAGGTGGATGATAGACGCAATACAATTCCAGATTTTTTGCTTCTCCCGGTCGTTGGGTGGAGCGAAAATCCTGTAGCTCGATTGACTTTTTGGGTCAGATACTGAGCTGCCGTCGTGGCGATGGGTGTTTGCACCATCACCGGCGTATCGCGTGAGAGTGAAAAAGAACCCTGACCAGCTGTGATGTGAGCCGGGGTGGGGATGATATTAAAAGATTGGGCTGAGAGAGAAAGGGTGCTGCCTATGAGGCAGAAAAGGCCGATAAAAAGTGATGTAAAGCGCATGAATAGAGGTTGGTCAGACAGAAGGTTACAGTGGGTAGAGAAAAAAGATAGGAAGTAGTTTTATTTACCTCAGAGATAGTTTTTTCCGGCTCTGAGAAAAATAAAACTACCTCTGAGGTAAATTTTCTCCCGAAATAAAGGTGCTGAAAGGGAAAGAGCAGGGTAGGGGTATTTCTCCTGTGAAAGTTGAAAAAACTGTTGATAGAGGAGTTCAGCCATTAAAAAAGCCCTCGCCAATTTGCAAGGGCTTCCTTAGTAGTCAAGGAGTGCCTTAACGCTTGCTTTTCTTGCGGCGAAAGAGACTGGTCAGTCCATTCAAGCGACGGAAGAGCTTATAGCCTGTAATAACACCGTCAGCCAAAAACCAAGCTCGCGAGGCAACGCTAAGCATGTTTTCAAATCGATTGTCTGTTGGTGGAGGAGGGGTTGTTAGATAAACGTAATCCTTTGCAATCCGTTCCTCTACTTGACGTAGTTCTTGTTCTACGGCAGCACGACGTGCTTTCAGTGTAGCCAGTGGAGATGAAGTAGGCATGGGCGTTCAATCTAAAAAATCGTCATAAACATTTCCACGTTGCTCTGAGTGACGGGTGTGAGAGGTGGAAGTATGTTCTGTACTATCGCTGTTATTGAGAAAGAGATCTTCCAAAAGGCGGGCTATCGGATTGAGCAGGAAACGGCGCCGTAAAATATAGGCAAAAAAAGCCAAAGCAACATAGCCGACTGCAACGATAAGATAAGCCGTCGCCAATCCTCCGACGTGTGATGCCAAAAAGTGAACAGCCGCAAAGGACAAGAACACAACAACCAATGCTGCGATACCAAAAATCACAGCTCCCAGGATGAGAGAGGTGGCTAAAAGGGTCATTTTGCTCACAAAGTCGAGCTGCAGACTCTCCCAACGTAATTCGCCGTAGCGTTTGACATTTTTTATCAAACGTGCCAAGGCTTCAATGTTCTTATCGTTTGAAAACACGGTCAAGAATTATACGTTAGAAACATTAAGTTCATCGGCTATGTCATCGACTAAATTTTCGAGTTCTTTGCCGTTGAGTTTGATGCCACGCTTACGGATAGCTTCGGCAATACGTGAACGAGTGTCTTCACCACGCTCGGGGGCGAAGAGGATACCACAAGCGGCGCCAACAGCGGCACCACCGAGAAATGCTGCAAGAATGCTTAAACCTTTCATAATAGTTGAATGTTAGGGGTTAATAATTTTTTCGACTTCAAAAATAGCACTTTTATTTGAGAAAAGAGAGTAAACTCATTCAAAAGTGGGAAGTTTAATTTTTTTTTTGCCTTTTATTGACCTTAAATAGGATTTTCATCGTATCTTTGCCACATTAAATCCTCTCCACTAAGTGAGTGTTGCTTAGAGTAAGGGAGAAGAATAACCCTATTGTAGACACAATATCATTATCATCGCATAAAAGTCATTTTCAACATGAAGAATCACATTATTCTCGCTTTTTCTCTTTGTGCCGCTGTGGCTTCTCTCTCCTCTTGTGGCTCTCAAGAAAGCGCCTACCGAAAAGCTTATGAAGCCGCTCGTGCCAAGGAACAGCAAAACAATACGCAGGCTGTAACTGTAGCCCCCAGGCAAGAGGTTACTCCTGTGGTCACTACTCCTGTGGTTGTTGACGATACGCCCGTACGTACTATTTCCGGCGGCGTAACGGTCATCAATGGTGAACCGCTCAAGACTTATAGTGTTGTTGTGGGTAGCTTCATCAATCAGACTAATGCTGAGGGAGTAATGACAACATTGCGTAATCGTGGTTTTGCTGCACGCGTTGTGAAGACTAACGAAACAATCAATGGACATACCGGTTGGTTCCGTGTTGTGGCTTCTTCATTTGATGACAAAGCCCAAGCCGCACAAAGTCGCAACCAACTCCGCAGCACGCATCCCGATGCTTGGTTGCTGCAAAATTAAAAGAGTAACACCATTTAGAGATGGGGCTTTTATTTTATTTTAATCTGAAAATTTAAGCATAAATAGATATTTGCGACCATCTATGCGTATAGTATCAACCCGCGTAAGACAGTTCATTCCTCAAACATAAGATAAGAATAGGGTAGTAAAACGGCTACCTAATGAAACTGCCTATTATATTGATAGCTATTGCTGTCCGCTAAATTTCAAAACGGCAAAAATACCAGTCTAAATCCCCTTAGAATAGGGCTTTTAGCTGGTATTTTTGCCGTTTTGGAGTTTAGCGGATATGGGTAGTTCTTTTGCAAAGTACGAGGAGTTCTTGCTCCATTTTTTTACCTCCTAAATTTTACTGAGCAACTATAATCTTGAAAGTGCAAAAATAAACAGAAGTACTTGAGTAAGCGTCAAATAAAAAATTGGCATCTATCGTTTTTTTTCTTACCTTTGCAGATAAATAGCATATAATGATTTCGGTAGAACATCTCAAAATAGAATTTTCGACACGCCCCCTTTTTTCGGACGTGAGTTTTGTGCTCAACAAGCGTGATCGTATCGCTCTTGTTGGTAAAAACGGAGCGGGAAAAAGTACGATGCTCAAAATTATTGCTGGCTTGCGACAGCCAAGCGAAGGAACAGTGGCAGTACAGCGTGATGTGAGTGTGGGGTATCTACCACAAGTTATGGTGTTGAGCGATGATACTACACTGATTGCGGAAGTGGAAAAGGCATTCAGCCACATCCATGAATTGCGCACTCATGTGGAGCAACTTAATCAAGAACTGGCGGACCGAACGGATTATGAAACTACCGACTACATGGAGTTGGTTGAGGCTTTCACTCGAGAAAGCGAACGCCTACAAATGATGGGTGCGCAAAACTACCAGGCCGAAATAGAGCGTACGCTGATGGGATTGGGTTTTTTACGCACCGATTTCGAGCGTCCGACAAGAGAATTTTCTGGCGGGTGGCGTATGCGTATCGAATTGGCAAAACTCCTCCTTGCTCATCACGATGTGTTGCTGCTTGACGAGCCAACCAATCACCTTGACATAGAGAGTATTCGCTGGCTCGAACAATTTTTGGTCAAAAGTGCGGGAGCAGTGATGCTTGTCAGCCATGATCGTGCGTTTATCAATAATGTGACGAACCGCACTCTTGAGATTTCGTGTGGGAAAGTCATTGACTATCGTGTGTCTTACAATGAGTATGTACAACTTCGTGCCGAACGTCGTGAGAGTCAGCTCCGAGCCTATGAAAATCAGCAAAAGGAAATGGCTGATATTCGTGACTTTATTGAGCGATTTCGTTATAAACCGACAAAAGCCGTCCAGGTGCAAAGTCGTATTAAACAGCTTGAAAAGATAGTACCCATTGAAGTGGATGAGGTGGATACGGCCCAGTTGCACTTGAAATTCCCTCCTTGTTCACGAGCGGGCGACTATCCCATTATTTGCGAGGAAGTAGGAAAAAGTTATGGGCAGCATACTGTCTTTTCCGGTGTTAATCTTACCATAAAACGTGGAGAGAAAGTCGCTTTTGTTGGAAAAAACGGCGAAGGAAAGTCGACCTTGGTGAAGTGCATTATGGAGGAAATAACGCACGATGGCAACTTGAAAATCGGCCACAATGTCGAAATAGGCTATTATGCCCAAAATCAAGCTCAGCTATTGGACGATGAACTTACCGTGTTTGATACCATTGACCAGGTGGCTAAGGGTGAAATTCGTACTAAAATACGTGATATTCTTGGCGCATTTATGTTTGGTGGTGAAGCTTCAGAGAAAAAGGTAAAAGTTTTGTCAGGAGGAGAGCGTAGTCGTTTAGCCATGATTAAACTCTTATTAGAGCCTGTCAATCTCCTTATCTTGGACGAGCCAACGAATCATCTTGATATGCGCACAAAAGATGTACTGAAAGAGGCTGTTTTAGCTTTTGACGGTACCGTAATTGTAGTCAGCCACGACCGCGAATTCTTGGACGGATTGGTGACAAAAGTCTATGAGTTTGGAGGAGGTAAAGTGCGTGAGTGGCTGGGAGGTATTTATGACTTCCTGCAAAAAAAAGATGTCGAAAGTCTTGATAACCTTTCCGCAAATATCGTGAATGGAGGAACATCTCCTTCAGCAGGCGTTTCTGTCAGCAAAAGTTTAGATACTCCCTCAGAAGGAGCACTGTCCTATGCTGAACAGAAGGAACAAGCGAAAGTTCGGCGCAAATTAGAGCAAGCTGTAAAAGACGCAGAAAAAGAATTGGAGCGTTTGGAACAAGAAATAGCGGATATCGAAAGTGAACTCTCAACCCCGGAAGGAGCCGCGAATCTTGAACTTTGTACACGTCATGGTGAATTGCGTAAACGACTCGGTGAGGTCGAGGAGGCTTGGGGGCTTGCTGTAGAAGCTTTGAACTAAATCCGACTTGATGGAACTCGTAACTCAAACTATCAAATTGATTTATAAAACCTATTTAATAAAAAGTATTTTTATTTTATTCCGAAACAGCTATGTCATCTATTCTTATTTCAATTTGGACCACCATAAAAAGTTATTTTGACCTTTCCTTTCAGAGGGATGATGAAGATGTTGTAATTGCACAGATACGTGAAAGTGTCAATTTCCGAGGAGCCAATTCATGGGTTCTGATTTTTGCAATTTTCATTGCTTCGCTGGGGTTGAATGTCAATTCTACAGCTGTCATTATCGGTGCGATGCTTATTTCACCATTGATGGGACCAATCATTGGATTAGGGTTGGCCATTGCTATCAATGATTTGGAATTACTGAAGCAGTCGTTTCGTAATTTGGCTGCAGCAACACTAATCAGTGTACTGACGGCTACGGTTTACTTCTATATCACTCCCCTCAATGAAGCACAAAGTGAATTGTTGGCGCGTACTTCTCCTACGATTTACGATATCTTAATAGCTTTGTTTGGTGGGGCGGCTGGTATTCTCGCTCTCTCTATGAAAGGACGTGGTGGGAACGTGTTACCTGGTGTAGCGATTGCTACGGCTTTGATGCCTCCGTTGTGTACAGCTGGATATGGCTTGGCAACAGGACAAGCTTCTTTTTTCTTTGGAGCTTTCTATTTGTTCTTCATCAATACTGTTTTTATTGGTTTGGCCACTTTTTTGGGTGTCCGTTTAATGAATTTTGCCCCCAAAGCAGAGATGGATAAGGTACGCTTTGGCAAGGTGAGAAAATATATCATTGCGGTGGTTGTGTTGACGATGTTGCCGGCCACTTACATTACATTCAATATTATTAAAGACAGCATCTCAGAACGTCGAATCCAACAATTTGTTAAAGCTGAACTCAACTTCCCTGGTACTTATATTTTATCACAGATGATTGATGACAAGAACAAAATAATTAGCATTGTAGCCGTTGGGAAAGAAATTACAAAATCACAGCAGGTCAGTTCGCAAAACCAACTGAAAGCGTATCATCTTGAGAAGTATCAACTACACTTCATTCAAGGAACGGCAAGCGATAGTTTGATGCTACAACAAGGGACTACCTTCGCTAAACAACAGACCATGACGCAGGAGCAGATGGCTAAACAAAATGCACAGATAGAAGGCCTTCAACAACAACTGAAATACTATCAAAGTATTGAGCAAAGCACTCCGGTAATTCTACAAGAAATGCGACCTCTCTTTGCCAATGTTGCTTCCTTAGGATTGACTCAACTAACGGAGAGCAAGATGAAAGAAGACAGCGTGGCCAATGTAAAAACTGTGCTGGCATTGATTGGCACAAACGGAACTCTTGCTCGGAATGAAAGACAGAAAATGCAGCAATGGCTGAAAGCACGCCTGAAAGTGGATAGTGTACAGGTGCTTCAAAAGTGACCATTCAGCAATAAATTTCTAATTATTCACTTTTGAATTTCTGGCGAAATAGCTCAAATAGACCCTATACTAAAATATTATAGATATGAAACTAAAACACCTTTTTCCTATGATGGCACTCACTGTCACCACTACTTTTGCTCAAGGTCTGACAACCGGCATTGATAAAGTCAATATGAATTTTGCTGTCAAGCCTGGTACAGATTTCTTTGAGTATGCCGGTGGAGGCTGGATGAAAGCCCATCCTCTTACTCCTGAATTCTCACGTTATGGGCAATTTAATGCACTTGATGAGATGAATCGTAATCGTCTTAAATCGCTCATTGAAGAGATGGCAGCCAAGAGAGCCGAACCCGGTACACTTGAGCAAAAAGTCGGTGCCCTCTATCGTTTGGCAATGGATAGTGTACGCCGCAATCGTGAAGGCTTCACTCCCATCAAACCTTTGCTTGAACGTGTAGCAAAGACCGAGGATAAACAGGCCTATTTGCATCTCGTTAACGAGTTGGGACGGCAAGGTGTGTCTGCTTTTATGGGGATTGGTTGTGATGCCGACTTGAAGAATGCAAAGATGAATCTTGTGCAAATCAACCAAGGAGGTATTACTTTGGGAGAGCGCGACTACTATCTTGAAAACGATGAGGCTACGCTTAAAATACGTAATGCCTATAAGGAATACATTAAGCAACTCTTCACGATGACGGGTGATGACGCTGCTACAGCCCAAAAGAAGATGGAGGCTGTATTGGCTATCGAAACACGCATCGCGAAAGCTTCTTACTCTGCAACAAAACTTCGTGATGTAGAGGGCAACTACCACAAGATGAGCTATCTTGAGCTCGTCAAGAACTTTCCGGGTATTGACTGGAGCACGGTGTTCCTATTGCAGGGCATTCCCGCAGTGAAAGAAGTGTCTGTCAATCAGCCTGAACCCATCCACGAAGTAGAAAAGATTTTCGCTGAAACTTCACTCGACGACCTCAAGGCCTATCTTGCATTTAATGTCATCAATGATGCTTCGAGTGCACTGAGCGATGATTTCCGTGCAGCGACGTTTAACTTCTTTGGTCGAACAATGCAAGGCAGTCAGCAAGATCGTCCACGTTGGAAGCGTGCTGTAGGTGCAGTGGAAAGTGTTTTGGGAATGGCCATCGGTAAAATTTATGCCGAAAAGTATTTTCCGGAATCTTCCAAAAAACGTATGCTTGAATTGGTTAAGAACCTGCAGGTGGCACTTGGCGAACGCATTGATCAACAGACATGGATGAGTGCAGAAACCAAGCAGCAAGCTCATGAAAAGCTTAACAGTTTCTATGTCAAAATCGGTTATCCTGACCAATGGCGCAGCTACGAGAGGCTGAACATTGATGAAAATCTCTCTTACTACGAGAATCTGGCACGTGCTACTGCGTTTGAGAGTGATTACTATATTCAAAAGCGGGTCAACAAACCCGTTGATATTCACGAGTGGGGTATGACTCCGCAAACAATCAATGCTTATTATAACCCAACGACCAACGAGATTTGTTTCCCAGCAGGTATTTTACAACCTCCTTTCTTCAATGCAGAAGCTGACGATGCAGCCAACTATGGGGCTATTGGTGTTGTGATCGGGCATGAAATGACGCACGGTTTTGACGACCAAGGAGCACAGTTTGACAAGGACGGAAATCTTCGTAATTGGTGGACAGAACAAGACAATAAAAACTTTAAGGCACGCACCGACCGTATGGTAAAATTCTTCGACAAGATTGAAGTACTTCCCGGTCTGCATGCCAATGGTGCACTCACCTGTGGTGAAAATATTGCCGACCATGGTGGTTTGAAAGTCGCTTTTCAGGCATTCCAAAATGCGATGAAACAGCGTCCTCTTACTACCGTAGATGGTCTCACTCCTGAACAACGCTTCTTCATCAGCTACGCCTTAGTGTGGGCTTGCAATACGCGTGATGAAGCTCTTCGTAACCTCGTCAAAACCGACCCTCACTCACCTGGTCGTTGGCGTGTAAATGGAGCCTTACCTCAAATTCCTGCATGGTACAAGGCGTTTAATATAAAGAAGGGAGATAAACTCTATATTGCTCCGAAAGACCGCGTAGACATTTGGTAACCGCTTTAACGAATCTCCTTATCTTTTGACTATACGAATCACCGCGAATGTTCTTCCTCTTGCCGAAATTATTTTCGCTACGTAGGAATGAACATTCGCGGAAGTTCATATCTATATTCTTTTTTTTCATGTTTCTCCTTACCCATATTTTGGTAGCAGTTGTCGCTCTTGAACATCTCTATATTCTCTATGGTGAATGGAGCAACAATCTTTGCCTGTTCTTCTTGGGCTGTATCATTACAGCGGCGCCCTATGGTGCAGTGCGCTCATCACTATAATTGCTGTGCTTTTTCTCGATTTTGCCAATCCTCTATGCTCTATCTCAACACTGACCTTCCTGCCATAGAGACGCTTCAGGCAGAAGGACTACCAATTTGCCAAGGCTCTCCCAAACGTGCCCTTCAAGTTTGGCTACTTAACCTTATGCCACTCAAATGCGCTACGGAGCTCGACCTCTGTAGAATGCTTGCTGCATCGGGTATTGATGTACAACTTACGCTTGTTAAATTTCCTGGGCAGACTTACAAATCCACTCCTCAAGCCTATATTGAAGCGCATTATCAGGATCTTGATGGAACAATATGGCAACAGAAAGTTGACGGCCTCATTATCACAGGAGCACCTCTTGAAAACATTCCCTTCGAAGACGTGTATTATTGGGATAAACTCTGCCACTTGATGGAGTGGAGTAGTACTCACGTCGTCTCTACACTTAACATCTGTTGGGCTGCTCAGGCAGCACTCTATTTTTATTATGGTGTACAAAAACATCCGCTTTCTGCCAAGATGTTTGGTGTCTTTCCACAAAGCGTTTATTGTTCCGAACATTTGCTCATGAAAGACTTAGGAAAGGAATTCCCTATGCCACACAGTCGACACACTGAGGTCTTGCACGGTGAACTCCCTCCTAATGTGCAGGTACTTGCAGGGGGAGGTAAGTCTCAAATGGGAATCCTTGTCGATGATGCACGCCGGCAGGTTTTTGCAATCGGCCATCTCGAATATGAGCCTTTCACGCTTGACGGTGAATATCGCCGTGACCTTTCTAAAGGGCTACCCATTCAGGTACCCGAAAACTACTATCACAACGATAATCCCGATTGTGGAATCATTTTTTCATGGCGTACTGCTGCTTTGCAATTTTATAAAAACTGGTTGACCTATCTTGTCAAGAACTCTTGACATTACTTGACTCTAAAAAGATTTCTATTGCTCACGACTGAGAGAAGGATTGTCTATCTTCTCTTCTTCTCACACCTTCGATTTTACACACTCATTCCCTATAACTCATGATTTCAGTTGATGGCTTGACCGTTGAATTTGGCGGTACCACCCTTTTCAAAGACATTTCCTTTCAGATTAACGAAAAAGACCGTATTGCCTTGATGGGCAAGAATGGTGCCGGCAAGAGTACATTGCTTAAAATTCTAGCAGGCGTGCGTCAAGCTACGCGCGGTAAAGTTTCTGCACCCAAAGATACAGTGATTGCCTATCTACCACAACACCTAATGATCGAAGATGGACGTACTGTCTTTGAAGAAGCCTGTCTGCCTTTTGCACATCTTAAAGAGTTGGAGGGGGAAATTGAGGCGATGAACAATGAACTAATGACTCGCACCGATTATGAGAGCGATGAGTATATGGCACTCATCGAAAAAGTGGCGGCAATGAGTGAGAAGTTTTATGCCATTGATCTTACCCACTTTGAAGAAGATGCGGAAAAGATGCTTCTCGGATTAGGTTTCGAACGTACAGACTTTGCACGACCTACTTCGGAGTTTTCAGGCGGATGGCGTATGCGTATCGAGTTAGCTAAACTTTTGTTGCAAAACCCTGACGTTCTTCTTCTTGACGAACCAACTAACCATCTTGATATTGAAAGTATCGGTTGGCTTGAAGATTTTATTATGACTTCAGGCAAAGCGGTTGTACTGATTTCGCACGACCGAAAATTTGTAGATAACATCACGACACGTACCATCGAAATTACGATGGGACGCATCTATGATTATAAAGCTTCTTATTCACAATATCTGGAACTACGTAGCGAACGCAGACAGCAACAGCAGAAGCAATATGACGATCAGCAGAAGATGATTGCTGAAACAAAACTTTATATTGAACGCTTCAAAGGGACATATTCCAAGACCAACCAAGTGCAGAGCCGTGTGCGAATGCTTGAAAAACTCGACCTCGTAGAAGTGGACGAAGAAGATACCAGCCGTCTGCGATTAAAATTCCCTCCTTCTCCTCGTTCAGGAAACTACCCCGTTACATTGGAGGGTGTGGGTAAATCTTTTGATGGAAAGACTATTTTTCAAAATGCCAACCTCATGGTGGAACGCGGCGATAAAGTGGCGTTCGTGGGTCGTAATGGTGAAGGAAAGTCCACGCTGGTCAAGTGTATTATGGGCCAACTTGAACACGAGGGCACACTCACCCTTGGCCATAACGTGCAAATCGGGTATTTTGCACAGAACCAAGCTTCGCTCCTTGATGAAGAACTCACGGTCTTTGACACTATTGATGAGGTTGCTAAAGGCGATATCCGTCTCAAAATTCGTGATCTTCTCGGAGCATTTATGTTCGGAGGTGAAGAGAGCACCAAGAAAGTGAAGGTATTGTCCGGAGGTGAAAAGACGCGCTTAGCTATCCTCAAACTTCTACTTGAGCCTGTCAATTTGCTTATTCTCGACGAACCAACCAATCATCTTGATCTCCGCACAAAAGATGTACTCAAACAAGCCCTCCAGGACTTTGATGGTACACTGATTGTTGTAAGCCACGACCGTGATTTCCTTGATGGACTTGTCACGAAGGTTTATGAGTTTGGGCATCAGCGAATACGCGAACACCTCTGTGGAGTTTACGAATTCCTTGAAATGAAACGTATGGAAAACCTTCAAGAATTGGAGCGTAAGTCTTGAGCGTAGAGTCAACCAGCAAGTACAAAATTAGTTTATTTCCTCCTTTTAAAAAACTTCTTTAAGTAAGGTACCATTCGGTAATGGTTTCTCCCTTAAAGAAGCTTTTTTTAAGGGAGGAGTAAATAGGAATTTAAGGGAAGACTAAAATAGTCTTCCCTTAAAAAACTTTGAAAAGTCATTCTTCCCCTGCCTCTCGCTTATTATTTTGAGCAGCCACAAAAGAACTCTCATAGCTCTTTTGAAGTTGTAAGCAGCTGCAGCCATTAGTATGTTTATAGCCTCTCCTGCCACACCTTTGTAAAAGTTGCGGCCTAAACGATGGTCTGCTTTCAAGTATCCTATGGTTGCTTCTAGATCTGCCCGCTTACGGAATAATTTTTGTTTCTTGCGCCTTTGATATCTACTATCAGTGCCTTTTCATGATTCTTGGGGTGATTGCGGAAACGTTGATCGCGATAAATTCCTTTCAACACAAAGGTATAGCTTTGGCCAAGAGGCAGATATAATTTATGAACGAGATTCAGAACCTTGCCCACTATCTTTTTATGCAACTTGGCATCCGTAGGAAAAGTGATATTCTTTTCCTGAACGGTTGAATCGATAAAAGCGGTATCATGGTGATGTTCATCATCATCTTCGTTATTGACACGAATGCTTTCCTGAAAGATGAGTTCAATACCCTCCTCCCCAATGCGATGGCGAAAGTGAACCAATTCGGAAGAGGCACAAGGAGCACCGGGTATAAACTCCTGCATACCACAAAAGTATTGATAATAAGCGTTTTCACTCCATTGCTCCACCACGGATTCATCTGAGAGATTGCGAAGGTGCTTGAGTATCAACAACCCACACATCAAACGTATCGGCTTACTTGGGCGACCATTGTGCTGACAATACAAAGGCCGGAAAGCAGCATCGAATTTCTCCCAATTTATTTTGTCGGAGAGTTTGTAGAGAGGGTGAGAGGGGTTCAGCATATCCGACAAACTGCTGAATAATGAAAGGCCGGTATAGGGCTTTTTAATCATAAAAATCTGCAAGTTTCTGAATACAAAGATAAGAAAACTTGCAGATTTATCAAAGGAATATCTTGATTAATTTATTGAATATCAGATGATAAATGGGAATTTAGGGATGACTATATAGACATCTCATCAGCCAAACTTACCACGAAGCCTCGACTTTAACACGACTTTAACATTTCAGCGCCCGCCGAACGAGGTTGCTCAATCTACCTCAGAGATAGTTTTTTTCAGCTCCTATCTAAATCAAACTACCTCTGAGGAAAATGCTCGCACTCGGCACACACGCGTGTGTGCGCGTCATACACACAAATTCCGTGTTGTTTCCTTCACTTCCTTCACCTCCTGGACCATCCTCTCAAAATTACCCCCCTCCTGGCATTCATGTAATCGCTCCCTAGCGTTTCAAGACTAATTTGTTGAATCTTGGCTTTATTCGGCAATTTTATGACCTGACTATAGACCAGCTGTCCGGTAAAATGTGTACTATAGCTCATGTTACTAGCGATTTTTGGTTTTACAAGAAAGTAACAAAATAGGCTGAAATCCTCTTACAGGATTTCAGCCTTATTTCTTACAGCAAAAAACTTTTACCGGACAGCAGTATTCTATATTATACCACACCTTGTGCCATCATAGCCTTAGCAACTTTCATAAAGCCCGCTACATTGGCACCCTTCACGTAGTTTATGTAACCATTGGGTTCTGTACCATAAGTTACACATTGCTTGTGGATACCGTGCATAATTTGGTGCAAGCGTGCATCAACATCTTCTGCTGTCCAACTTAAGTGCATCGCATTTTGACTCATTTCTAAGCCGGAAGTGGCTACACCTCCTGCATTTACAGCTTTACCTGGTGCATAAAGCATTTTATTTTCGATGAAGAGGTCAATTGCTTCAGGAGTACAGCCCATGTTGGAGATTTCACCTACACAGAGCACACCATTGTCGTGCAATTGCTTGGCATCATTTCCGTTAAGTTCATTTTGTGTCGCACATGGAAGGGCGATGTCGACCTTTACTTCCCAAGGCCGCTTACCAGCAACAAATTTCGCGCCTGGGAATTCTTCTGCATAAGGTGCTACGATATCATTACCGGAAGCACGGAGCTCAAGCATATAATCTATCTTCTTACCACTGATTCCATCAGGATCATAGATGTAACCATCAGGACCACTAATTGTCACGACCTTAGCGCCTAATTCAGTGGCTTTGGTTGCAGCTCCCCAAGCCACATTACCGAATCCAGAGATTGCAATCGTCTTGCCCTTGATATCAATACCAGCGGTTTGAAGCATTTCATTAACAAAGTAGAGACCACCAAAGCCTGTGGCTTCCGGTCGAATGAGGCTGCCCCCAAATTCGAGGCTTTTTCCAGTGAGCACACCGGAGAAATCGCGTGTCAATTTCTTGTATTGTCCAAACAAGTAACCAATTTCTCGACCACCCACACCGATATCACCCGCAGGTACATCAATTTCAGGACCAATATAGCGGTAAAGTTCATTCATAAAAGCTTGACAGAAGCGCATTATTTCGGCATCACTTTTACCACGAGGTGAGAAGTCACTACCGCCCTTACCACCTCCCATAGGAAGTGTGGTGAGGGCATTTTTGAACGTTTGCTCAAATCCCAAGAATTTCAGAATACTCAAATTGACTGAAGCATGGAAACGCAATCCACCTTTGTAGGGACCAATGGCAGAATTGAATTGGACACGATAGCCTAAGTTGACCTGTACCTTGCCGTGGTCATCCACCCAAGGTACACGGAACGTGATAATACGCTCTGGTTCTACAATACGTTCCAAGAGCGAAGCGCGTTCCCATTCGGGGTGCTGATCATAGATATCGGCAATCGACAGCAGAACTTCGTGAACGGCCTGCAAATACTCTTTTTCACCAGGGTGACGAGCCTCAAGTTGGCTCATGAAAAGTTCAATATTCATAAAAGATTACGTTTAGAGAATAAGGGTTAAACAATGATTTTGTAATGCGAAGGTAGAAATATAAATGATTACAAACAAATTTTTAGGCTACTTTTTTAATGGAAAAAGTATTTTGAGCCTATCCGGACTGGAAAAGTGTAAGATTCCTGTCTTGAAATAGGGTATTTTGGGGGATATCGGATTGACATTTGTTATTTTCGAGTGAAAACATAGACAGTTGTTATGTCTAAGGAACTGGCAGACGTGTCCTTGGGAACATAAGTGCCGCGAATACTCTCAAATACTACTCGGTGTTTACCATTTACCGTAGGGAAAGAATGAAGATGGAGGTTGTCGTTATTTAGAGTGGACAATTCTTTAAGACTGACCATTACGCTGTCGCGGATAGTCTCTTGTTGGGTCTTTCTTTCTCGATCTGATAATTGAAAACTTATAATGGCAGTGCTGTCTTTCCACGAACTATCGATATGGAAGAGATAAACCACTTTTTCAAATCCTTTGGGAAGATGGACGGGCGCAGTCAATTCTGCACTGAGAGAAATTTCTCCGACTCGTTTTTCGTCTTCATTTTTCTCCCAGTAGAACCATAGAGATACGTCATTCTTCACCCATTGCGCCACTTCCTCCTCACCATAGCGGCTTTCAATATATTGTAGATTCTCAATAATCTCGTTGCGACGCTCATTATTATAGTGTTGTAGCCAAGTATCAAATTCTATCTGATTCATAGGCTCTTTAGAAGGCGGGTATGATGCCCATAATTCCTGTAGTCTATTTTTGCGCATAGACAAGGCAATATTCGAAAAATTAAGGGGTAATACCGATGAAAGCAGAAATAGCACACCGAAAGAGAGGGCTACCCAGTGTATGCGACGAGCACGTGTAAAGAACAAGCCAATACACACTCCGTAAAACCATAAGTTGAGTAGCAAAGCATAAAGTCGTATATCAGTTACTCCATAGTCCGAAAGGCGTCGATAGATACCTATACTCATCAGGAGCAGAAGGGGAAGTACACCTATAGATAACCATCGTACAACTCGACACTCCCACGAATTGGGGCGTTGCAGTATTGTTGGGTAAAGGGTGAAAGTCAAGGCTATGGTTCCAAAAACCAGTACAGAAACCATCCATCCCACCCCTCCATCAGGCAACTCCCATTGCACGAGAATCTTACCAGCATAGGCATAGAGAACCAATACATACAATCCCGTTAAAGGCAAGAACAGAAAACGTACTACTCTTGTCAGAAATAGGGAAGTTGTGATATGATGACAATGCTTGTTGACGCCCTGAGGAAAGCGGCTCATCCATAACAGTAGAGAAAGCATTAGTTCGAAGACTACGAAGGTGGTAGCATACCAGTTCCAATCGACAGAAATACCAAAAAGAAAATCAAGTGAACTGATAAGTAAGCACACCCCACCTGTCATAATGCTACCAACGAGCAAAGCAACTGCTGCACTTGTGAGTAATTGCAAGGCAAAGTGCCAAGAAGGGAGGTCATCTTTCTCACGAAAGAAGGGGAGGAAAAAGAGGGCCAGACACAAAGAAACAATGGCTGAAAGGTGTCCAAAGGCCAAACTAAGACTGAATCCTTCTGAGCCTAATGTCCACAACCAAAGGCTGTCGAGAAAAAGCAAACTATGAGCCGAAGTACCGACGGCAATCTGTCGAGAACGCGGTATGTTTTCTTCACCCCATAATTGCAATACAAGACTTAGTAGCAGCCCCGTTGAACTATAGTAGGTAAGTACACCAAACTTATAGTCACTCCAAAAGGGGGATTCATTCCAGATATTCAGTAGGCAGACACTGCCTAAAGCTAATAAGAAAATAAAAGCCAAGCCAAAACGTCGTATGGCAGACGTGATGGTGGATAATAAACGAGCAGGGGAGAATATCATTGTCAGAAGAGATTGAAAAAAAGATTGAAAAAAGTGAAAAATCGGTCGGCTCTCTTACTTAAAAACTGCAAGCGCGCGTTACACTACGCCAAATTGCGGTGTGTACGCGCGCCGGAAGCAAAATAGATGGGGAAGAAATATGTTTTAGGTACCCATCTTTAGGAAATCATTTCACATCCCATATAGGGTTGTAAAGCTTTAGGAATACGGATGCCATCAGGAGTTTGGAAATTCTCGAGCAAAGCGGCCACAATGCGAGGTAGAGCAAGTGCAGAACCATTAAGTGTGTGGCAGAGCTCGATTTTTTTATCTTCTGCACGGCGATACCGGCAATGGAGACGATTAGCTTGATAGCTGTCGAAGTTTGAAACTGAGGAAACTTCGAGCCAGCGGCCTTGTGCTTCGCTGTATACTTCGAAGTCATAGCAGAGGGCAGCGGTGAAACTCATGTCGCCACCACAGAGCCGCAGGATGCGATAGGGGAGTTCGAGTTTTTGTAGAAGCCCTTCGACGTGTGCGAGCATTTCTTCATGACTTTGCTGAGAATGCTCAGGGCGATCGATGCGGACAATTTCGATTTTAGAGAACTCGTGCAGACGGTTCAAACCACGGACGTCCTTCCCGTATGAACCCGCTTCGCGGCGGAAACACTGCGTGTAGGCACAATTCTTAATGGGTAAGTCCTTTTCGTCGATAATAACATCACGATAAATATTGGTGACGGGGACTTCGGCTGTTGGGATGAGATAAAGATTGTCAAGTGTGCAATGGTACATTTGTCCTTCTTTATCAGGGAGTTGTCCGGTACCATAACCCGAGGCTTCGTTTACTACGGTAGGGGGCATTATTTCAGTGTAGCCGGAGGCACGTGCTTCATCAAGGAAGAAATTGATAAGTGCGCGTTGTAAGCGAGCACCTTGTCCTTTATAAACGGGAAAGCCAGCACCAGTGATTTTCACGCCGAGGTCGAAGTCAATCAAATCATATTTCTTTGCAAGTTCCCAGTGAGGAAGGGGATTTTCGGGTAATTTAGTTTGTTGCCCACCCATCTTCACCACTTCATTGTCTTCTGCACTTTTACCCTCTGGTACAAGATTATAGGGGAGGTTGGGAATAGTGTATAACAGCTCTGTACGCTCTTGTTCAGCTGACTTCATAATCTCTTCGAGTTCAGCGCTCTTCACTTTAAGTGCTGCTACTTTTGTTTTGGCAGCTTCGGCTTCATCACGCTTTCCCTCTTTCATTAGTCCACCAATTGCTTTGGCCAATTGTTTTTGTTCGGCCAACGCAGCATCCATATCTGATTGGGCTGTCTTACGTTTTTGGTCAGCAGCCAAGACGGCCTCAATTGCCTCCTGTGCACCTACAAAATGTTTCTTTTCAAGACCGCGTATTACGGCCTCTTTATTCTCTGTAATTTGTTTAATTGTCAACATATGAGCTATCTGTGTTTGTTTTACCTCGCAAAATTAATGATTTATTTTAAGAAACCTATCCTGAAAAGCAAGAAAGTAGACAAGTTGCCTCGATTCGTTTTTGAAAGTACAGTCAATCTACACTTTCGCGTAAGCTTAAATACAAGCATTTTCCCATAGCCAATAGAACCAGCATACATCAACGACCTGAGCAGGCAGATGGAAAACGATTTGGAAACTTTGAGATGAACCTCATCGTAGACCTCTTCAATCACGCCATTCTTACCATAGTGAAGGGTGTACCCTACGACCAGACAGCAATAATTTCAAATACTAAAACAAGTTGGATTGAAAAAAAAACATTACCTTTGCAAATGTTAAGTCCATTACTTGAACTGGTCATCTCCATACGATAATTTAATAGGTATGAGCAAAAAAATGAAGGTAAGATGGGCTTTATGTTTTTCTACTCCTCCTAATCGTCCTTTCGGATTATGCTTATCAATTTCAAAAATCTCCACATCAACATTGAGAACACCACAATTTTAGAAAATGTCGATTTTCAGGTAGACGATAGTGAATTTGTCTATGTGATAGGCCGTGTGGGCAGTGGAAAAAGTTCGTTGCTCCGCACCATCTATGGTGAACAAGAGTTCGAAGGAAAAGAAGCTACCGTGCTTGAGTATGACCTCACCACTCTTCGCACGAAACATATTCCTGAGTTACGGCGCAGGATGGGCATAGTTTTTCAAGATTTCTCCCTTCTACCTCAGCATACAGTGGAAGAAAACCTCGATTTCGTGTTGCGCGCAACGGGTTGGAAGAATAAGAAAGAGAGAACTGCCCGCCTTGAGGAAGTGCTGAAGGAAGTGGAACTACACGACAAGTTAAACAGATACCCTCACGAACTGTCCGGAGGCGAGCAACAGCGTGTGGGTATTGCCCGTGCACTGCTAAATAAACCACGTCTGCTTTTGGCCGATGAACCTACGGGCAATCTTGACCATGAAACTGGTCGCAATATTCTCCGTCTCTTACGCTCACTCACAGAACGTGGTACCGCTGTGGTCATTGTGACGCACAATCATCATTATTTACAAGAGTTTCCTGGTATTGTTTATCGGTGTGAAAATCATACGATAAGTGAAGTCACAGCAGAGTTTTCGTTAAAGGTCTCCAATGAGGAGGAGCAATAAACCAAGAACAGATTTTATCATCGAAAAAGTAACATTATGAAAATCTATAAATTTGGAGGTACTTCTGTCGGTACACCGGAACGAATGAAGGAAGTATGTCACCTCATTACTGGAGATGGTGAACAAAAAATTGTGGTTCTCTCCGCAATGAGCGGTACCACCAATAGTTTAGTAGAGATTGCTGACTACTTTCGCAAAGGAAATCCCGAAGGGGCCAGCAATATGGTCAATGCCCTACGTCGTCAATATCATCAACACGTGCCTTTGCTTCACGAGAAGGAAGAGGTGAGAGCAAAGACCATCAAAATGCTAGATGATATATTCCTCCAACTCCATGATTTCCGAGGACGAGAGTTTTCTGATGCAGATGAAAAAGCCATACTCGCAAAAGGGGAAATCATGAGCACGAATATGCTGACTAACTACCTTAAGGAAGTGGGTGTAAAAGCTTGCCTGCTACCTGCACTTGAGTATATGCGCTTAGACTATAATGGTGAGCCGGATGTTGCTTTTATTCGTGAGCGTTTGCGTGACTTACTAGAAAGTAATCCAGGCTATGACATCTATATCACCCAAGGCTTCATTTGCCGAAATGCCGATGGTGCCATCGATAACTTACAACGCGGAGGCTCCGATTATACAGCTTCGCTGATTGGTGCTGCCATACGTGCCGACGAGATACAAATATGGACGGACATTGACGGAATGCACAACAATGATCCACGGATTGTGGAAGGTACAACCCCTGTGCGTCAACTGAATTTTGAAGAAGCGGCCGAATTGGCTTATTTTGGTGCAAAAATTCTCCATCCTACTTGTGTGCAACCCGCTCGTTATGCCGGAGTTCCCGTTCGCCTTAAGAATACGATGAGACCTTCTGCTTCTGGTACTATCATCAACAACGATCTGCAAGAAGGTTGTATCAAAGCCGTAGCTGCAAAAGACAATATCACCTCGGTGAAGATTGTTAGTTCACGTATGTTCCTTGCCAGTGGCTTTATGTGTAAAGTTTTCAATGTCTTCGATAAGTACAAAACACCTATTGATATGATTACCACCAGCGAGGTTGGAGTGTCGCTTAGCATCGATAACACCTCGCATCTTGCTGCTATCGTTGATGAGCTCAAGGAACTGGGTACGGTAATCGTCGATAAAAAGATGTGCATCATCTGTGTGGTAGGCGACTTGCGCTGGAGTAACACTGGATTTGAGAGTTTGGCTGCTGAAGCACTGCATGATGTTCCAGTGCGCATGATTAGTTATGGTGGATCAGACCACAATATTTCATTTCTCGTGAGTATGAAAGACAAAAAGCAAGTCTTGCAATCTTTGCAAACCAAGCTGTTTGGTCAACCCTCATAACACCCTAACATTATATTTCAACAACCTACACACCTGTTCGCAGGTGTGTAGGTTGCTTTGAGTTCAGACTACACGCTAAACAGACAATGAATACAGAACTTTTTCAAAAACGTGAAACCCCATTTTACCACTATGATCTCAACGTGCTGACCGCCACGCTTGAGCGTATCCATACCGCGACCGGCAATATCCCGAACTGCCACGTTCACTACGCAGTGAAGGCCTGCGCTACTCCAGCCATCCTAACCACCATTGCTAAAGCCGGCTTGGGTGCCGACTGTGTGAGTGGTGGAGAAGTACAGGCAGCTTTCAATGCAGGTTTTCCTGCCGATAAGATTGTATTTGCCGGAGTAGGGAAATCCGATTGGGAAATCCAACTTGCTCTTCAAATCGGCATTGCCTGCTTCAATGTCGAAAGTCTGCCGGAGTTGGAAAATATCAATGCCATTGCACAACAAATGGAGAAAACGGCGCGAGTGGCTTTCCGCATCAATCCCAATGTGGATGCACGCACTCATGCTAAAATCACCACGGGACTAAATGAAAACAAATTCGGATTGGCGATAGAAGACATGCTATCCACTATTCAGTATGCCCAAACATTGTCGAACGTAGAGTACATCGGTCTTCATTTCCACATCGGTAGCCAAATCACCGATATGCAATCCTTTAGGTACCTTGCAGCATGTATCAATTCGTTGCAAGATCAATTGGAGCAGGCTGGTATAACAACTGCAAGTATCAATGTGGGTGGTGGATTAGGTGTGGACTACGAAAATCCTGACGCGCATCTCATCCCCGACTTTGATAGTTATTTTAACGTATTCAGACAATACCTCTGCCTCCGTCCTCACCAAGAATTACACTTTGAGCTAGGGCGTTCGGTTGTAGCACAGTGCGGTAGTCTCATCACTAGAGTACTCTATGTGAAACAAGGGCATGAAAAACAATTCGTTATTGTCGATGCTGGTATGACCGATTTAATTCGTCCGGCTCTTTATGGTAGCCGCCATCAAGCAGTAAATCTGTCTGCACGTAGTGGAGAGTCCGAAGAACTTTACGATATTGTTGGGCCGATTTGCGAAAGTAGTGATGTCTTCTTGACTGACTACCACTTACCCATCACGAAGCGTGGAGATTTCATTGCTTTCCGCACAGCTGGTGCCTATGGAGAGATTATGGCTTCACAATACAACTGTCGCCGCCTTCCTGGACACCTCATAGAGACTTCAATCAGCAAGTAACCTTCCCCACCCAATGATAGGAATCTACATTCATGTTCCCTTCTGTGAAAAGCGCTGTATCTACTGTAATTTCTACAGCACGACTCATGGTAAAGCGGAACGCATGGCTTACGTACAGGCACTCATCAATGAGATGAAAGTACGCAGCACAGACACTCCTGTTTCGACCCTTTACTTCGGAGGTGGAACACCTTCACAACTCGACACCGATGAACTCACCCAAGTCTTTGAAGCTGTCCATCATACATTCTCAATAGATGCTGATGCTGAAATTACCTTTGAGGCCAATCCAGATGACATCACCCTCGAAAAAGCCCTGCTGCTGCGGAAACTTGATGTAAATCGCGTAAGCCTCGGCGTGCAGAGCTTCGACGACACACAACTACAGTTCCTTAATCGACGCCACAATTCTCGTCAAGCTTTCGATGCCATCCGATTACTCATTGACGCCGGCATTGAGAACATCAGTATAGACCTTATTTATGGTCTACCCAATCAAAGTCTCTGCAATTGGGAGCAAGAAGTAAGAACTGCCCTTTCTCTTCCAATACAGCACCTTTCTGCTTATTCTCTCACTTATGAAAACTCAACTTCACTATATCGTGCACTGAAACGCGGTGAAGTCAAGGAAGCTGATGAAGAGCTTTCACTCAGCATGTTCCAATCTCTCCTTTACCTCACGGAATCCGAGGGATTTGAACACTACGAGATTTCTAACTTCGCTCTTCCGGGTTACCGTTCTCGTCACAACTCATCTTACTGGAAGGGAATTCCTTACTTGGGCTTTGGTCCTGGTGCACATTCGTTTGATGGTAAACGTTGTCGCCGGCAAAATCTCCCACAACTGCATGCTTACAGCCATACAAACTTCACTACTCCACATGCTGATGTACCGCATAGTATTGAGATTCTCAGCAACTCGGAGCATTATGATGAGGTAATGATGACCCGCCTGCGCACTGCAGAAGGTATCCATCTCTCCCAACTACAAGACAATTGTGGAACAATCTATTTTGATTACCTCCTACATATGGCTCTTCCGTTCATCAACGATGGAGTTTTGGAAATTAAGAATGACTACTTACGTTTAACGCATAAAGGTCTTTTTATTTCTGATTATATTATGACTGAACTTATTTGGGCATAAGATTATTGGTTCATCCGACATTTGGAGTAATGTGGCCATCGTGTAGCGCATATAACCTTAGCTCAAAGTATCTTTCATCCCTAAAAGCGTAGACCACTCTCTTCATCACCTTTACTTTGTAATTTATCCCTTCTTGATGGGGGAATCTCTTTGACCGTCTTCCACGAGACGCCCAAGAGATGGACTGTCTCTTTGAGGGTCATATCTTTCAATAAAGCGACCACATACCTTGCAAAGCGAAGAGTGTAACTGTGACTGCCGAGGGCAAAAGGTATGCGTTCCCGATAATCATAGTCACAATCCGCACACTTGCACTTGTAGCAGCGGACTTTCATACGCAGAATTACCTTTTTACCGCCAATCGGAAGGCTTATAAAGTCACGAGTACGGAAAACCATTCTTCACCAAATGAGGATGACCGCACTGGGGATAGCATTTCGGCGCTCGTTTGCTTTCGATATGTAAGATGATTGTATTACCTTTGTATTCCTTACCCAGGCACTTGTGCGGATACAATCCCCAAGCATGATATAGAAAACTGCTGTTCATAACTGTACATTTGTTGCTAAAAATTCAAATATACAATTTGTTCAGCAGTTTTCTGCTTTTTTGAACCACATCACTCCAAATGTCGGATGAACCCCAAATATCTCTGCAAACAACTATATTTCAGAAGGTTGTTCATTTTTTACCGGACAGCAATAATTGCAATTATATTCTGGGGGACCTCACGCGGCAGAAGAGAAATGCTTATTTCCATTCTTATAATGGCCTATAAACCGCGATGTAGAAAGGGAAGTTGAATCTTTTCAAAAGCACATTTGACCCTTAAGCCCAAAATGATAGGAGAGTCGGGCAAGACACTATTGAAGCGTTACACCCCGATAGAAATCAAGGATTATGGAGCGAAAAAGAAACTCATAGCGTGCTGAGATACGGTTGGTTGCTGCACTGAAATGCTTGTTGCGAGCTTCGTCAAACTCTGTGGCATTGGCACGACCACCTTCCAACTTCTTTGTGATGCTGGTGAGCGATATCCGAGCAGCTTCTTCGGCCACGAGAGCAGCGCGATACTTTTGCTGTGCAGCGATGGCATTGTAGTAGGCATCTTGAATTTCCTTGTAAAGATTCTTCTTGGTGTTGTCGAGCGCCAATTGCTGTTCGAGCACGCTGAGATGTGCTGTTCTGATGTTGTTGCGCGTAGAGTGACGGTCGAAGATAGGGATGTTGAGACTCAGACCAATGCTTTGGGAAAAATTATCTTTGATTTGTCGGTTGAAACTGAGGTTTTGGATTCCCGAAGTGTTGTAATAACTCGAACCGAGACCTGCTGTGAGCGAGAGAGTGGGGTAGCGGGCGGAGCGAGCAATCGCTATGCCTTCTTGAGCTGCGCGGATGCGGAGGTCGGCTACGCGTAGTGAGGGGCGGTCGGTGAGAGCAAGCAGATAAGTCTCTTCGGGATTTCCGGTGATGTCACGTATCTCGCTCTCTTCGGGACGTACAATGGAGAGACTGTCCGGGGTGGAGTATTCCAACAGTTGAGAAAGGGTGAGCAAGGCCAAATGATGATTGTTTTTAGCTTGAACGAGGTCGAGTTCATCCTGTGCGATGCGGGCAGTAGCTTGTGTCAAATCTACTTCAGGCAGACTTCCGGCAGCGATGCGTTTACGCACGTGCTGCTCTTGCTGCTGGGCAAGGGCGAGGTTTTCGCGGGTTTGTGAGACAACATCGGCATAGTAAATCACTTGGAAATAGGCTTGCGCCACTTGCAGGGAGAGGTCTTCTCGCAGGCGTTCCACATCGGCCGTGGCGGCAGCGAGATTGAGGGCGGCCTGCTTATTGACGTGCCTGATGCGGCCTCCTGTGAGGAGAGGCATAGAGGCGCCGAAGGAGAGTGAAGTCGAGGAGGTGTTGCGTGCTTCGTAAGTGTTGTTGGCGGTGAGACCTCGGCCGAAGGAGAGGTTTTCGCTGGCACTGGCGCTTAGCTCCGGTAAGCGGGCGTTGCGAGCGCTGTTGACATTCACTTCCTGTTGCCGACAGGACAACAATGCTTGGCGCACTTGGATGTTGCGTTCGTTGGCACGCTCGATGCACTGTCGCAGTGTGAGGGGGGCTTGTGCAGCAGCCGAAAGTGAACAAAGGGCGAGGAGCCCGAAGAGGAATGATTTCATAGTTGTGAAGATTATTGAGCGGATTTCACATCTGCGGCTTGTTTGAGATTGCCCCGAACGGTGTCGCCTTTCTTAAGACCGGAGCTGACGGCGATGTTTACGCCATCGGAAAGTCCCGTTTTGATGGGGCGACGGTCGAAGGTCTGCGGCATAACGCCTTTTTTAGAGGTGAGCACGTAGACAAAAGCTTTGTCACCCTCAAACTCAACAGCCGATTCAGGTACGGCAAGCACGTTGTTGAGCGACTCAAGGACAATTTCGGCATTGGCACTGTAACCCGCACGGATGGTCACCCCACTGCCTACAGTGAGTGCACCTTTGATTTCAAACTGATTGGCGTTGTTCGTGCCGAGGCTCACCTTAGGAGCAATAAATTCGAGGATGGCATTGAACTTCTTGTCAGGCAATGCACCGATGCTGATGTTCATCGGCATACCTTTGACCAAGCGCGCTACTTCGGTTTCATCAATGGTGCCATTGAAGAGAAGGTCGCCCATATTGGCTACGGTCGCAATGGTCGTACCATCGTTGAAGGAGTTGCTCATCACAACAGAGTTGCCGACCTTGACGGGGATGTCGAGAATAAGGCCGTCAATAGTGGAACGGATGAGTGTTGTGGAAAGGTCGGCCATCGAAGTGCTCACACCTTCTTTGGCGATTTGCAACGCATCGGCAGCGCTGTTCACTTCCTCGCGACTTTGACGCAGAGCCAGTCGAGCTTTTTCATACTCTTCGGTAGAGATGAGATGGTCGGCATAGAGTTTGCTGGCACGGTCGAAATCGGCCTGTGCCTGCTTGGCGTTCATCTGCGAGAGGCGTACGCGACTTTCGGCCGAATTGACTTGCCCCATTTCAGGGATTACTTTCACTTTGGCTATTACTTCTCCTTTCTTTACGGTTTGGCCGGCCTCCTTGTAGAGTTCGGCAATGATGCCGGTAATTTGCGGCTTGATGGCCACTTCGTTGCGCGGTTCGATGGTGCCTGTTACAACGGTGGTGCGGCGAATGATCTCGGTCTTTGCTGTGAGGAGTTCGTACTCCGTGTCCTTAGGTTGTGACTTTTTGTAAAGGAACACGAAGGTGCCGATGAAAAGGAGAGCGACCAAGACAATGGCAATGATTTTGAAAGCTTTTTTCATGGTGGGTATGTATTTGTTTTTGTTTCGCAGTGGTGGTTATCTTTAATGTAGGGTGTTGGATGTCTTTTGTGGGACTATTCGTCGCGAATGGCGTCGATGGGTTTGATGGCGAGTGCGCGGAAGGCGGGTGCGATGCCGGCTGTTGTGCCGAGGAAGGCGAGTGCAAAGGCTGCTCCAAGCGCCATGGAGAAAGAAATCTGGAATTGGGCGCCGGCAAACTCCGGTGGTGCACCATTGTGGATGCCCATTTCAACAACTGCGAGAATGGCTACGGCCAGTGCGATGCCTGAAAAACCAGCGAGGAGAGTGAGTACCATACTCTCGGTGAGGATTTGTGAGAGTATATTGCCCGGGCGGGCTCCGATGGCGCGGCGGATTCCGATTTCGGTGGTGCGCTCCTTGACCACGACCATCATGATGTTGGAAACACCGATGCTGCCGGAGATAAGCGTCCCGATGCCGATGAGCCAAACCAGGATGTTGATGCCGTTGAAGAGCGATTGCACCATCTGAAACATGGCTTCCATGTTCATACCCTCGACGGCCTGCTTGTCGTTGGGAGCAATGTGGTGGTTTTTCTTGAGCAGGTCTTCCACTTGTGTTTGAATGCTGCTTACGGAGTAGCCGGGCTTGGCGGTCACTGCTATGACATCAAACTCGCGACCGCGGTTGTTAAGGCGCTGCAATGTGCTGTAGGGTACAAAAACGGTGTTTTGCGTGTCGCCACCTACTGCCATCTTGCTGGTGCTGCCAGAGATGCCAACTACTTGAAAGTAGACACCGTTTATGTTGATGAACCTACCTATGGGATTGGGCTGTCCGGGAAAGAGGGTGGTGGCTACCCTGGGACCGATGATGCAGACTTTGCGTAAGTCTCGAACATCGACCGATTGGATAAAGCGCCCATGGGTGATTTTGGGGTTCTCAATGGCGGCATAGTCGGGATAAACTCCTTTGATGGTACCAAAATGTTTTTTGTCGCGATACTTGTAGTTTCCGTTCCAGTCGGCGATGAGTGGTGTGACCACATCGGCATGGCTCACATATTGGCGTACGGAGCGGATGTCGTCGTCGTTCATACTCCACGAGCGTCCAACTTGAAAGCCGCCATAAGGTTTGGAGGTGGTGCCTCCGAAAGCCATATAGGAGTTTTGGGCAAAACCGTCGAATGTGCTTTCCAAAATGCTTTTCACTCCTTTTGCCCCGCCCATAAGCAGCACAAGCATAAAGATGCCCCAGAAGATGCCAAAGGCTGTGAGCATGGAACGTGACTTGTTGCGGGTGATGGCTTGAAAGATTTCAGCCCATTTGTCTAAGTCAAACATATTTTAGTAGAATAGTTGATTGGTCGTTTGGTAGACTAGTTGTTTGGTGGACCAGTTTTTGGGTAGAATAGAAAGTGGTAGATTGATGAAGTGTGATACTTCTTCAGTGCGGAGGGGACTATGCGCTTTTACCCGTCTACTCATCTGCAGGTCTACTTATTTCGCATTTAGTGCCTCAATCGGTTTTACCTTCACTGCCTTGCGGGCGGGGAAGAAGCCTGCTATCAAACCGGCGATGATGAGTATGGTGAGGGCAGAAACTGCGATGCGAAGGTCAATGGTGGGATTGAGGAAGGTGTAGAACTTCTGGTCCATAATCTCCATGACTTGGTCTCCACTCTTATAATCCATCCATTCGGTGGCAGCGATGCCGGCCACGAGTCCGACGTAACCGGAGAGAATGGTGATGATGATACTCTCCACCATCACGCTGCGCAGGATGCTCCATGGCCGAGCGCCAAGGGCTTTGCGAATACCAAATTCGTGGGTGCGCTCTTTGACGGTGATGAGCATGATATTGGAGATGCTGACAACACCGCTCAGTAAAGTGAGCAGCCCGATGACCCAAAGAGCCTTACGCAGGATACCCATAGTGGTGTCTTGCTCTTTCGCACCTTGGGCGGTATTGTTAATCCAAAGTGCGCTCTCATCAGTGGGTGAGAAGCGGTGTCGGCGGGAGATGGAGCGACGGACATCGCGTGAAAACTGCGCTGTAGCCTCATCGGTAGACACACCGCTGGTGCGGAGGTTGAGTTGATCAATGGTGATGCCGGTATTGTAGGCGGTGCGCATGGTCGTGAAGGGGATGTAACTGCGGGCAGCGCCCCACTCTCCCTTATTGCTACGCACTCCGATGATGCGGTAGGAAAGCGAATCTACACGGACGAATTTGTCGACAGCTGCTTGAGGCGACCCAAAGAAATCTTCAGCAACCTTGTTCGTGATGACAATCACTTTGCGCTGTTGCTCCATGTCAAGATTGTTGATGAAACGGCCGGCTGTCATAGTGATATGGTTCATCTCTGCTGCGAGGGGATAGACCCCTTCAAACCAACTATTTACTTGATGCTCACCGCTGATGATACGCATCGTGTTCTTTAGCGAAAGATTGGCCGTGGCATCGGTGATGTGGGTGGGTAGAGCGGTTTGCGTGAGCGAAATATCCCGTTCGTCGAGTTTTACCCTCCGGTCTTTGGCCAGTCCGTCGAAGGGCTCGGAGGTGTAGCCGGGATAGACTTCTACCACGTCGGAGGCAAAGTTGTTGCTATTGGCTTCGAAAGCGTGGATGAGGCCATTGCCTGCACCGAGGAGAAAGATGAGCAAGAAGATGCCCACCGATACGCTCAATCCCGTAAGTGCAGTACGCAACTTGTTTTGGTTGAGGTGGGTTAGGATTTCTTGAAACATGTGTGGGGGATTAGGTTAGTAGACTATGGGTTGGTAGACTAGTAGAGTAGGAATGGGTTGATTGGTAGAAAACAGGAACAGTGGCTTAGGGACTGATGGATGAAGTGGGTGTGGCGTCGGGTAAATGAGTAGATGATTTGTAGTTGGGGGCTGAAAAGCAAAAGATAAATGAGACAACCTCTATTTATGCTTTCCTATTCTACTGGTTTACCAACATCTATTCTACAGGTCTACCAAATTACCAATCTACCAATTTACTATTTTACCAATTTCCCAATCTACTATTTCATGAGTTCACCGAAAGGTTTAGTGTCTGCAGGATTATTGATTTCGATGTTACCGATAATACCATCTTTGATGTGTACAATTTTCTTAGTACGATAGGCTACGCCGCTTTCGTGTGTCACGACAATTACGGTACGTCCCTCAGCGTTGAGATCTGTGAGGAGCTGCATGACCTCACCCGATGTCGTGGAATCGAGGGCACCGGTAGGTTCGTCAGCGAGAAGGATTTGTGGATTAGTGATAATGCTACGCGCTATGGCAACGCGCTGTTTTTGTCCGCCAGAAAGCTCGTTAGGCATGTGGTGCGCCCACTCTTTTAGACCGAGTCGCTCAAGATGTTCCATGGCGATGGCATTGCGCTTGCGGCGTGAAATGCCTTGATAATAGAGGGGAAGCGCAACGTTTTCGAGGGCGTTCTTATAACCGATGAGATTGAACGATTGAAAAATAAAACCTATCATGCGGTTGCGATAGTCGGCAGCTTTGGCTTCACTGAGGTTCTTGACGAGTACATCGCCGAGGTAATAGGTTCCTTCGTCGTAGTTGTCGAGAATGCCGAGAATGTTGAGCAAGGTGGATTTTCCGCTGCCTGATGCGCCCATGATGCTCACAAATTCGCCGTCTTCAATGTCGAGATTGATGCCTTTGAGCACGTGGAGGGGTTGTCCGGCGTTGTAGGTTTTATGGATGTTTTCGAGGTGAAGCATAGGTCGGGTAGAATGGTGGTTGAGTTGAAGTGACGTTATGGTGAGAGGACTACTGAGGAAGAGACCGAAAAGTTGATGAGCAGTTGTGGTACGGTTTACTCTCGTTTCTGTTTTATCACAGTTCGATTTAGTCCCACCGCGGTGGGACTAAATTCCCACCACGGTGGGACGTTTGTCTCTCCACGGTGGGACATTTTTCTCTCCGCGGTGGGACTAAATTTTATAACCTTCTGGATGGAAAAGGAACAAAACTAAATTTCGGATAATCAGTCGAAGAGAAGAGGTGGAGAAAGGAAAAAACTCTTTCCCCACCTCACATATGAATTAGTGGTTGGTGACACTACCTCCCGAACTGGTATTTCTTTGCAGTGAACGTGCTTTACAATCAATGTCAGCACCACTGGATGCTGTGGCCACGGCTCTTTCAGTGAAAAGTTTGTCGGCAGAGATGTCGGCACCGCTCGACGCTGTGAAGTTGGCAGTTCTTGCCGTACCTTTACAGTCTACATCGGCACCACTGCTGGCGCTGATATTTACGTTGTCGGCGGTGAGATACTCACAGTCAACATCGGCACCTGACGAAGCGGCGATGGTCAAAGAGGGAGTGTTGAAGTTGTTCAAATCGACATCACCCGATGAGGAAGCGGCAATGTTTACAGCTGTTGCCGTTCCACCAATGAGTGAAATAGAGCCACTGGAGCTGGTGCTGATGTTGAGAGGGCATTGTAGAGTGAGTGGTTGGAGCACTTTAATCTCACCTGATGAGGAGGTTTTCATATCGTTGATTGTATACCCCGAGATTTCTACTACGGTGTGGACGGAATTGCCGATGTAGCGTGCTCCTTTTTTGTAGGCTGCAATCAAGGTATTGCCCGATACGTGGATGTTGAGGAGAGAGGGGTCTTTGAGGTTGGAAGTGACGGTGATGCTTTTTTGTCCCGTAGGGATATAGCGTACTTCGATGTCTTGTCGTGCATCGATTTTGGTTACTTCGCTGGTGACATGGAGGGTGCGCACTCTGGAGTGAGGCATTACTTCGAGGCGTGCTTCACTAGAGGAGTTGATACCGGCAATGACGATTTCTTTGCAGCTCCAGAGGCTGGTAGTCAGAGATAGGGCGAGGAGGGATAGAATAAAACGTTTCATAATTAAAATGTTTAGAAGTGTGAAGTGTTTTTTACTAATACGAAAGAGTGATGGATTTGTAACAGGTGGACAGCATGATTTTTAGATGTCGGAGGTCTTCTCAAGTAGCTGTTCTAAACGCAGGGTTACTTGAGACAACGAGATGTTGAGCATCTGCATACTGTGTGCTAAATCGGGGAGCTGTTGGTTGAGAAAATCTTCGCGGCGTGCGGCGTGGATGATGGTTTGTGCATCGGCGGCAACAAAATATCCCAATCCGCGCTTGGTGTAGAGAATGCCGCGTTGAGCGAGCACATCAAAAGCTTTGACGGTGGTGTTGATGTTGACTTGCAGCAGAACGCTGTAGTCGCGAACGCCGGGGACTCGTTCGTCGGCCTTATATTGGCCGGCCATAATCTCATCCATGAGTCGCTCCGCGATTTGGAGATAGATAGGTTGGCCTTCGCGGAATTTCATAATGGAGTGAGTTCTGTTTGAGCAGTCCGGGGTTAGAGTCCGATGCTGCGGTTAATAATGACATTGGATTTTTTGAACATACGGTAGGAGAAGTAGATGCATCCGATTGTCCAAAGTAGATGAAATAAGTAGATGGCGACACTTAGCCAAAGAATGTACTGCGTGATGCTTTCTGAAGCAATGTCTGTGGGAAAGTCGTCTACGTAGTGCTTGGCTATAAAACTTGCAACTAAGGTTAGAATTAAGGTGATTACTACGGAAAGGACGAAGATGAAAGCGGTAGTAAGGATGAATGCGTAGCGACGGAAGAGGGTGCCACCGAGGATATAGGTGGCTTCAGCAGAGAGAAAGAGAAAGAAAGGTAAGGGGAGAATGAATGCTTCAGGCTGAATAATGATTTGCGTATCAGTATCCTCTATGAGGTCTACGTGCATGAAGTTGAACTGATCTAGCTGATCGAAGAGATGTAGGGTGACGAGATCACCCCCTTCGCGAACGATGGCTCGTATTACCCAGTTGAGTACGTCGGCCGCAAGGAATGCCACAATAACACCTATTACAACAAGTAGTGTGGATTGTATCAAACGACTCACGTACTTTTCCGCACTTGTGGCAGGAAGCATGTAATAGTTGATGCGGGCTTGTTTGGTTTTGAGATCTGAAAAGATGAAACTGGCACCAATTAGCGTGAAAATGTAGGCTGCAAAGAAAGAAATAAAAGCAACGATTGTATACTCGAAAGTGGCATTGTGGTGGAGAAAGTAAGGAAAGGCTGTCAATAGTGATATGAAGAAGAAGCCAAGAAACATACCTCCCCATATTTTAAGAAAGTCTTTTCCATGCTCTAGACAGTCACGTTTGGAAACGTAATAGAAGCGGATTAGGTTGAAGTTGTGATGAGCAAACATAGTGAGCAGATGTTTAGAGGAAATAAATTATGCATTTTGAGGTGTCTCGAGTAGATCCGGATGTTGTGTGAGTGCATTAAACAGAAGCTCAAGATTTATCTGCGTGCTTTGAAAACCATCACCGCGTGTAATGAGTGCTGTACCGGCCAAAGAGGGTTCGGCATAGAGAGCGTCGCTGATGTCTTCTCCATAGGGACGTTGCTCAAACCGCAATTGTTCACAAATATGAGCAGTGGTGTCGTTGATTAAGAGATGTTGTCCTTCAAGCATCAATACGCGGTCTATGAGTGTTTCGACATCGTGTACTTGATGAGTCGAGATGATGATGGTTCGCTCATCAGTCATATGCTGAGAGATAACTCGACGGAATTGTGTTTTTGAAGGGATATCTAAACCATTAGTAGGCTCGTCCAGTAGTAGAAGGCGGGTATTGGTGGCGAGGGAAAAACTCATGAATACCTTTTTCTTCTGACCCATTGAGAGAGCTTCAAGTTGTAAATCGACTGGGAGTTCGAAGTCTCGGAGCACTTGCTCAAGAATCTCGTTTGAGAACTTTGGATAGAAAGGTCGGTTGAGTTCTACAAAGCGAGAAAGGCTTATGTTGGGTAGATCAAATTCTTCAGGTACAATGAACATCTCTTCTTGTACTTCAGGACGGCGTATTTGGGTTTCAACCCCCTTATATAATACCTGTCCTTGTTGTGGATGGAGTAGCCCTGCTATAAGATAAAGTAAGGTGGACTTTCCTGTGCCATTCTTTCCAAGCAACCCAATGATATTGCCTTCTTCAAGGTGAAGTGAGAAGTCGTGGAATACAGCTGGACGACCTGAATGGTATTTGAATGTGAGATTCTTTATATCTATCATGGCGTTGAGAGTTTAAGAATTGCAGTGTAATAGTTCAATAGAACACCGCAAAAGTAAGAGGAAATAAAGTATCTACCAAATAATACGGCAGGAAAATGGATGAAAGCCTCTATTTTTAACTATTTTTCAACATTTGGACTGATGCAGCAATCATGTAGCGCATATAACCTCAGCTCAAAGTACCTTTCGTCCCTAAAACCATAAGCCACTCTCTTCATGACCTTTATCTTGTTATTTATCCCCTCTACTTTCCCAGTCGATATGGGGCAGTTGTACCATGCTAGAATACCGGTTCTATAAGCCATGATTGTGTCGGCCATTTTCATCAGCTGTGGCACTTTGCTCTCCCGCGCCTGTTTTACCCAATCGAGCATGACCGTTTCGGCTGCTTGCTTATCGGGCTGTGTCCATATCTCTCTGAGTTGCTCTTTGAGGTAGTATGCCTGTGAGAGAGGTTTGTTCATATCCAAGGCGTTTCCAAGCCTTGTTCGATACTCCTTGTCGAAGATATCCGCTCCATTGTGCAGCAGGTAACGTGTTCCTTTCAACACTTTGCGCTTGTTGATGTATTTTTCTATGTTATATTGCACTCTGCCTATACTTACAAACTCACGAATGCGAAAACCATTCTTGACCAAATGGAGATGACTGCACTTGGGACAGCATTTCGGAGCTCGTTTGCTTTCGATATGTAAGAGGATTGTATTACCTTTATATTCCTCACCCAGGCACTTTTGCTGATACAAGCCCCAAGCATGATATAGAAAACTGCTGTTCATAACTGTACATTTGTTGGTGATAAATCAAATATACAATTTGTTCAGCAGTTTTCTTCTTTTTACAATGGTATCATTCCAAATGTCGGATGAATCCTATTTTGCACTTCGATTTTGAAAGTAGATGCAAAGAAGCAGCTATCTCTTACTTCTTTTTAGTAGGCGCAACACGAAACTTATATCCCACATAGAGCATCACATAGCGCGGAAGGAAAAGCCGTGTATAAGTTTCGGTATGACCCTGTGCATCGACAATCGCACGGTCCCAACTACGCGAATTAAAGATATCCTTGACATTGAGAGCAAGCGAAAGCCGATCTTTGAAGAAAGATTTCCGCAGGGTGAGATCTGCTTGGAAGATGGTTCGGTTGAGAGAAGCATCCGTAAAGCCTTCCTTACGATAGACATAAATATTGGGTTGGCACTTCACCTTACCCGGCAAAGGGAAATAAACATAGGCGCTGAAACGGTATTCGCGTAGCGAAATAGGTAGAAATCCCGGACGGCTGCTGTAAGCCCGACGCCATTCGGCACTCAAGTCGGCATATCCACCGAATTTTTCTCCCCAGTTGCTCAAACTCGCACCCCCAGACCACGTGTGGTTGCGCACCGTGCTCGGCTGTGCACTAAGGTGGGCGGCATCGCTGTTAAGGTCACGGCTGTGTAGATAGTTATAGTTAGCTCTCAACTCAAATTCCCAATTCTTGGCCGAGTCAAGTGCAAGTTGCAGACCACTCATACCGTTCCACTCATAGTTTCCCTCAATGTTTTCCGGACGATAGGTGCGCACACCGGTGGAGCGATCGTAGACCGATCCCATCGCAATCGCATGACTCAGCTGCTTATAGTCGCCGTAAAAATTCCAAAGGATGCCGCTCTTCCGCCACACATTTCTGTAAGTAGCTTTAAGTGTTTGGGTGCGGGTATTCTGTAGGGTGGGATTACCGAGGAATATGTTGAGTGGGTCGGCAGCATCACGGATACCGAGGAGGTTTAACATATCGGGAGCCGAACTTTCTGAGAGATAGTTGAGCACAAGTTGTGTACGCTCTCCGTTACGGTCGTCGCGGCTGAGATTCCACTTCCATACCAATTCCGGACTGAAAAGGGTAGCGGTGTGTTCCGGAGTGTAGACCACGGAATTGCGGTGGTAATAGAGGCGGCGCACATGACGGTCAATGGGCAAAGAAGCCGAAAAGTTCATCCACGTCCGGTTGGGAAGGCGCAGGCGGTGGGTCCAAGTGGCTCCGACCCGGCCCAGGTTCTCGTGGAGCGTGCTGTGCCGACTGTTTTCTGCGTCGATGGTTGATTGCTGCCAACCCGACATCGAGGGCAACGTTCCCAAGGCTTCCGACGAACCGCTCCCCCAACCAGCCAAGCGCTCAAGACGATAGTAGGGGTTCTCATTGCCCTTGTAGTGACGTTGGAATTCTACGTAAGAAGCCATCTGCCCGTCAGCACCTTCGCCTTGGAGATACTTCCATAAGTAGTCGGCTTTCGTGGCGAACTGATACTTCCGCTCACTATTGTCGTTAAAGGTGTTTCGGTAGTCGACAGGCGCTGTGGGGGTGTTGTAGTAGCGCAGGTCGTTGTGCCTATACTGCTTTTGTGCGCGGTGTTCGTGGTCGAAGGAAGCCTTCAGCGTAAGCAGATGTGGAGCTTTACCAAAGGACGCAGAAGCCTTCCCCGAATGGCTGAGCTCTTCTTCCTGCTCCAAACTCTCGAGACGTCGAAGATGGTTGAGAAAGCCTAAGTCGGCAAAGCGGGTAGGAGTTTTTTGCAGACTGTCGAGAGCGTTGCGTCCGATGCGCACATCCGGATCGGCACTAAGTGTAGCCAAGCGTTCAAGGAGGTCTTCTCGTTGATCGTTATATTTAAGCGTATAGTCAAACTGGTAGTGCTGCCCTTTCTGCGGACGAAGGCTCAGTGCCACATTGCCTTGGAAGCGGTGATTACGGCGCGTTTTGTCTTGGTCGGCGAGGTGAAACATACTACCTTGGTCGAGGAATCGTTCCTGCTTCTGACCATTTAAAGTGTGATGGTGTTGCCACTTGAACACGCCGTAAGTAGAGAACTTCAACCGATCATTCGGTTCAAAGGAGTAGGCCGCTTTCACGCCTTTATAGCGATAGATACCTTGGCCGAAATTCATCCACATCACTTGCTCTTCTCCCGCCACATCACGTTCGTTGTTGATATTGTTCAAGTCTGCATTGAGAGTAAAATTTTGTCGGTCGTCGAAGCGCATACCATACCCCCAATACGACCAGCGCTCCTTCGTGCCAAGCCCAACTTCCGGACGGAGCAGCCATGTGCTGAGATATTCGCGTTTCAGCTTCACGTCCATCACATACGACTTATCACCCACATCCGTGCCCATCGTCTTCGAACTTTCCCCTTCCTTGCTGTAGAACTTCAGTTTGTCTACCACATACGAGGGGAGGTTCTTCAAAGCCTCTTGAGGATTTCCCTTGAAGAAATCCTTCCCGCTGAGCAGAATACTTTCCACAAAACGACCATTGGCATAAAGACGCCCCTTGCGCAGCTCTACGCCCGGCAATCGCTTGACCAAATCTTCCAGCATCGAGCCTTCTTCCAAATGGAAAGCATCGGCATTATACACCAGCGTGTCTCCTTTATAGAACATCTTAATCTTCGTACCGCGTGCCACAGCCTCACCCAGTTGTTGCCGAGCTTTCCCCATCCATATTTCTCCCACATCGTAATAGCGATTGCGGCGGCGGAAACTCACTTCCAAATCGCGCTCCACCGCGTCGTAACCTTCGCAGGTGAGTACCAAACGATAGCGACCCTCGTCGGGAACCTTCAGGCGGAATAGGGAGGCTTGCTTCTTGTCTTTTTCCTCCCAATAGGCCCAATCATTGGCTTGTATGCCTTTCTTCTGTAATTCGGTACGTGTACTGTCCACAAGAAGGCTGTCGGAGCGGAAAAGCGATACTTTTACTTGGGCTAGTCCCTCTTCGGAGAACATGTCCCTCACGCTCCCCGTCACAAAGCCGGGCTTCTGTGCAAGGAGTACGCCTGCTACAGAGAAGAGCAGGGTAGTGAGCAGACTGCGGAATAATGTAGTGTTCATAGTGGTTAAATGAAATATGAAATAACAGTTAGTTAAGATGCTTAATATAAGGTGGTAAACAATCGGATAAATCTTTTCAAAATTGCCGACCATCGGCTTCTCTACGGTTCTGGGCAAGTACCGTCCCAAAGACTCCCTTGTCGTGTGCCACGCTGTCGAAACTCCCGTTCCACAAGAGCGGTAAATTCGTAATTCTTCAGCCCCCAATCGGGCGCTAACAGCAGGGATTTGGGTGAAAAGGAAGTAAATCGCTCCACAACAAGGTCGGGGCGGAGCCGCTCCAAAAGATCTACGACAAGTGCCGCATAACTTTCGGCAGAATAGAGATGAAAATCACTCCGAAAGGTCGGGTCGGAAGCTGCACGCTCCCGCTGTCGAAGAAATTCCTGTGCCATGGCCGTACCTCGCACAATCTGCAACTGATGGAGCTTCAGCGTGTCGATAGGCAAACGGTTGATTGCGTCAGCCTGTGAAGTTGTGAACGCTGCTTCTTCTCCCGGAAGACCTAAAATAAAGTGTGCCCCAACAGGAAGACCGCGCGCATGAGTTCGCCGAACGGCATCTACCGCAACAGCATAATTATGCCCTCGGTTGATACGCAGAAGGCTCGCATCAGAAGTTGACTCTATTCCATACTCTATCAGCACAAAGGCGCGCTCTTGCAAACGAGCAAAATAGTCGAGCAACTCATCACTGACGCAGTCCGGACGTGTCCCCACTACCAGCCCCACCACGTCAGGCACAGCAAGCGCCTCCTCGTAGAGGCAGATGAGCCGTTCCGTCTCTCCATAAGTATTGGTGTAAGCTTGGAAGTAAGCCAGGTATTTCAGTGTTTCTCCCTCGCTCACCTCCATCTTCCCTCTCTTCTCCGCTCGTTTTCTTTGTGCACGGCGGAAAAAACTTTTCCCTCGCTCCAACTGTTCGCTCACGCTCTCCCCCGTAGAACAATACTCCGGATTAAAGGACTGATTGTTGCAATACGTACAACCGCCTCGTCCCACCGTTCCGTCACGGTTAGGACACGTAAAGCCGGCATGAATGGAAATCTTCTGCACTTTATGGTCAAAGTGTTTAGAGAGAAAAGTAGAGAGTGGAGTATAGTAAGACATAAAAGGAATGGGCATTAAAGAAGAGCAAGGCCGCAGCTGCATTCTCAACCAACATTTAGGCTACAAGTTTTACAAAGGTGTGAATTCTTTCTACAAATAACTATGTTTCATAAGGTTGCGAAGATAATTCAGTCTTTTTACCAGACAGCAATAATTTTCTTTGTAGGGCTTCCGCCACCTCGTTATCTATTCATCGTCCGTACACGTAAGAACAAACGTCCGTACGTGTCAGGAAAGATTTCCGTACATGTACGGAAAGATGTTCTTACGTGTACGGAAATACTTTCTTACGTGTAAAGACACTTATTATCTCACAAGAAAACAACAGTAGCTTAGGAAGAAAGAAGATGGAAGCACAACGTAGTTACAATGAGTAGATGTTCACATATATTGAAATGATAGTATGGAAAAATACAAACCCCTAATCCAAATATCTCTGCAACCAACGATATTTCAGAAAGTTGTGAAGGCAATTCTATTTTTTAACGGACAGCAATAAATCAAAATAATAAGCGAGATGCCATTTGGCAATGGCTTCTCGCTTAAAGAGGCGTTTTAAAGGGAGAGTGCCTAATCTCTGGGAGTCCTCAAAGGGGGACTTCTTTTTTGTATTGCTGATATCGCTCTTCGGGGCTACGCGCCTCAGCTGCGAGAAAACATCTGTGAAACAAATTATTTGTTGCACTTCGTTTTGAAAGTACAGGCTTTATTCTGTAAAGCGTTTATCAGCACGAAGCAAGTGACGTGCGTGAGAGATGATTTCTTGGGTTTCCTGCAAAGTACTCAAATAGAGAAGAGCAACTTTGAGGTTATTTTCTTCCTTTTGAATCCGGTCCTGTAAGTTGTGACGAAGTTTAGAAATTTCACTTTTGAGAGCATTTCCCTGCACGAGAATTTCATCGCTGTTGCTGTAATTGTTCGTTGCAATGGCCGTCTGTACAGATTGAAGGAAAACATCGGCTTCTTGGATGATGGGACGGAACTCGCGTACAAAAACAGCAGGAAGCGGATTGAAATTATTGTCAACATGCTCAACCACAGGCTCCAGCATACGTTTGAGTCCATAGAGAATTTGAGTCAAACTATTGGCTCCGAGATGAAACCAGGTGTTTTTTTCCACCGCGAGAAGTGCATCAATTTTACGCATACCCAGGATTTCTTTACGTCGGTAACGCTTCCAATAGTCTTTTTCATCGGTAAGAGTCGAGGAAACAGTGCGGAGTATCCGAATGTTGTCCGTCATCAAACCTTCGGCAATACCATTCAGTACAGTCCGTGAAATATCAAGCGTATGGACTTGAGTTTCTGAGATATGCTGGCAGAGCATACTCCATACTTCTTTTTTATCGCGACAAACGACCATTTCGCGGAAAAGAGTATCAACATTTTCAATCCTTGCCTGCTTCTTCTTGAAGCGACGATTATTGTTGACCAATATAACAGCGATGAGGGCGATGATAGCCAACATAGCGATAAAGCCACCGAGGTGATTGATAGAGGCAATGATAAAAGCCAAAATAAAGGCTGCACCTGCGGTAATAAACCAACCACCAATCACTGTAATGACTCCTGTGATTCGATAGACTGCCGTTTCGCGTCCCCAAGCCCGATCGGCCAAGGAGGATCCCATAGCTACCATAAAAGCGACGTAGGTTGTAGAAAGAGGGAGTTCAAGAGCAGTACCTACCGTGATGAGAAATCCGGAGAGGACAAGATTGACACTGGCACGTACTTGGTCAAATGCTACACCTGGTTCTGCATCTGATTTTTCCGTGTCAAAACGGAAATTAATCCAACGCTTGGCTGAGAGTGGAATATGCTTCGTAACACTTTTATTGAAGTTCAGTACTCTCCGCACTATACGGCGTGCCACCTTGGAAGAAGAGAATACTTCTTCTGTTTCACTTTGGCTGGCCAAATTGATGGTATTTTGTACGACTTGTTGTGCCTTTTTTGAAGTATAAATGGCAATGGTCATAATTGCACCAGCACCAATAAGAAAGTAACTCACTCCGGGGAGTGTAGAAGGGCCTTCAAGGGCGGTCATCTTATAGGTTGCAGCAGTTGTTCCCGTTCCATTGGCTGTGAAATCCAAAAAACTTTCCAACCCAGCCAAAGGAACACCAATAAAGTTGACCAAGTCGTTCCCGGCAAAGGCCATAGCTAAAGAAAATGTGCCAAAAAGCACTATAATCTTAAAGATATTGATGTGAAGCAAATGGAGCAATTCGACGAGGAGGGTAAAGCCGACGAACGAATAGAACAAAATTTGCATGGGATGTTCATTGACGAAGACCCCAAAAGCGCTTCCCTGTACCATGGGGGAGTTTCCCAAGCCTTTGGTTATGAGGAAATAGAAGATGAGTGAGATAGAGGCACCACCATACAAGGCAATCGTCCAACGTAGATGTTTCTTGTATTGGAAAGTGAAAATAAGACGTGTAATCCACATGACAATCAACCCCACCACAAAGGCTATGGCCACCGATAGAAAGATACCAATGATAACGGTGAGCGCTTTATCAGTATTGATCAGTTCAGAGTAGCGTTGTCCTGTTTGTACAATAGTCATCAGAGCTAATGCCGAAGAGCCTCCCAACAGGCCGAAAACCATAGAAACCGTCGTAGAGGTGGGCATACCTACGGTATTGAAGATATCAAGTAGAATGACATCTGTAGCACTCACGGCCAAGAAGATACACATAACATCGGCGAAGGAGTAGTACTCCGGCTGTAGTATGCCATGGCGTGCAATATCCATCATTCCGCTCGAGGTAGAGGCTCCGATAAAGATACCCACAGCAGCCACTATCAATATGACCTTAAAGCGCGCAGCCCTCGCGCCTACAGCAGGCGAAAGGAAATTAACAGCATCATTGGCCACACCTACGCTAAGATCAAAGATGGCCAGCATGAGAAGGAAACCAAGAATTCCTAAATATAAGAAGTCCATAAAAAGTATTGCTTTGGAGGTTGTAATACTATTTTTCTCTGCAAAGATACTCTTTATAGAGAAATTACAAGAGAAATACAACAACTATTTTTTTTTCTATTTATTCAAGGTTGTGGCACAACCTGTTCTATCTTGGAAGAGTTGACCCAAAATTGTTCACCATGGGGTAGCAAAATCTGTAACCAGCCTCCAGCTGCACGTTCCTGTATTTCTATTGTCGTACCTTCATGGAGAGTCGGGCCTTTCTTACTGTTGTGCGATGCGCTTGTGTAAGTCGGTACTTCCGTTTCCATCACTACTGCGCGATTATTGTTAAGAAAAGCCGAGTGTTGTTGCCAAGCAAAGAGTGTAGTCACAAGAAAACCGAGAAGTCCTAAGACACTCAAAAAGAAACCAGCTTTCCGCACTACAACACGACGACCGAAAAAGAAAAGAATACCGATGAACACCGTGAACAGCAGAAAGAGGTAAGACCAGCGTGTCCAACTTTCCAAACTACGAGAAGTCCTCAACTCTTTCCACCAGCTTACAAAAAACATTTCTTGTGGAGTAGGGAAATGGTCAATGAGACACGCACGCACAATGGCCAAGTTGAAGCGTGCGTCTTCTTGTGAGGAATCGAGATGCAGGCAGCGCTCATAGGCCAACACCGCATTCGGATAGTCCTGTAATTGAAAGTGAGCATTCCCTAAGTTATAATAAAGGTCGGCAGAAGGTTGTACTTTTAATAAAGCAGAATAGATCCGCACAGCTTCAGGGTAATCTTTATGTAGATAAGCACTATCACCTGCTATCTTTGTGAAAGGAGCGGCTTCAAGAGGAAGCCACAATAGGAGGAGCAGAAAAAGAGAGCGCATGGACTTCTTTAAGTAGGTATTCACCATTAAGCGTATATTGTTTTTAGATTTTCTTTTACTATCATCTTTGGCTGAGTCTTACACTTTTTGTTGTTGTCAATCAACAATTTCCCACGATACGTTTTTGGGTAATATAGGTCTAATGTAAGATAGGGTCAATTCTAATCGTAACGAGGTTGGGTATACTCCTCCCTATTTAAGTTGAAGGTCAAGACGATTGATAAGGTCGTTCGCCTGGTCAAAGAGTTGTTCTCGCTCTGTTGTTGCCGCATTGAGAGCAAAACGACCATAGTCAATATCTTGCAAAAATCTACGGACAGATTCAACATCTGATAGAGCAACGCCACGTTTTTGAAGTTCTGCTGTAATCTGCTGCTGGGTAAGAGCAGATACGTCAAGATATAACTTATCAGCGAAATATCCCATCATTGCAGAGGATAGAACATCATAAAATATCGTTCCGGTTCGATCTTTTTCACGCTCTGCCACTCGCAAACGCCGGTTGGCTTTTGTGGCAGCCTTACGCCAACGTTTACCCTCTGCGTCGCGCCAACGTTTAGATAAACTTTGCAGTATTTTCCATCCAACTCCTCCACTCAAGAGAATGAGTAAAAGCACGATTACATAACGCATCGACCCTATCCAACTCCACCCATTTTGTTCAAAGGAGACATCGGGGTGCATATGAATGTCACGTATATCTGCGCTACGAAATGCTTGTTCACTATCTGCCGCTTTAGGCGAGCGTTCTCCTTTCTCGACATTTAAGATGAGAGACTTTGTACGTAACGTAACATAATGTTCTGTAGCTGTATCGAAATAGGTCAGAGAAGCCGCAGGGAGAGTGTAAGTACCAGTATTGCGTGGTACAAAGTTGTAGTCAAACCACATTTCTCCTACAGTGCCTTCTGACGTGATACGGGTGTGATCCGAAGTTTTCGGGGGGTAAGCGTCAAAACTTTTGGGAAGATGCAGTTGAGGAACTTTGATTAGTTTCAAATTTCCACTACCACTTACGATAAGGCGAAATGTTGCAATATCATTAGTTTTGGGTGAAGGTGAAATGAGTTCCCCTTTCAACGTGAGTCGCCCCACTCCGCCAGAGAAATCTGCTGGCCGAGGCAGCGGTAGAGGCAACACTTCAATAGTCATTGGAGCTGTGGAGCGTTGTACCTTAACATTCAAACTCCCCATTCCATTAAAGAAAGCATCAATTTCATCTATCTCGTCATTTTGTTGTAAAATATCACAATCGAATGTCACAGGTGGAATGGAAAGACGACCTGTTTGTTGTGGAAAAATGAGATATTGTAAGTTTGTCCCGACACGATAGGTCTTTCCTCCAATAGTAGAAAGATGTGGAGAAAGGTTGCGAGGAAGCGCGATTTCTTGTGTCCAAAAACCTTTCAAATCAGGTTTTTGGCGAAGCATTACATTAGCTAATCCCACGCCGGTGCGGGCGTGAAAGTTATAAGTAAGCATAATTGGTTCTTGCTCGTAGACTTTTCGTTTCGAAACTGTTGCATTAAAAAAGAGATCTCGCTCGCTGATTCGGCTGCCGGCGCGTTGTATTTGTGCATTGGATGCGGAAGCAGCAACCTGTGGCTGAGTTTGTTGTGCTGCGGGATTGGGAGAGTTGCCTACTTTGATGGTAATCGGCTGGGTGCGCAATACACGCCCTTCGACTTTGACGGAAGCAGCCCCAATAAGAAATGTCCCTTTTCGTTTAGGGGCTAAGATGAAAGTATAGGTGATTGATGAGGAAGAAGTGGTACGCCCATTAACGGACTGCATACTTGAGTAAGTGGAAGTCGATGGGCCTGCTAATACATCAAAATCTGTAATGGAAGGTGGAGTAAAATCAGTACCATTGGCATTACTCAGTACGAATTGTAAGCGAATTTGTTCATTCCCACTAACGGTGCGAGGAGCTTGTGCAACAAATTTTACTTGTGCTCTTCCCCAAATAGGAACAAAAAGAAAGAGGAGGAAAATAGAGAAGTAGGGAATACGTAGAGTCATATACAATAATACAGTTTACAAGAAAGGGAATGAGGTAAGGAGGGAAATATATCGTGTCTATAAGTGCGTATATGAAAAACAGAAATCACTCTTCATCACAATACATTATAGTCCCATACACAGAAAAGCAAAATGGTTTCAAGAAAACGGGCATAAGACACGGCAAGAGACTTTGTCACCAATTCTTGTCCAGCTGATGTGCACGCCGTGGCTGAGCATTTTGCAGTTTTCGACGTGTTTGCTGTTCGGCTTGTCGTGAAAGATTGAGCAGCTGCTCAGCATTGTCAGAACTCATTTGTTGTTGCGGTGATTGTTGCTGAGAGTCTGGTTGTTTTTCCTTTTCCTTATCCTGTTTTTGCTTATCCTGCTGCTGTTTTTTATCTTGCTGATTTTGACTCTGATTTTGGTCCTTTTTCTGCTTTTGTGCCAAAATGAGGTTGTAGCGTGTGTCGTTGTCCGAAGGGTTGTTGCGTAAAGCCTCCTTGTAAGCTTCAATCGCTTTTTCATAGTCTTTGTTGAGATGATGAATATAGCCTACATTGTGATAAGCCATGGCCTTCACCGTTTTGTTTGTCTCCCCTTTGGCAGCCGCAAGAAATTGCTTTAATGCGTCTTTTCCGTTCTTTTGAGCCAAATAAGCATCGCCAAGATTGAAAGCAGCTCGTGTACTCTGCGGATTAGTTGTGAGGGCATGTCTATAATAATTTTCAGCCGTTTTATAATCACCAGTACGAAAAGCTTGATTACCTTGATGCATCAATGTCCATTCACGAGATTGCGCTGTACAGAAAACGATGCAGCCGATAAAGTAAAGAAAAAAAACGAGAAGACGCTTCATCATCTTGAGAGGAGTTAAGCTGGGTGTTGAAAAATACGAAAACGAGAGAAGAAGATGTTTTGCTTTTCAAAAAGTAGTAGTTCGATGAGCAACGCGATAAAGAGCAAAAGAGCCACGGCTTGAAATTGTTCATTCAAATTACCATCACTGGCCATACCTGAATCAGTTTGTTGAAGCTTACGAAGTTGCGCTTGCAGTTGGTCCTGCGCCACATTGCTGCCATCTATATGGATATAAGCTCCATTACCAGCCTCAGCAAGTTCTCGACAAGCAGATTCGTTGAGGGCTGTTTTAACGATACTCCCTGACCTGTCGCGGAGAGGGCCATTGGTCGTGGGAATTTCTGCACCTTCACGGCTACCGACACCTAAAACATAAACATGCTGTCCGGCTTGTGCTGCCGCCAATGCAGCCTCTTTTGCACCCGGTTCATGGTTTTCCCCATCGGTAATAATGATAATTGCTTTGCCAACCTTCTTATCCTGTGTAAAACTCTTACCCGCCAGCGTAATGGCAGCAGTGAGATTGGTACCTTGAAGTGAAACAGCATCGGTACTGATGTTGTCAAGAAAAAGTTGAGCACTTACAAAGTCATTAGTGATAGGCAGTTGAGGAAAAGCTTCTCCCGCAAAGACAACCAGCCCAATCTTGTCGTTCTCCATCCGTTCAATAAGAGTTGACACTAAGAGTTTACTACGCTCTATGCGTGAAGGTTGTACATCCTGCGCCAGCATAGATTGCGAAACGTCAAAGGCGATGACGGCCTCAATGCCTTTGCGCTTTTCACTTCCTTCGTTTGTACCGTATTGCGGCCTTGCCAACAATAGTATGCCTAACACAACAGCCAAACAAAGTAATGAGAATTTCACTATGGGGCGTGTTTTGGAGCGCTGAGATACGAGCTGTTTAAGTACGTGTCGACGGCCGAATCTTGACTCTCGGCGATGTGCCATCCATTGGGAACGAAGGAATATCAAGACTAAAAGTGGGAGGATGAAAAGGCCGTAAAGATATTGAGGGGAAGCAAATTGAAACATGATTAGGGAATGCGGCGTAGCCAAGTGAGACGAAGGCAGATTTCAAGAAGAAGAAGAAACAAAACAACCCAAGCGAAAGGCAAATAGGCTTCATAGCGCCGCTTGTAGTGCTGTACTTTCAGCTTGGTACGTTCGAGCTGATCTATATTTTTATAAATTTCACGCAGTTTACTTTTCGATTCGGCCGAGTAATATAATCCTCCCGTGGTACGTGAGATGGAGCGGAGGGTATTGGGATCCATATCACTCTTCACGTTGGCATAGTAGTACTCGCCATTAGGCAATATACCGACAGGCTGACGTACAATTCCTTGACGTCCCACAGCGATAGTGTAGACACGTACGCCTTTCTGTTTGGCGATTTCAGCAGCTGTAAGAGGAGAAACATCACCCGTATTGTTCGCTCCATCAGTGATGAGAATGACAACTTTGGAAGGTGCTTTACTCGTGGCTAAACGACTAACAGCATTGGTAAGCCCCATACCGATAGCAGTACCTTCTGCTATTACCCCCGAACTCTGTAGGTCACAACTGACATTGCGAAACATAGAAAGAAGCACTGCATGATCAGTAGTCATGGGGCATTGTGTGAACGCTTCCCCACCAAAGAGTGTAAGTCCGATGTTGTCGTTTTCACGTCCCGATATAAACTCGTAGGCCACCTGCTTAGCTGCCTCAATACGATTAGGTTCTAAATCCTGGGTGAGCATACTCACCGAAATGTCCATCGCAATCATAATGTCTATGCCTTCCACTTCACGCTGACTTTGTGGAGTCGTCGTTTGCGGACGTGCCAAAATCACCACAACCAAGATTAATATCAACACGCGTAGCACAAAGGGAAAGTGCACCAAAGCCGTACGCGGTGTGAGGGGGAGATGGCGTAGCGATTCTGTCGAAGCTACTCGCAGCGCTGGTTCGTGACGATTGCGCAAAAGGACATAGGCCACGACAAGCGGGATGATAAGCAGCAAAAGGAGGAAATAAGCAGGATAAGCAAAAGTCATGGGCAAAAGCTGGTCTAAAAGAAGTTAATCCAAAGCAGAAAAAGAATGTAAAGAAAAAGAATCTCAGTACTCAAAAAGCAAAAAATAGCAGCGGCTTTAAGTAGACGCTGCACGCGTAGTTGTACTGTATCCCCCAATACTATAATCTTCTCTTTGGGCTTCTCTGATTCGGCGTCTACGTGTTTGGTTGTTTGCACATACTCGGCGGCCTGTAAAAGCATACGATCTGTTTCCAAAAGGGTGGTACGGTGGCGTGCAAATTTTATCAAGTCTGCTGTGGATAGTACCTCACGCAGCTCATCTAAGGCTTGTGCATCTCCATGCGAACGGAGAGCTTCGATGATTTCGAGAGTTGTCATTTCCCGGGCATTAAACCCAAAGCGATCGTTAATATAGGTACGTAGCACATCGGTCAGGCGTATAATGTATTGCTTTTGTTTTTCTTCCTCTCCTCGTTCTTGGCGTAAATCTTGAATGGCTTTAATAGCCAGTATATGAGGAGGTGTAGGGGGCATTACTTTGATACGACGTGTAATGGGGGTCTTTCGCGAAAGGCGTAAGCCGAATCCCACCACACTAGCCATAAGCAACCACAATAAAATACACCACCGCAGCAAATCCGATGTCCAAACAAACACTGCCTCCGTAGGAGGATGAGCAGGGCGTAAATTGTCGGGATGTTTCGAATCAACCGCTATGTTATTTACTTTCAAGCCGATGATATTACGACTTAAATAAGGTTTGCCATTCACCTTAACCGCAAGCTGGGGAATTTGATAAAGTGCGCTATCAAAGGAGGTAAGCAAGTAGGAGCAAGTCAGTTCGTATCGCTTCTTTTCGTCAATCCACATAGTATCAACAGCTGACACATTGAGTACTTCTACCCCTGGTGTAAGTGTTCCTTCCGGAAATTGTGGAAAAACAACTTTAGCACGGGCATCACATGAGACACGAGCCTGTAACCTCACTTGTTCACCCACAAGAATAGAAGTGCTGTCCAACTGGGTAGTAACCACCACAGATTGTGCCCATGTCTCCATAGATAGACATTGCGCAAAGCAAAGCAAAAGCAAAGATAGAAGAGAGCGCTGAGGCATAAAAAAGAAATGTTAGAATGGGGTTATCGTACAGCAGTGCGACGGAAAAAGAGCCCTTTCAGCCCTTTCACATAATCACTACCTGTAGCAATGTGTGCATAATCAACCTGTGTCCGATTGAAAAGATTATCAAGCTGCTCAGAATGCTGTTGCCACCAAGCTGCGTGAATTTGTCGCACACGGCGCGATGATGTGTCAACATATTGTAGATGCCCCGTTTCTGCATCTTCGAGTTTCATTAGGCCGACATTCGGCAAATCGGCCATACGTTTATCGTAGACTTGCACAGCAACGACATCATGGCGACGGCGTGCCATAGCTAACTGTTGTCGATAATCGTGCGAATCAAGAAAGTCGGAAAGTAGAAAAGCGACACAACGCTTGCGCACCACTCTCATGAAATACTCTAATCCTACACCAAGGTCAGTGCGCTTCCCCATAGGACGTAAGGTGAGGAGTTCGCGAATAATACGCAAAATATGTCCCTTTCCTTTAGCAGGAGGGATAAATTTCTCCACACGATCCGAAAAAAAGAGGACACCAATCTTATCGTTGTTGCGAATCGCCGAAAAAGCCAAAGTGGCTGCAATCTCAGTGAGCAACTCTCGCTGCGTCTGCCCTTGCGTACCAAAATCAAGTGAGCCTGACACATCGATGAGCAACATCGCCGTCAGCTCACGCTCCTCTTCATATACCTTTACATAGGTGCGGTCGAAACGGGCAGAGACGTTCCAATCTATGTCGCGGACATCATCGCCTTCTTGATATTCACGCACCTCTGAAAAGGACATACCACGACCTTTGAAGGCCGAATGATATTCACCGGCAAAGACATTATTGGAGAGGGCGTGCGTCTTAATCTCAATGCGTCGCACACGCTGCATGAGTTGTCGGATTTGCTCGTCCATCGTGTACTACCTTAGGGAACTTCGATTTTAGAAAGAATTTCACCGATAACTTTTTCTGTCGTTATTTCTGCTGCTTCAGCTTCGTAAGTCAATCCAATACGATGGCGCAATACATCATAAGCAACACTGCGTACATCATCAGGCACTACGTAGCCACGCCGACGAATAAAAGCCAGACTACGTGCAGCCAATGCTAAACTAATAGTAGCACGGGGGGACCCCCCGAAAGCAATATAGGGCTGCAGATGATCAAGTTTATAACGTTCGGGATAGCGGGTAGCAAAGACAATGTCGGTCACATATTGCTCAATACGCTCATCCACATAGACCTCTTTCACCAGTTCACGGGCTTCGACAATAGTTGCTATATCGACAACAGGAGACACTTGACGATCAGAAATATTTCCGCCCATAGAAGCCCGAACAATACGTTTTTCTTCATCGAGCGTAGGATAGTCCACCACGACTTTCAGCATAAAGCGATCGGTTTGTGCCTCAGGCAGTGTATAAGTCCCCTCTTGTTCGATGGGATTTTGCGTTGCCAATACGAGGAACGGGGTTGGAAGTGGCATCGTTTCGTCTCCAATGGTTACTTCGCGCTCTTGCATCGCTTGAAGTAGTGCACTTTGCACTTTGGCCGGTGCCCGATTGATTTCATCAGCTAATACAAAGTTAGCAAAGATAGGGCCACGTCGAACACTAAATGCATCGTCTTGACGACTATAAATCATTGTACCCACAACGTCTGCAGGCAAGAGGTCGGGTGTAAACTGAATACGACCAAAGGAAGCATTGATGAGTGAAGCGAGTGTACGAATAGCCAATGTTTTGGCCAATCCCGGCACGCCTTCAAGCAGAATATGCCCATCGGAGAGCAATCCAATCAAGAGAGCTTCGCTCAGATGGTGTTGTCCAACAATGGTGCGCGACATACCATCGGTAAGCAAAGCTACGAAGCTCGATTGAGCTTCAATACGTGCGGTGAGGGCACGAATATCGACATTTTGTGTCATAAGAGAGAAAGTCTTTTCGTTGATTTTTGTTGCAAAGGTAGCGCTTTTCAAACAAACCTGCTTCTAATTTCTATTAAAAAGGTTTGATTGTACATTGGAAATCATATTAAAATCAGGTTTAATGGTCAAATGTACTCCTGAAAGTGGGCATAATGCTCTCTTTTTCATACCTTTGCAGGTACTCATAGTACTATAATGGAAATTCATCGTAAAAAAGTGCCCAAAATGCGGTCGTAGAGTCAACCAGCAAGTGCAAAATTAGATTATTCTTTTGAAGAACTCTGCTTTTGGTGTTCGGAAATTAAGTTTTTGCCTTGGCCTTCTGTTTATTTTCTTCTGAATGCCGGCAATTCTCTTGTCCGTATATTCATCAAAGTTGGCCTGTTTATGTATGTAGTCGCTCCTTAAAAAGCTTTGACAAGTGGAAAGTCATTCCTCCCCTGCCTCTCGCTTATTATTTTGAGCAGCCACAAAAGAACTCTCATGGCTCTTTTGAAGTTGTAAGCAGTTGCTGCCATCAGTATGTTTACAGCGTCTCCTGCCACACCTTTGTAAAAGTTGCGGCCTAAACGATGGTCTGCCTTCAAGTGTCCAATGGTAGGTTCTATACCTGACCGCTTGCAGAATAGTTTGTGTTTCTTGCGCCTTTGATATCTGCTCTCTGATGGCTTGGGGCTGTCCGGTATTAAAATCTGAGTACCATTCACCTCTTTCCTACCTCGATAACCTCTGTCTCCTGCAAGTTTTTTTAATCTTTCGTTGTGTGAGACGTTCAACTTGTCCTAACGCAGCTTCTATTGTGTGTCCGTCATATTCATTACGAAAAGACATCGCACCAAGAATGATACCCGTAGTCGAACGTATGATGGAAACCTTGTTGCCGAATTCATACTTCTTGTGTTCTTTTCCCTTACTGATACATTGCCCCCGGGCTTCATGAATGGAATAAAGCTTTTTGCGACTGTTACGTCTTTGTGAAAGAATGGTTTGAAATCTATCAATGAGTTCAGTGTAGAGAGAATTCTCTCCAAGATTGCGCTTAAGCTCTCGAACCAACCGCCCGGCTATTGTCCGCAATTTCCGGTCTGCTTTCAGTGCCTTCTTGCGGTTCTTGGGGTGATTGCGAAAACGTTGGTCGCGATAAATGCCTTTCAACACAAAGGTATAGCTTTGGCCAAGAGGCAGATGCAGTTTATCGACGAGATTGAGAACCTTGCCCACTATCTTTTTATGCAACTTGGCATCCGTAGGAAAAGTGATATTCTTTTCCTGAACGGTTGAATCGATAAAAGCGGTATCATGGTGATGTTCATCATCATCTTCGTTATTGACACGAATGCTTTCCTGAAAGATGAGTTCAATACCCTCCTCCCCAATGCGATGGCGAAAGTGAACCAATTCGGAAGAGGCACAAGGAGCACCGGGTATAAACTCCTGCATACCACAAAAGTATTGATAATAAGCGTTTTCACTCCATTGCTCCACCACGGATTCATCTGAGAGATTGCGAAGGTGCTTGAGTATCAACAACCCACACATCAAACGTATCGGCTTACTTGGGCGACCATTGTGCTGACAATACAAAGGCCGGAAAGCAGCATCGAATTTCTCCCAATTTATTTTGTCGGAGAGTTTGTAGAGAGGGTGAGAGGGGTTCAGCATATCCGACAAACTGCTGAATAATGAAAGGCCGGTATAGGGCTTTTTAATCATAAAAATCTGCAAGTTTCTGAATACAAAGATAAGAAAACTTGCAGATTTATCAAAGGAATATCTTGATTAATTTACTGAATATCAGATGATAAATGGAAATTTAAGGGGCGACTAAATAAGGTGTTCTTATGAAACAATGCGTTTGAGATGAAGCTGTTGCGTACAGTAGGGGAGAATGGCAGCGCGATGTGTGATGAAGATGAGCGTACGACCTGTATAGGCTTGTACGATACGAGCAATCACCAAGGTTTCTGTTTGTGTATCCAGCGCCGAGGTGCTTTCATCAAAAATCATAATGGGAGCTTGGCGTAATAGTGCTCGTGCAATGCAAATGCGCTGCGCCTGCCCTTCGGATAGTCCGACTCCGAGTTCACTACAAAGGGTGTCCAATCCATCAGGGAGTTTCTTTACAAATTCGGCTGCTGCACAGTGGAGGGCCTGCCACATTTGTTCCTCATCGGCTTCGGGACATCCTAAGAGCAAGTTGTCACGAATACTGCCAGACAACAAGGTGTTACCTTGGGGGACATAGGTAAACAATCGCCGCTGCTCCACACTGATGGGGCAGTAAATTCCCGAAGGAAGTTGAAATCCAACTTTGCCTTCCGTGGGGCGAAGCAAGGATAAAAGTAGCCGAATGAGGGTGGTTTTTCCACTACCGGTTTCTCCCAGAATAGCTGTGACGCTACCTACGGGGAATTGAAAAGAGAGGTGACTGAGGATAGGGCGTGCGTCAGGATTATAACTGAAACCAACTTCCTGCAAGATGAGTGTGAAGGAAGAGGGTAGTGAGTTGGAGTGGAGCGTTGAGGATGGATTTCGTTCTTCAGCCGGCAAAAGTTCCAATTCACGAAGGCGCTCGCTGGAGGTAGCGGCATTGATGAACACAGGTACGTATTTAGAGAGTGTGCGTACCGGCCCTTGTATCTGTCCCACTAATTGGATGAATGCGAGTAGAGCACCATAGGAGATGAGGCCTCGTTGCAAGTCTACAACCCCCCAAGCAAAAGTTATGAGGTAGCCCAATGCAAAACCTACGTTCATCAAAGTAAAAGAAAGGCTGCTGTAAAGGGTCTTGTCCATTATCTTTTTGTGAAGATTATTTTGCTGCCCCAATAACTTTTGGCGCATATATTCTGCTCGCTCCAAGGTTTTGACGATTAAGATGTGCTGAAGACTCTCTTGAATAAAACTTTGGATCTTGCTTTCTGTTCGGCGAATGGCGTGACTGACTTGTTGCTGTCGCTTGAAGTAGACTTTACTTATTAGTAGAAAGACAGGGGCGATGAAGATAATCATCATTGCCAAACGAGGTTCGAGCCAAAATAAGAATAGGGTAGCCCCGCAAAATTGCAGACAAGTGGTGATGAGTGTTGGAAAGTCCTCACTGATTAGTGTGACCAATACTGATACATCCTTTTGCAGGCGGTTGATAATATCGCCACTATGGAAACTGCGCAAGGAAGTCCATTCTGTTTGTTGTAATTGTGAGAAAAACTGGTGTTGTATGCGATTTTGCAACTGTACTGCCAACGTAATCCTCACCCATTTGTTGGCGAAAGTAATCAATATCTGCATAAGCATTAGTACGGCTAAAGTCCATAGTGTGCCTTTTAAGGTTAACAGGGTGGAGCGTCCCGTTGCAACATCAATGGCCAACTTGGTAAGCCAAACAAAAGTAAGGCCACATCCCACTTGTAGCAATCCCAATAAGAGATTTAGTGTGATTTGTGGCCAAAAAATGCGCCAATAGTGCACAGTATGTTGTGTAAGCGAACGTAGAGCAGACAAATGAGCCATAAGTTAATCAGCAGAAATACTTCGCAACTTTTATTAGGAGAGATGAAGGAATAATTGTTTGTTTATCCTCTTTAATTGCGTTGATCTTTACCCCACATCATCTTTTCACGGAGCATAAAGAAAAAGTCTTGAGGGTGCATCTTGACAACGGGAATTGTATAGTCTGCTTTGCGCAGATGCAACATGGTATTAACAGGTAGGCTTTTGCTTCGCCCATCAATAGCGATGAGGAAACTGCCGCTTCGACTCTTTACTCGTAAATCTATGGTTACGTCATCACGTAGCACCACGGGGCGCATAGTTAGACTGTGAGGGGCAACCGGTGAGAGGCAAAATGTTGCCGATTGAGGTTCAAGAATGGGACCACCCACAGAGAGTGAATATCCAGTCGAACCTGTGGGTGTGCATACGATTAACCCATCAGCCAAATAGTTCGTAAGAAGTTCACCATCTACAGTTGTTTCAACTTCTATGAGCGAAGAGTTATCGTGTTTGAGTAGCGCCACTTCATTGAGGGCAAAAGGATAGATTCCCAGTTCTGGACCATCTACAATAGCTTCAATCAGACTTCTTTCTTTTATTGAAAACCGTCCTTCTACCACACGTATCATAGCATGCTCTATATCAGTAGGAAGTACATCGGCCAAAAAACCCAACCGCCCCATATTGATTCCTAAAATCGGAATGTGTCGCCGTCCCAATTTTTCCGCAGTATTCAAGAATGTGCCGTCACCACCTAATGAGATGGCTAAATCAGCGTCACACTCTTCTGCACGGAAACCTTCAAAATCGAACATCGTATGGCACTTTGGAGGATGGACGGTTTGAATAAATTCGAGAAACCGCTGCTCAAAAACAACTTGTGCTCCTTGCTTTTGCAAAGCCTTTATAACGCTTTCAACATACTTACATTTCTCAACTTGATAGGTGTTTCCGAAAATGGCGATGCGACGTGGCGGAAAGTTCATAATAAAAAAGATTGATTACCTTTAACAAAACTGCTCAGCAAATTTTCCAAAACATTTTGTACTTTTGCATATTGATAAGCTGCTTTGAGCAACTTTAAAAGCAAAAGTACTGTTTTTTATCTTTTGAACCAAGCATTTATGACAAAACTAAGTGTAAATATCAACAAAATAGCTACATTGAGAAATGCACGTGGCGGCAATAACCCCGATGTTTTGCGGGTTGCCAAAGATTGTGAACGCTTTGGAGCACAAGGTATCACAGTACATCCGCGTCCTGATGAACGGCATATCCGTCGTGAAGATGTTTATGCTCTTGCACAAAACATTGAAACAGAGTTCAATATTGAAGGTTATCCAACCGAAGATTTTATCACAATGGTTTGCGAAGTGCGCCCGAAACAGGTCACGTTGGTACCCGATGCTCCCACTCAGCTTACGTCTAATACAGGTTGGGACACTGTGAGCCACTCCGACTTCTTACGTGATGTCGTGGCGCGATTTCATGATTATGGCATTCGTGTCTCTATCTTCATCGAACCAGATTCTGCGATGGCCGATGCCGCACATACCATTGGTGCCGACCGTATCGAAATGTATACAGAACCTTATGCAGCACAATATGCCACCCATCGTGAAGAGGCTATTGCGCCTTATGTGCGTTGTGCAGCTCATTGTGCAAAACTGGGTTTGGGAGTTAATGCAGGTCATGATTTGAGTCTTGAGAACTTGGCGTACTTTTCTGAAAACATTCCTCAATTGGCAGAAGTGAGTATTGGGCACGCACTAATTTGCGATGCTATCTATCTTGGCCTGGAAACGACCATTGCTCGATATCGCGAATGTCTAGCAAAAGATATTTAACTTTTAATGCAAATTCATCCTGCTTCTTTACCATTCTATCCTTTTTATTAATAACACAAAATGCTTCACCTTTTTATGGCAGAGGGCTTTGAAGAAATAGAAGCCCTTACTACACTCGATATTTTGCGCCGTTGTGGTCTCCAAGTTGCTACCGTTTCAATCACCGGAACTCGTCTTATCCGTGGTGCTCATGGTATTCCCATTATGGTAGATACAGTATTCCGTAGGGGGGAGTTGGAAAGTACCCAAGGAATCATTCTTCCAGGGGGAATGTTGGGTACAAAAAATCTTTCTCTCCACGATGGATTACGCAAACTTCTGATAGGTCAATGTGCGCAACAAACACTCATTGCTGCCATTTGCGCAGCTCCCACGGTCTTGGGGAAATATACCTTACTCAATGGACGTCGTGCCACATGTTATCCTGGCATGGAAGATGAACTGACAGGGGCAGAAATCGTAGAGGCCATGGTGGTCGAAGATAGTAATCTTATCACGGCCAAAGGGCCGGCAGCCAGTGTTGAATTTGCATTTGCCATTGCAGCACGTTTTGTAGACTCCTCCACCATAGCACAAGTTAGATCAAGTATGCTATTCAATTAATTTGCTCACCTCACACTTTTAAGTATGGAAATCATCAAGAGAAACGGCACTATTGTCGAGTATCAGAAAGAGAAAATTGAGTGGGCAATGCGCAAAAGCTTTGCCGGTGTTGAAGAACCTGTTGATGAAACAAAGATTTTGGCAATGGTCAATGCGGTGGAGCACTTCATCATAGATCATCCGGAGAAACGCAATGTTGAGAGTATTCAAGATGCTGTGGAACTGACCTTGATGAGCAATGGATTTTTCAATGTTGCAAAGAGTTACATCCTCTTCAGATTTCAACGTACTGAGCAGCGTAAAGTGCTTGGTAGTATCGTAGAAGAAGTAGGTGATGAGGCTTTGGAACTTACTCTTAAAGGTATTGCAGAGACTTATCAACGTCCGGAATATAGTTTATCTCTGCTCGGAGAGAAGTTTTTCAGTTTTACCAAACCTGGGATGAAGTCGAGCGAAAAAATGTCATCGCTCATCAAAGCTGCTGTTGAAATGACCACGCAGGATACCCCTGATTGGGAATTTATAGCTGCACGATTGCTCACTTTCAAACTCAATAAGGAAGTTTATGCTGTGGAAGAATTGGTAGGAGTGCGCACTTATTTTGAGAAACTCCGCTACCTTGTCGAGGAGAAACTCTTTGGTGAATATATCCTTGATGCCTACTCGCAAACCGAAATTGAGGAGGCCTCCACTTATATACAGCCAGAACGTAACCATCTACTTAATTACTCAGGACTTGACTTGTTGAGCAAGCGCTATCTCATTCGTACCTATAAACAGTGCCCTATTGAGACAGTGCAGGAGATGTATCTCGGCATCGCCCTCCATCTGGCAATGAATGAAGAACGTGACCAACGACTTACTTGGGTGCGCCGTTTTTATGATATGCTTAGCCAACTTCATGTGACAATGGCTACCCCAACCTTGTCCAATGCTCGTAAACCATTTCATCAATTGTCGAGTTGCTTTATCGACACTGTTCCCGATAGTCTTGATGGCATTTACCGCTCCATAGACAACTTTGCCAAAGTTAGTAAATTTGGTGGAGGAATGGGGATGTATTTCGGAAAAGTGCGTGCTGCAGGAGCTAAAATTCGAGGATTTAAAGGTGCCGCTGGTGGTGTGATACGTTGGATGAAACTCGTCAATGATACTGCCGTTGCTGTTGACCAACTTGGTATGCGACAAGGAGCCGTTGCTGTCTATCTAGACGTGTGGCATCGTGATTTGCCAGAATTTCTCCAACTGCGCACCAATAACGGTGACGATCGTATGAAAGCGCATGACATCTTCCCCGCTGTTTGCTATCCTGACCTCTTTTGGCGCATGGCAGCCGAAGACCTTAATCAACAGTGGGTGATGTTTTGTCCCAACGAGGTGATGTCGGTGCGGGGCTATTGCTTAGAGGACTATTATGGTAAGGAATGGGAACGTCGTTACCAAGAATGTGTGGATGATTTACGCATTTCACGTCGTGTAATGACCATTAAAGATATTGTGCGTCTCATCCTCCGTTCAGCTGTCGAGACGGGAACACCTTTTGCTTTCAACCGCGACTTGGTGAATCGTGCTAATCCTAATAATCACCGAGGTATAATTTACTGTTCTAATCTATGCACAGAGATTGCGCAGAACATGTCGGAAATTGAAGCGATTAGCACAGAAGTACAAACTCAGGAGGGTGAAACGGTTATCGTCAACACCGTCAAACCAGGTGATTTTGTGGTGTGCAATCTGGCAAGTCTTTCGATGGGACATTTGCCTCTTGAAGACGATGAACAGATGCGTGACATCGTCGGTGCTGTAGTTCGAGCGCTTGACAATGTCATCGATCTCAACTTCTATCCTCTGCCTTTCGCCAAAATTACCAACCATACTTATCGTAGTATCGGTCTTGGAGTGAGTGGCTACCACCACGCTCTTGCCTTACGTGGCATTAAGTGGGAGAGTGAGCGACATCTGGATTTTATGGACGAAGTGTTTGATCGCATCAACCGCGCTGCGGTAGAAGCCAGTGCGGATATTGCTCGGGAGAAAGGAAGTTATCGACATTTTGAAGGAAGCGATTGGCAAACTGGTACTTACTTTGAGAAGCGCAACTACGTTTCACCAGAATGGCAACGCATTGCAGCTAAAGCTCACAATGGGATGCGCAACGCCTATTTGCTAGCCATTGCACCAACCAGCAGCACAAGTATTATAGCCGGTACAACAGCTGGGGTCGATCCTGTAATGCAGCGCTTTTTCCTCGAAGAGAAAAAGGGTGCTATGCTCCCTCGTGTAGCACCTGGATTAAACGATAAAACTTATTGGATGTATAAAGGGGCTTACCTTATTGACCAAAAGTGGAGTGTGCGTGCAGGCGGCATTCGCCAACGTCACATCGACCAAGCACAAAGTATGAACCTTTATATTACGCAGGACTACACGATGCGTAAAGTACTTGACCTCTATCTCCTCGCATGGCAATCCGGAGTGAAGACTATCTACTATGTCCGCTCTAAGTCGCTTGAAGTGGAAGAATGTGAAAGTTGTGCTTCCTAGATTGCATACAACTCAACGTTTCTTCTCTAAAAAATAATTAGTTAGGAATGAAAGTAAGAAATAGAAAGCCCTTCTTTTTCTATATTCTCCTCTAAACCCTTTTTCCGAAACGAAGCAACGTCTTATTTCTAATCTCTCCCCCATGGAACAAAACTCTCTCCGCCGCAACGCTCTTTTCAACCCCGATGGAGATACAGATCTTCGCTTTCGCCGTCTCATCGGTGGAAATACTACCAATCTTAATGATTTTAACAACATGCGCTACGCATGGGTAAGTGATTGGTATCGGCAAGCGATGAATAATTTCTGGATTCCTGAAGAAATCAATCTGACTCAGGATACAAAGGATTATCCGCAGCTCGATCGTGCCGAGCGAACGGCTTATGACAAAATACTTTCCTTTCTCGTTTTTCTTGATTCTTTACAGAGCAATAACCTCCCTTCTCTTTGTGAGTACATCACAGCTAACGAGGTGAACCTCTGCTTGCACATCCAAGCTTTCCAAGAGTGCGTACATAGTCAGAGTTATAGTTATATGCTCGACTCCATTTGTTCTCCTGAAGAGCGCAACGAGATTCTTTACCAGTGGAAAACCGATGAACACCTTCTGCGTCGTAACAAGTTTATCGGAGACTGCTATAACGAATTTCAAGAAAAGCGTGACAAGTTTTCGTTAGTGAAGACTTGTATCGCCAATTTTATTCTTGAGGGTATCTACTTTTACAGTGGCTTCATGTTTTTCTACAATTTGGCACGCAATGGAAAAATGTCGGGATCGGCACAGGAAATTCGTTACATTAACCGCGATGAAAACACGCATCTATGGTTGTTCCGTAACATCCTTCAAGAACTCAAAAAGGAAGAACCGGAAATGTTTACCCCAGAGAAAGTAGAAGTCTATGAAGCTATGATGCGCGAAGGAGTGGCACAGGAAATTGCCTGGGGGCAGTACGTCATTGGAGATGATGTGCAAGGGCTCAACCGTCAAATGGTGAACGATTATATTCGCTATCTTGGCAATCTCCGGTGGATAAGTCTCGGTTTTTCTCCTCTTTATGAAGACAATCGCCAGGAGCCTGAAAACATGAAATGGGTATCCCATTATGCCAATGCCAATATGGTAAAGACTGACTTTTTTGAGGCTAAAAGTACGGCCTATGCTAAGAGTACTGCGATTGAAGACGATTTGTAGTTTTTCAAAATCATTTTCTTTCTCACGAACAACTCCGCTCCCACACCCTGCTGTTAAGCAAATGGTGCGGGAGCGAGTCTCATTTTAGTGCGTGTATGATAGTGTCCTAAATTTTTGTGTAAGCTCCAAAGTTCTTATTTTTGTGGTGAAAGCAAAAAAACAAACAAGAACAATGGAGCTTATGAAGTCACAAATATCGGACTATTGCTGTCCGGTAAAACTCAAAAAGATAAAATTATCTTACTCGAAGCCCTTTATTATCGGACTTCGGTGTTTCATTTTCAAATATTGCTGTCCGGTATTAAGATCTGACTGCCATTCACCTCTTTCCTACCTCGATAACCTCTATCTCCTGCAAGTATTTTAATCTTTCATGGCACTCAGATCTTAATACTGGACAGCCCCAAACCATCAGAGAGCAGATATCAAAGGCGCAAGAAACACAAACTATTCTGCAAGCGGTCAGGTATAGAACCTACTATTAGACATTTGAAAGCAGACCATCGTTTAGGCCGCAACTTTTACAAAGGTGTGGTAGGAGACGCTGTAAACATACTGATGGCTGCAAGCTGCTTACAACTTCAAAAGAGCTATGAGAGTTCTTTTGTGGCTGCTCAAAATAATAAGCGAGAGGCAGGGGAGGAGTGACTTTTCACTTATCAAAGCTTTTTAAGGGACGACTAAATAAAGGGGATACAAGCAGTTTCAAGTCTCTTTTTGCCTCTTAAGCCAAAAATAAGAACTTTGGAGCTTATGCACAAACTCAGCATACTATTCAAGAATATTCAGAAAGGCCACCAACTTGTCTTTTTACGTGGGTGTGCCACACCTTCTTCAATAAGATAGTCTTCAATGTTCATTTTCTTTTGAATGAGGGCATAAATAGTACCCCAATCAAGCAGACCACCAACATTTCGATCATCAATAAAGAGATCGGCTTTGATTTTACGTGAAAAACTCCTCCCACTACCATCTTCTTCTTCAAAGTCAGCATTGACTGCATAAAAGTTGATACCACGTTCTTTACAGTAGTCTACAGCTTCTTGAAGCAGCTCTCCTTCTCTTACACTCCATAAAATAAGGCGATGTCCATCAGATTGAAGTTGACGGAGGGTCTGAATAGCAAAGGGAATTTCTTTACCTATAGCGGGGTAGCGATGTTCTACAATAGTACCATCAAAATCTACAGCAATAATCATAATGAGCAGATATTGTTTTGAGAATTATAAAAACGAGAATAGAAGGGAGTTCTGTTAAGCAACCTGGGCACCTGATTGCAAAATTTCACGTGTACTGCGTTTGGGCTTTTCTTGTACAGGTAGGGTATAAGTATCCATTTTACACTTTCTCTTCAACCGTCCAACTTCTTGTGTCCCATAGAAGAAGCGGAAGAAAGGGTCTTCGGGTATCTTTACTTTGGGGAATTCAGCTTCGAATTGAAGTGGGGAGAACTGTATTTTACCAATGTTGTCACTCCCCACCATCCATTGTTGCCAAACAAGAGCCATATAAATTTGATTGTTTCGTACTACACGTCGCTGCACACGCTGAGATTGTGAAAGTAAATGGGCATATCCACCTTTCACTTTCAAAGGGGTACTAGTACAACGAATGTCGAGAAATGCAACATTGGAGTAGAGTATAATACTCACGACACAACTGTCACCTGCATAGAGCGATTGGTTTTCGTGCTCAATTTGGGCGAAAAAAGTGATTTCGTCTTGATTTTTCTGTGCTTGTAAAAATAAGCAGAAAAGGTAGAATAGGGCAAATAAGTGCAGTATTCTTAACATATCAAATGAGTCTTTCTAATACTCCGAAATAGTGGACTCCAAAGAAGATTCGTCCAATAGATTTTCACACTCTTTAATCCACTCTGTACTCGTTGCATCAGAAGGCATACGCCAGTCGCCACGTGGGGAAAGAGAACAAGTACCAACTTTCGGTCCATCAGGCATACAACTGCGTTTGAATTGCTGTGAGAAGAAGCGACGATAAAAGGTCATAAGCCATTTGCTAATGATGTTTGGTGAATAAAACGGGTGATTACCCTGGCCATCGAAAGCACGTACTGCAAGGCGGAACACTTTGCTTGGACGATAACCGAAACGAAGCACGTAGTAGAGGAAGAAATCATGTAGTTCGTAGGGGCCAACAAGGTCTTCCGTGATTTGTCTAATTTTCCCCTCATCGTCAGCAGGTAGCAGTTCCGGACTAATAGGAGTATCAATAATGTCAAGTAATGTAAAATGGTTCTCACCTTCTGCAATATTGAGAGCTAACCAGTGTACTAGATGGCGTACCAATGTTTTGGGTATGGAACTGTTTACTGCATACATTGACATATGATCACCATTGTAAGTGGCCCAACCTAACGCCATTTCCGAGAGATCACCTGTACCGATTACCAAGCCATTCACCTGATTGGCTATATCCATTAATATCTGAGTACGTTCTCGTGCTTGAGCATTTTCGTAGGTGATGTCATGTAGGCTCGGATTGTGATTGATATCGGAAAAGTGTCCCATTACCGCTTGTGAAATGTTGACCTCACGCACGGTGATACCTAATCCTTCCATAAGTTTATGAGCATTGGAATAAGTCCGGTTTGTCGTACCGAAACCTGGCATCGTCACGCCTACAATACCACGTCTATCCAGCCCTAAACGCTCAAAAGCATTTACTGTTACCAATAGAGCCAATGTCGAATCTAATCCGCCACTAATACCTAACACAGCACTTTTTGTCCGAGTATGAGCCAAACGGGTTGATAATCCTTGACTTTGTATGCAGAGTATCTCTTGGCATCGTGCATCAAGTTCCTCGCCTTGTGGGACGAAAGGATGTGGGTTAACAAAACGAGTAAGGGAGTAAGGAATGTGGTTTCCCCTTGTAGTTTCAATCTCAACTACTGAATAGGTAGGTTGATCAGAATAATTCTTAATACTGTCCGAATAAGAAGTGTTTTGACGGCGTTTACTAGAAATGCTGTCAATATCAATTTCCGTAACTGTTAGTTGTGGTTCAAAACAATAACGATTTGATTCTGCTAAAATACCCCCATCTTCTGCAATAATAGAACTCCCTCCAAACACAACATCTTGTGTACTTTCGCCGAAACCACAGCTAGTGTAAATATAAGCTGCATGGAAGCGAGCACTTTGCCCACTCACTAATTGTCGGACATAAGAGTGCTTATCAACCAAATCATTGGATGCACTTAGATTAAAGATAAGATGTGCCCCCGCGAGAGCAAGATAAGAGCTGGGAGGAATGGGAGCCCAAAGATCTTCACAAATTTCTATACCGAAGCTTACCTCATTTAGAAAAAAAAGAAGTTTACTCCCAAAAGGCACATTTTGCCCACAAAAGCGTACCATATGACCTTCTGGTAGAACCGCAGCTGACGTGAACCAACGCTTCTCGTAAAACTCGTCGTTATTCGGGATAAAGGTTTTAGGTACAAGTCCTTGTAATTTTCCTCCTTGTATGACAGCAGCGCAGTTAAACAGCATACCACGATGCTGAAAAGGAAAGCCAACAATAAATGTCAAAGTGAGGTTGCGGCTCAAGTCTAACAGACGTACTAAGGCTCCTTCTGCTTCTTCAAGTAACAACTGCTGAGCAAATAAGTCCTGACAAGTATAGGAAGTAATGCCCAACTCAGGGAAACAAAGAATTTCTACTCCTTGTCCCTCAGCTTGGATAATAAGCTTTTCTATTTCCTGAGTGTTGTGAGTAATATCCGCCACGCGCACATAGGGAATAGCGGCAGCAACTTTCAAAAAACCATCTGTCATTTTGTTAAAGTCTTTTTCTTCATAAGCATTTTCCCTGCAATTTTCACCAACCGCCGACCTTCTACTCGGCGTACAACATTCGCCCCTTGCGCCTCGTAAAGAAAACTTCCATCATTATTGGCAGTAAGATGGACTGTTTGAGAGTCCGAGCCAATATCATTTGTAAAACGTAATATGGCTGTTTTCCCTTTAATTTTATACGAGGTTAGCATCCATATGCCATAAATACTCCCACACATATAACCACCTAATGAACCAAGAAAATCCATATCGGGTACTTCTAAGTTTTCATTATAAAGATCAATGTATAGTCTAAGCCCTATTTCTTCACTATAAAATTCCCCTTTAAAGATACTGTCTTCCACAACAGAAACAACTTCACGTGATAAAGGGTAGGCTTTCAAATCTGAAAAATAAAAACAACCTATAATCAAGAGAAAAAACAGCCCTTTCATAATTCTATGATATAAGTAAAAAGAAGCTATAATAAAGAAGAAATGTTTTGAGAGATGTAGGCTTAGTTCTCATTTTCCTGTGGAACACCTTCCCTCAAAATTATGGTTGAAGCTCCAAGAGTAATAATTGCTCCCTCGGAAAGGTTAACCCGCTCTTTGACTCCCACTAGCTCATTCATAACAAAAGTACCAGTGCCAGAAGGACCATCACGAAGAATGAACTTACATTGTCCCAATTTATCTTTTTGAACAGTAATGATACAGTGAGTGTTATCGACACTGGGGTCTACGGTTTTGAAGGTCGCATTTGCTTTAGTTCCTCTCACATGCTTTCCAACTCGGTTCTCTCCTTCATAAAGTGGTATTTCTTGGCGCAAATGAAAAGCATTCTCAATGACAACTAGATATCCAACGGCTTCTGTATTCTTTTCCTCTTGATTTTGTGTAACCTTATCGGTCGTTTGCCTATTGCTTCCAACCCGAATTTTGAATTGCTTACGACAACTTGAACATTCAAAGACGAGAGTTCGACCAAGTTGATATAGTGAGTCATCAAAGAGGATGGGCTCATCGCATTTTGGACAATGAAGTCTTTTCATATTGAAAGTATGGTTTAGAACAACAGGTATGCTTTATGTCTTTCCTTGGGGATAAGAACAAGCCTACTTTTCTTGGTTTGACAATCTGCTATGTAATTTAGGGCAACTTTAATACCCAAGCTTCAGAAAAGAGTTCCTGTTGATGGCGTAGTTTTCGCAGAACTACTTGTGCCTCTATTGCTGTTGGATACTTTCCATAAACAACGCGTGTAATGCGCCGCGTACGCACCATACGCACTGCTTCAAACCCTTCTCTTTGCAATTGATGAATCAGAAATTCTGCACCTTTTTGAGAAACTTGGCTGGCCAAGACAATGGTAAAAGGTTGTTTTTCTACTTCAAGCACGGCTTTCGAAGAAACCTCTTTTTTAATTGAAAGTGAATTCTCAGAATTGGAGGGGACGATTTGGGTTTTAGGAGAGAGAGAACTGATTGCAGAAACCTCTCCTCCTTCTTGAGGAGTAGGTATCTTAAGCAATCCTGTAAGAGATTGAAAGACTTGTGCTTCTTGAGAATTCCTGCATGGTACGTTGTTGAGTGGAGCCGCCCATAGAAAATAAAAAATCACAGAAACAACTACTGCCACATAGTGAAAGGCACGCTTATTGATAGATAGCGTGTAGTTATCAGAAGACTTAAAAGTAGAAGTAAGGGCATTATTGGTTTTATGTGACGTCGGAGTCAATGCAAAAGCATCTAAGCCATAGAAGGAAGGAGTGAGTACCCCTCCTTCGTAAGGGATAAAGTCATAGCGATTGTCTGCCAAACGGGAAAGCTGACCAATCCCATTCAACTCGACTATATCTTGAACTTCAAGCAGGTTTTTCAGTTCTGCTACATCATGATCTATATCACGTAAAGTTTGCGTATAGTCAGTTCCATTAGTAAGCATATAAGATTGTGCCAGTAGTCCATCATGCTGTCGTAATGAGGGGTTAAATGCGACATTGCGATAAGGTGGGAGAAACAAGTTTTCCTCCTTAACATAGCGCGCAGGATAATCCTGTGTAACAAATCCCCCTAAGTTGGGGACTATCACACAGTTATGCACGAGCAATAATCTTTCGATGTGTCTAATGAGTTCAATCATATATGCAAAGGTAATGCTAAAAGGGCAATCTTCAAAGTTTTTCAAAGGCTTTTTAATTCTTTTTTTATCGCTTATGCCACACCGTAGAGTCAACCGGCAAGTGCAAAATTAAGGTATTCTTTTGAAGAACTCAG
>CAUUGL010000008.1:0-69468 GCA_963544845.1 uncultured Alloprevotella sp.
CGTGGGCAAAGATGGATTCGAACCACCGAAGGCGTAAGCCAGCAGATTTACAGTCTGCCCCATTTGGCCACTCTGGTATTTGCCCATTTGCAATCATTTTGTGTTTGCGTGTGCAAAATTAGCACTTTATTTGCAAACCTCCAAGAAAAGCCAAAGAAATCTCTTTTTTTACTCGAAAGATTTCATGAAATCGACCATTTTGATGGCCGTTATCGCAAATTCGCGACCTTTATCCATTGTTCTCCAAGCACGGTCTATGGCTTGTTCTTCTGTATTGACGGTAAGGACGCCGTTAATAATCGGAATTTTTCCAGTGACATTGAGACGAACCAATCCCTCCGTAGTTCCTTCACAGATATAGTCGAAATGGGGAGTATCTCCTTTAATTACACATCCCAACGCGATAATCGCATCAATATAGCCATGCTGTGCCAATTGAGAGCAACCATAAATGAGTTCAAAACTTCCAGGCACACGTCGGATAGTGATGCTGTTTTCCTGTACACCATGTCCCACGAAAGTTTCAACGGCACTTTTTAGCATGGGGTCGGTAATATGGTTATTCCATTCTGTTACAATAATACCGAAGCGCATGGAGGAGGCGTCCGGAACATTGTCTGAATTATTTTCGAGAAAAGAGAAGGTAGACATAAAATGAGAATAAGGGGATGTAAGTATAAGAAATTAGAACGACTGAATCTTATGAAGATTGAGTCGTTCTAATTCCTCACATTTATAATTAAAATGTTATTTTGTGCGTTCGATATATTTATCGATTTCTGCGCCTAATACTTGACCATTTTGATAATTGGGAGAAGAGAGTTGGCTCATGGGGTAATCCTTCTTGATACTTGTGTATACCTTGTTGGCCTCTTCTTTTTTGTTTTGGCTTTCCAAAATCTGTCCGGCCTGCAGCAAATAGAGCGGCGATAGAGCAGGGTTGTCTGCTTTTTCTGCGGCTGCTTTAAGTCGGCTTACCGCCTTATCGAATTGCTTATCTGCAGCATAAGCATTGCCCAAAGCTGCAAGAACATTCGCAGAGATGGTGACATCACCTTTCGGAGAGAAGTCTTCGAGGAAGCTGATGGCCTTCTTGTATTCTCCCTTATTGAAATAACAAATGCCGGTATAAGCCTGAGCCAAATTAGTGGCATCAATGAAAGCGGAACCTTTGGCAAGCTTCTCAAAACCTTTGAAAGTGCCATCACCTTTAAGTGCCGTATCCCATTCACCGGTAGCGAAATAGCGTTGACCGAGACCGATTTGTGCTTGTGCCTTTTCATTTTGTCCACGGAAGTAAGAACTGCCTACAAATCCTGCTGCCACAATCACGGCAAGGGCAACAAGGGCAATAATGAGATAGTTCTTGTACTTTGTAATAAAGGCTTCCGACTTTGCGATGGAGTCGTTGACATCCAGAGTTTGATTCTTTTGACTCATAATGGTATTGGGTATTTTTTGTTGCAATGTAAGGTTCGTGTTGAGAAGAGGGAAGTAGGGGGCTTCCACAGAACGATTTGAGCGCAAAAGTACTACTTAATCGTTGATTAACGAAACAAATAGCTCTTTTTTTTGGATTTGCTTTCAAAAAGGAGGTCTTTTTCTTCTTTTTTCGACCTTAGAAGCGTAAATTTGCAGTCAACAAGTTTTATGCCCCATGATTTTAGAGCAACTTTCTATTCTCAACTATAAGAACATTGAACAAGCGGAACTGACCCTGTCGCCTAATGTCAACTGTTTCATCGGTGCGAACGGCATGGGCAAAACCAATGTGCTGGACGCCGTCTACTTCTTGTCCTTTGGCAAAAGTGCCAATACGCAGATCGATAGTTACAACATTCGCCACGAAGCAGACTTTCTTATGGTGCAGGGACGTTATCGCAATGAAATGGGAGAGGAAGATATTATTTCTTGTGGGGTGAAGCGTGGACAACGCAAGCGTATTCGCCGTAATGACAAAGAGTATAAGCGTGTTAGTGAGCATGTCGGGGTAATACCTCTTGTACTTATATCGCCGGCTGATTCTCTCCTTATCACTGGCGGAAGCGAAGAGCGTAGAAAGTTTATGGACATCGTTATCTCTCAGTCCAATCCGACTTATCTTGAAGCTCTCATACGTTACAACAAAACGCTGCAACAGCGCAACGCTCTGCTTAAACAAGAAGGTGAACCTGACTGGAAGGTATGTGATGTCTTGGAAGAAATGATGGACGCAGATGCACAACAGATTTATGTGGCTCGCCAAATGATGGTGGATGCTTTTCTCCCTATTTTTAGAAGTTTATATGCCCGACTATGCAACCAAGCCCTAGAGGAAGTGGAGATTACTTACAAAAGTCATTATGAACGAGGCTGCCTGCTCCCCCTGCTTCGAGAAGGTCGGATGCGAGAACGTATCGTAGGCTATACGCTTCACGGTCCTCACAAAGATGACTTAGAATTACTGATGAATGGTCATAATGTGCGACGTGAGGGGTCACAAGGTCAAAGTAAGACTTTTTTTATCGCAATGAAGCTTGCACAATTTCTCTACCTCAAGTCACAAGGTAAGCACCGAACGCCGCTACTCCTGCTTGATGATATTTTCGACAAACTGGATGCCGGACGGGTAGCCTGCATCGTGGATTATGTCGGTGGGGAAGACTTCGGGCAAATCTTCATCACCGATACCAACAGAGAGCATCTTGATGGCATTTTGGCGGCCACTACGCGCGACTACCGTCTCTTTAAAGTCGATGGAGGGTGTGTAGAAGGCTAGGTAGCCCCCTTAAAAAGTTTCTTTAAGCGAGAAACCATTACCAAATGGCATCTCGCTTATTATTTTGATTATTGCTGTCTGGTAAAAGTTTTGCTCTCCACATAAAATAAGTCTGACGTCCATAGTAGGATTTCATCTTTTTGGTTTATCTTTGTTTTTCAGTCAAAACATGATAACTATGAACAAAGGTACTCATTTTCGCGGACAGCCGATGTACGGTCAGCTTATAAGTTTGCTTGACAAAGCACAAATTCTTCGCATCAGTAAAGAAAACGGTGGAGAACGCTACATCAAGCACTTCGATGCTTGGCAACACTTGGTCGTTATGCTCTATGCTGTGGTCAAACGCTTCGACTCCCTGCGCGAAATCGTAGCATCCATGCTGCCCGAAGCCTGTAAATTGGGGCATTTGGGCATTAACGCCATGCCGCGCCGCTCCACACTCTCTGATGCCAACCTGTACCGCAACGAATGCATCTTCGAAGCCATCTACGGACAGCTGTCCGCCACTTATAAGCACGTGCTTTCCGCGGACAGCCGGTGGCGCGGGTGTCCAAAGTGGATCGAATGCTTGCAAATCATCGATTCTACGACCATTTCGCTCTTTTCCAATCTCATTTTCAAAGGTGTAGGTCGGCATCCGAAGACAGAGAAAAAGAAGGTCGGCATCAAAGTCCACGCCAATATTCATGCCAACGAATTTGTGCCCTCCGACATTCGCTTCACCTCGGCGGCCAATGGGGAGTACTTTATGCTACGCCCATCCACCTACCACAGCGGCGATATCTTAGCATTTGACAGGGCTTATATCGACTATGCCGAGTTTGAAGAAATGACGGAATCCGGCGTGACGTATGTCACCAAGATGAATAAGAATCTCATTGCTGTCCGGTAAAACCTCTACTCATTGCAACTACATTGTGTTTCCATCTTCTTTGTTCCTAAGCAACTGTTGTTTTCTTGTGAGATGATAAGGGAGTAACGAGGCGGCACAATCCGGAGAAAGAAAACTATTGCAGTCTATTGCAAATAAAGGGTTCTTATACACCCTCACTTTGCAGATGATAGTAGCTGTTTCAGGAGGATTCTCCTTAATTAAAATCTGTCGGCATAGGCTTCGATAGCTCTCTCTGCAGTTTTTACAGCTTCCTCAAGGGGGAAAGGAAGTTCTCCACCGGCAGCATTGAAATGGCCGCCACCATTGAAAAACTCTTCAGCCAAGCGATTAGCGGGAAAATCATCGACACTGCGTACAGAAACGCGAATCACCTCCTTTTCCGTGTCTTCACGTAGGCTGATACTCAACCGCATACCACGCACTTTAAGAGGTTCATTAACCAATCCCTCAGCATCCCCACGAATGTAACGGAATCGCTTCATGTCTTCCCGCGTAATGGTAAGAATGGAGGCTTTACGAGTGTGATAGAACGTAAGTTTCTCGTTAATGATATACGACCAAAAGCGCAGGCGATGTTCTGACCACGAGTTATTGACGTTGCGGTTTATTTTGTCTTTATCGATGCCTTTCGTTAAGAGGTGGGCTATAATGATAAAAATTTCGGGATTGTTGGAAGCGTAAGAGAAGCCACCCGTATCAGTCATCATACCACAGTAAATACAAGCCGCAGCACTTCGGGGCATCTTCTCAAAACCTCCAAGTTGATAGACAATACGAAACACCAGTTCACAGGTGCTGCACGCTTCGGGGCGAGAGATGATAAATTCAGCACAAGAGGTGTCAGGATTTTCGTGGTGATCAATCATCAAACGACGCGCTTTGGCTTTCTCTACTATGGGCGACAAATCCTGCATACGGTGCAGGGCATTGAAATCAAGCAGACAGATGAGATCGGCATTTCGAATCGCATTGAGCGCCGCTTCACGATGGTCGTCCTGAGAGTAGAAAAGTACATTTTGAGAACCAGGCAGCCAGCGCAGAAAGTCGGGGCATGGGTTCGGCATCACTACTGTAACCTGTTTACCCAAACGGCGTAAATAATCTGCCCAGGCCAAATTCGCCCCCATAGCATCGCCATCGGGGCCACGGTGTCCGAGCGTCACAACATGTTTTACATCGCGTAAAATCGACATAATTCGGAGCATTTCAGCACCGGAAAGAATAGGAGTAATTTCCATCAAAGAGAATAGCAGAATTCAAAAAGTTCAAACTGAAGACACCCTTCGCTTTAGAGGCAGCGAAGTGCAGTAATTTCGTCTTGTGGATTGGAGGCATTAAACACGGCACTTCCTGCCACCAATACATCTGCTCCTGCATCAACCAAGTAACGCCCCGTTTCGCGATTAACACCACCATCTACTTCGATGAGTGCTTTGGAACCAGTACGATCAAGAAGTGAACGAAGTTTACGTACTTTTTCTATGGTAGAAGGAATAAATTTCTGTCCTCCAAATCCAGGGTTGACACTCATGAGCATCACCAAGTCTAAATCGGGGGCAATCTCTTCCAATACGCTCACCGGTGTGTGGGGGTTGAGTGTTACTCCGGCCTTCATTCCTTCAGCTTTGATAGCTTGTATCACACGATGGAGGTGGGTACAGGCTTCATAGTGTACATTCATCACATACGCACCCAGCGCCTTAACTTCTTTGATAAATTTTTCAGGTTGTACAATCATAAGGTGCACGTCAAGCGGTTTTTGTGCATGGCGCGCCATGGCTTGCATTACGGGAAATCCAAAACTAATGTTAGGTACAAAAACACCATCCATTACGTCAAGATGAAACCAGTCACACTCGCTTTGATTGAGCATTTCGATATCACGCTGTAGATTGGCAAAGTCTGCACTCAGCAGCGAAGGGGAAAGCATTGTCATAATCTGTTTGTTTTTAGGAAGATACTCACCTTTCCTCCATTTATTAGTTAAGGTGTAGAGGAGATTATTTTGCTCACATTGAGTTTTATTTTCTACTCAACATCCAACAAAATACTTCTTAAAGTCCACCTATAGTTTGTTTATTGTCTTCGGCCGATCGTTGCTGTTCAAGATAGGCCAATTCGTCAAGTACAAAAGCTTCGTCCTCTGGATTATCCAACATGGAATGGAGGAGTTTTTCTGCTTCATCGAACCTACGAAGGTCAATGAGTACATAAGCCTTTCGGCGATGCAGAAAGCGCAGAAAGTCCCGAAGACGTTGCCGAAGGTTTTCTTCCTCTTCGTTTTCACTTTCACCCTCGGTATTATGGGTAATGTTCTTCAAGAGTACATTGATAATGGGCAGTGCACGAAAATCATGGGAATCGACTAGCGCATTCACATAGGCCATAGTATAACGAATGGTATTTTGCGAATACGTCGAATCAAGATAGAAATAAGCTTGACGATAGAGTTTTAGGTTGATGTGGCAAACACCGATATAATAGGCCAATTCGTAGAACTTATCCTTTGCGACAGTGCTCATTCCATGATAGTTGTGGTTGAGCACAACATAGGCATTTTCGAAATACAACAGTGCTTCGTAATACTTCCGACTTTCGAAAAAATGCCGTCCCCAATAAAGAGCATAACCCACATTCGGCCATTCGCAGAGACTTACAAAAAGTTGTTCGTCCGACAAAGGCTTACCCTCTTTTAGGGCTATCTGTACCTCATCCCAAATATATTGAAATTCTGCTAAACGCCGTTGAGGGTCTGTGGTGTCGATGGCCATAAGAAAACTGATGGGCGCGGTATTATCCATCTCTGAGCTGGCCAACGAATGGCGGGGGGAGAGAGGAGTTGCGGGCTGCATTAAGCTGACACGCATGTAGAGTGTCTCCTCTGCCTCACCTTCAGCACGGAGATGCACAACATATTCCCTCATCTGTAGAGTAGACGCTGCAACCTCAATAATGAGCGTCGCACTCTCACAAATAAAGAGTACTGTACCATCTTCTTCACGTCGTGTGAGGACATCGGCTAAATCGTAGTTTACCATCTCTTCTTCTACAGAAGTTTCAAAGAACTCATTGGCCACAACACGCAAACGCAGGAATTTCAGCTCATCTACATCCAACAACGTATGCAACAGTTGTCCGAGAGTGTGTCGCTCGGTATCGTTGGTGCGCCATTGGTAAGCAGATGCTTGGTGCTTGATTTCCACTTCTCGTGCCAAAAACACCTCGCGAAGGTTCATGATATTATTTTCTTCCAGATTGGAGGTGTCACTTTCCAGAATCGAATCCAAGAGTTGACGATAGGTACGTGCAGCTTCAAAACACATGGTCAAACTACTGCCAAATTCATGCACATCCTGTTCTTGAGCAGCGGTTAGGCGAAAGCTTGTGGCAATGTGTAGATTGATTTTATGGGCTTTTTCATCGAGCGTATAAACTACTTTGTATTCCGGATATTGAGTGTTGAACTCATTGCAGGCATACCGCACATTATCGAGATTGCCAAAAGAAGTGTCGAGGAAGAACAGAAAATGCACTCGCACATAAGAGCGCCCTTCACGTGACATGGCATGAAAATCACCATTTTGATAGTGAAAGTGATAGTCTATCTCCGCCCCACCTTTGTTTGTAGGCTTGGCTTCCCATACTACCTGAAGTTGGCGCAATACGTATTCCAACCGCTGCGTAACAGATGCGGCGGTAGAATGAGGAGTGGTCCTGAAAAGCTTGGAGAATACTTGTCGAATCATGCGATAACAATGGGCCGCAAAATCTCTCATTTCTTCAAAAAATAAATCAGGAGAATGACACACAGTGTAATGAAAGGTATTCTCGGTGAAAAGAAGTGGATGAGTGATATTGAAAATGAAAATAAATCAAATTGTTACTGCAAAGGTACTATTTTTATTTCTGACTTTTAGTCTTTCTCCCTAAAATCATGTAATTTCGCGCAGCAATCCACTGCTGGGATATCTCAATGTGACAATGACATCTTATGATTGCTGCTATCGTATCAGCGTCACTGCTTCGTTTATTCGTCATCTTGGCTTCGAAAATATCTCTAATGTCTACCTTTTTAGAATCCACTTTAATCTATCTTTTATGCTTCCTCTTGAAGATTTCTTCAGAAACTCCGAACAAACTGCCTATCAGATTTCACCCGATGGTCGCCACCTTTCCTTCCTGGCTCCTTATCAAAGCCGAATGAACGTGTTTGTACAGCCCATTGATGCTGAAGCACGCCTTGGAGCACCTCGACAACTTACCTTTGAAACAAAGCGCAGCATCGGCGGCTATATATGGGCCGACAATGACCGCATCGTTTTCTCGAAAGATGAGGGCGGAGATGAAAATTATCACCTCTTCGGAGTACGAATCGACGGAAGTGACCTACGTGCTTATACTGATTTTCCCGGAGTACGGGCTTCCATTATCGACGACCTCGAAGATGTGCCTGGTAAAATCCTTATCAGTTTGAATCGCCGTAATCCTGAAGCCTTCGACCCTTATCGCCTCGACCTCGAAACGGGAGAATTAGAACTCTTGGCAGAAAATCCCGGTAACTGGCAGGGATGGACGACGGACCACGATGGCCGCCTGCGTGTGGTATACGCCATAGTTGATGGAGTCAATACACAGATTTTGTATCGCGACACAGAGGAGGAAGTTTTTCGACCTATCTTAACCACCAGTTTCAAAGAGGAGGTGAACTTTCTGCTTTTCACTCCTGACAATCGCTACGTATGGGCTACAACCAACCTCCACCGCGACCAAAATGCATTGGTGTTGATGGATCCGAGAACTGGTAAGGAACTGGAGGAACTCTATACTCACGAACGCTATGATGTAGGAAGCATTAGCTACTCGCAACGACGCAAAAAATTGCTGGGTGTTTTTTGCACCGGTCACCGCGATCCTATCCGTCACTTCTTCGATGAAGAAGCTCGCCAACGTCGTGAAAAAATCAACGCACTCTTCCCTGGGCAACGCTGCGGTGTAGCAGATATGGATAAGAGCGAAGAGCATGCACTGATTTTTGTGGGAAGCGACCGTACAAGAGGTGCCTATTATTACTACCATTTTCCGAGTGGTCGTTTGGCACACATTGCCGATATTGCTCCTTGGATTAAGTATGAGGATATGGTTGAAATGCACGCTGTGCGTTACACCACCTCCGATGGATGGCAACTTGAAGCCTATCTCAGTTTGCCGAAAGGAATGGAGTTGGAAACGGAGGGCGATTCCGTACGACTGAAAAAAGGTGAGCCTGTTCCCATAGTAATCAATCCTCATGGCGGCCCTTGGGCAAGAGACTATTGGGGTTATTCATCTGAAGTGCAATTCTTGTGCTCGCGAGGGTACGCTGTGTTTCAAATGAACTTTCGCGGCTCTACAGGTTATGGCCGTCGCTTCCTCGAAGCCAGCTATAAACAATGGGGGCTCAAGATGCAAGACGACATCACAGAAGGTGTTCAGTGGCTTATCGATTGCGGCATTGCCGATGCCGGACGCATTGCCATCTACGGCGGCAGTTATGGAGGTTATGCTACGCTGGCAGGTATTTGTTTCACTCCTCACCTTTATCGTTGTGCCATTGACTACGTCGGAGTTTCCAACCTCTTCACTTTCTTGCAAACCATTCCTCCCTATTGGCGTCCGATGCTGGAGATGATGCACGAGCAAGTGGGTGATCCCGAACGCGACTACGAACAATTGGTAGCTACTTCTCCTGCTCTCCATGCCGATAAAATTCAGTGCCCTCTTTTCATCGCACAGGGTGCCAATGACCCACGCGTCAACAAAGCCGAAAGTGACCAAATAGTAGCAGCACTACAAGAGCGAGGTATCGCCGTAGAATATATGGTCAAAGATAACGAAGGGCACGGTTTTCGTAATGAAGAGAACCGTTTTGAGTTCTATCGTGCCATGGAGCGCTTTCTTCAGCAACATCTATAGCGTCTGTATAGTAGTTTTATTCATGTTTTCAAGCAAAGAATCCTCACCGTTCAAAAAAAAATAGTATCTTTGCGCGAAAATATATTTTAGTCTACACACTCCACGCTATATGAGTAAGAAGTTTACTGAACGTAGTGGTATGAACCTCTACGCTGTCAATGAGGAAGTTCTTAAAGAATGGGATGCAACCGACCTTTTCCATAAAAGTATGTCGGAACGTGAAGGCAGCCCCTCTTATGTATTCTTCGAAGGACCTCCCTCTGCCAATGGACATCCGGGTATCCATCATGTTATGGCACGTACTATTAAAGACGTGTTTTGTCGCTACAAAACGATGCAGGGTTTTCAAGTAAAGCGCAAAGCTGGTTGGGACACCCACGGATTACCCGTAGAGTTGGGAGTAGAAAAAGATTTAGGCATTACGAAAGAAGACATTGGCAATAAGATTTCCATAGAGGAGTACAATGCACATTGTCGCCATAACGTCATGATGTTCACTCAAGAGTGGACCGACCTTTCGCATTTGATGGGGTATTGGGTAGATATGGAGCATCCTTATGTTACCTATGAAAACTCTTATATTGAAACACTTTGGTGGTTATTGAGTCAGCTTTATGAAAAAGGCTTACTTTACAAGGGGTATACAATCCAACCTTATAGCCCTGCCGCAGGTACCGGATTATCCAGTCATGAACTAAACCAGCCCGGCTGCTATCGTGATGTAAAAGACACCACCGTTACAGCCCAGTTCGAGATTGTCACCCCTCTCGAAGCAATGAAGGGGCATGGCCGTCCTGTTTTCTTGGCGTGGACTACTACTCCTTGGACACTTCCATCAAACACCGCTTTATGCGTTGGGCCGCATATTGACTATGTTGCTGTCCAGACTTTTAACCCATACACCGCTGAACCTATCACTGCTGTGTTGGCAGAGAGTCGTTTGAGCGCTTACTTTAAGTCGGAGGGGGCACAAGCCGAAATGGTTTTCAATTCCGGCGATAAAGTACTTCCTTACCGCATTGTCAGCCGGTACAAAGGTGAAGAATTAGTAGGCTTGCACTATACTCAACTGATGCCATGGATTAAACCCACAGAAAAGGTTAATGATGTTGCTGCAGAGTATGTAACAAACTACGCCACTGCACACCCCGAAAAGACCTTTGCTATTGGTAACGATACTTTTGTCGAGATGGCAGAAGAGGCTTTCCGTGTCATTCCCGGAGATTATGTTACCACAGAAGATGGTACGGGAATTGTGCATATCGCCCCCACTTTCGGTGCCGATGATGCCAAAGTGGCTAAACTTTCTGGTATACCTTCTCTCTTCATTCTCAATCAAGCAGGGGAGACACGCCCAATGGTAGACCTTACGGGTAAGTACTATAAGGTAGATGAATGTGCTTCTGAGTTTATAGAAAGATGTGTAGACCAACAGCAATACACACAGCATGCCGGCGATTTTGTCAAGAATGCCTACGCCCCCCGCTTCACCCCCAATGGTAAATTCGACGAAGAGGCTGCTGCAAAAGCAGAAGACCTCAACATCGTCCTTTGTATGGAGATGAAGCAAGCAGGTAGTGCTTTCAAAATCGAAAAGCATGTGCACAATTACCCCCATTGCTGGCGCACAGACAAACCTGTACTCTACTATCCTCTTGATAGCTGGTTTATTCGCTCTACGGCTGTCAAAGAGCGTATGATGGAACTCAATAAGAGCATCCTTTGGAAACCTGAATCAACCGGAACTGGACGTTTTGGAAAATGGCTGGAAAATCTCAATGATTGGAACCTCAGCCGTTCACGTTATTGGGGTACTCCTTTGCCTATTTGGCGCAATGCAGAAACACGTGAAGAGATTTGTATCGGGTCTATCGAGCAACTCTACAATGAAATTGACAAATCCGTGGCAGCAGGGTTTATGTCGAGCAATCCTCTTGCTGAAAAAGGATTTGTTCCCGGCAATTATAGCAAAGAGAACTACAACCGTATCGACCTGCATCGCCCCTATGTGGACAACATCATTTTAGTCTCTAATAGTGGTAAGCCTCTTACTCGCGAAACCGATCTCATTGATGTATGGTTTGACTCCGGGGCAATGCCTTATGCACAAATCCACTATCCTTTTGAGAATAAGGATGCATTAGATGAGCGGACGGTTTATCCCGCCGATTTCATTGCAGAAGGAGTTGACCAAACCCGTGGATGGTTCTTCACTCTTCATGCGATTGCCACAATGGTGTTTGATAGTGTGGCCTTCAAAGCGGTTATCTCTAATGGTCTCGTGCTGGACAAGAATGGCCAGAAGATGTCGAAACGTCTGGGTAATGCCGTGGATCCTTTTGGCGCAATTAAAGAATATGGTTCTGACCCTGTGCGCTGGTATATGATTACGAACTCTTCTCCTTGGGATAATCTTAAGTTTGATCCCGAGGGAGTTGTAGAAACGAGTCGCACTTTCTTTGGTAAATTATTCCAGACCTACTCTTTCTTCTCGATGTATGCTAATGTGGATGGATTTAATCCTGAAACAGAAGCTGTTCCCCTCAAAGAACGTCCTGAAATTGACCGATGGATGTTAAGTGAACTCAACACACTTATCCGTGAAGTAAAGGCTTGTTACGAAGAGTATGAACCAACCAAAGCCGGTCGTCTTATTCAGAGCTTCACCATCGACAATCTTTCCAATTGGTATGTACGCCTCAACCGCAAGCGCTACTGGGCAGGTGAAATGACGAGCGACAAGCTTTCAGCTTATCAGACGCTTTACACTTGTTTATTGACGCTGAGCAAACTGATGGCTCCTATCGCTCCGTTTTATGCAGATCGTTTGTACAAAGATCTTGCAGAGGGAACAGCTTGTGCGAAGGCCGAGAGTGTACATCTTGATTATTTCCCAGCAGCAGATGATTCTCTCATTGATACAGAGTTAGAGGCTCGTATGAAGTTGGCTCAACAAGCTACTTCCTTGGTGCTTTCCCTTCGTAAGAAAGAACGTATCATTGTTCGTCAACCACTGCAAAAGATAGCCATTCCCGTTACTGATACACTTCTGAAAGAACGCCTTGAATCCGTCAAACAACTCATCCTTGACGAGGTCAATGTCAAAGAGATTGATTTTGTTGAAGGGCAAATGCTCGAAAAAAGAGTAAAGTGTAATTTCCGGATTATGGGTAAAAAGTTTGGCAAAATGATGAAGGCTGTTGCAGCCACTGTCGAAGCGCTGAACCAAGAACAAATTGCCATACTCGAACAAGGTAGTATTTCTGTCAATGTTGAAGGACAAGATTGTACCATTGAGCGTACCGATGTTGAAATCATCAGTGAAGATATGCCGGGTTGGAGCGTAGCCAATGAAGGCACATTAACTGTTGCACTGGACATCAATATCACCGAAGAACTGCACACTGAGGGCGTTGCTCGGGAGGTCGTAAAACGCATCCAAGCCTATCGTAAAGAAAGCGGTTTCGAAATTACAGACCGTATCCACATTGTGATGGAGCACAACGCCTCTATTGAAAAAGCAGTAAATGACTACAAGGAATTTATTTGCTCACAAGTATTAGCCGAAAGTTTCCTGTTTTCCTCCACATTAGAGAATGAAACAATGTTCGACTTTGACGATGCACAAGTCAAAGTGTCCATTACTCGAATTACCAATTAACGACACTATGTTGCAGCCGCAGAAAGGCTTGCTATCTGCGGCTGCATTTTAATTTAGTACAACCTTTTATTAACCCTTATTCCCCAATTATCGCTATGTCTGAAAAAACACGTTACACCGATGAGGAATTGCAAGAGTTTAAGGCAATCATCGAAGAAAAACTTGAGGTGGCTCGTCAACAATACGAAGATGTTATCTCCACTATGAATAAGCGTAATAGCAACGATATAGATGACACACTGCCTACCTATCATGCCCTTGAGGAAGGATCTTGTGTGCAGTCCCTTGAGGAACAAATGCAGAGCGCACAACGCTTGCAGAAGTTCATCACCGGCTTACAAGCAGCTCTCATACGTATCGAAAATAAGACTTACGGAATCTGCCGCGTCACTAAAAAACTTATCCCCAAAGAACGTCTGCGTGCCGTTCCTCATGCTACACTTAGTATTGAGGCTAAAATGGCACAAGGAAAATAATCCTTTTTTCACCCCGCATGAAACTTCGCTCCACGATTACCACACTCATCATCCTGTTTGTCATCTCAGCTGACCAAGTCATAAAGGTCTGTGTCAAAACGGGGATGTGCCTTTATGATAAGATTCATATCACAGACTGGTTCTATATCTTCTTTACAGAAAATATGGGTATGGCGTTCGGTATGTCTTTCATTTCGACTGTGTGGCTGACTCTCTTTCGCTTGGGAGCAATTGCCTTTTTTACTTACATCTTGATAAAGCAAATTCGCAAGCAAGCCCCTATAGGGTTTCTTGTTTGCCTATCTATGATTATTGCAGGCGCTTTTGGTAATATCATCGACAATAGTTTGTATGGTCTTATCTTTACAGAAAGTGTGCCACTTCCCCCTCCTTTTGCTCAACCGGCTCAGTTGGTTGCTCTGGGGCATGGATATGGCAGTTTTCTGAATGGTCGTGTGGTTGATATGTTCTACTTTCCCCTCTTCCGTTGGCCAGATTGGATGCCCCTTGTAGGAGGAAACACTTTCTTTGGAGCTGTCTTTAATTTCGCTGATGCCGCTATTTCATGCGGTGCTGTGGCTATGATTCTCTTCTATCATAAATATCTTTCTCTTGTGCTCTCTTCTTCTAAAACATCACAAGAGATAAATGACAATACCACATCAAAATAGATCACCGTTAGTGAAGCCTTTCTTCTCTCTTCTCTCTCTCCTAACGTTCGCCCTGTTGTCTTGCTCAGACAATCAGGGCGAACATGTCCTTACTGAAAGTCAAATGGTTGAAATGCTTTATGACTACCAAATGGCTGGAGTTTTGGCACAACAATCTCATCCCGATGAACCAAGTAAACTACTCAGCTATCGTCAAGCTGTTTTCTATAAACATCACATATCTGAAGAAGAGTTTAATCGTTCATTAGCTCACTATTCCCGCCACCCTAAGCAGATGAAAGCGGTTTATGATGGGCTAGCGCGTCACTATAATCTTCAATCTACTACGGCTGCCATTGCCAATGCTGGAAAAACTGTTAGCGACACTCTTCTCATTTGGGAGAAACAACAATACACATTAAGCGGAAGTCTGCAAAATCGCCTCATCTTGGAACTTCCCTTTCCATATAGTAAGAAAAGTATAGAAAGTCTGCGTTTAAGTTTCCTAAGTAACAACTTTTACCGCGAAGGCACACCGCAAGTTGTTGCCTCTATCGGTGTTGTCTACGACAACGACTCTGTCGGAACAACCTCTACAACTTTTTCCCTTTATCAGCCACTACAAGTGGTGAATAACCCACTTTCCACTATGCGGAAACCTCGAAATGTCCGTATAGAGCTCTTTCAGACTACAGGATGGACTCCAACGCCCCAAGTGATTAGTCTGCAAAAACTACGCCTTCAAGGTATTCCTTTATCCTCTACCTCCAACCAGCCATGAAACGCTCCATAGCTGTGGCACGTCTCTATTTTCCAGATGGGCATTGTGAGAAACAACGCCTAATTCATCTCACTTCTAAAGGCAGCATTGCCAGCATAGAGCCACTTAGCCACGAAACTACCTTTACCATCTGGCATCGAGGTGAGGCCCATCTCTCACCGAATGGAACGCTGCAATTTATTCCTTCCTTGCGATTACATTCATAAACCTAAGTAAAGCCCTTTTCTCCTTAATATCTATCTATGGGAATGGGACTTGTTGCTAAGAGATATACCTTTATAAAGGTTGTCCCCTCCAGTTTTAGATGTTGGGTAAAACTCAATTAGTTTTACCTCGTATGAAATCACCATTTCAACTGCACAAAACCTTCATACAGGCACCTTATCATAAATGTTTCTTGAGGCTTTTGCCATTCTCTCATATTTTAGTATGAACTCTACCCAAGACCTCCAAATCAAGGACTATAACTATCCGCTCCCTGATAAACGTATTGCCAAATATCCGCTCAGCGAACGCTCACAATCTAAGCTACTATTGCGTAGCACTTCGGGAGCAGTCAGCGAAGATCACTTTTACAATCTCCCTCAATACCTCAAAGCTGGGGAACTTATGGTGTTTAACAACACCAAAGTCATTCAAGCTCGCTTACACTTTCACAAGTCGACAGGGGCGCTCATCGAAATTTTCTGTTTAGAGCCTCATACCCCTCACGATTACCAGCAGTCGTTTTCTACAAAGCAGTGTGTCAGTTGGACATGCCTCATTGGCAATCTCAAAAAATGGAAAGAAGGACACTTGACCCGCAACATTCAAGTGGGAGACCGTACTCTCTGTCTCACTGCTGAACGAATTGGTGAGAGCGGAACCGGCATTGAGGTACGCTTCTCTTGGGACGATGCTGATATTAGTTGGAGTGAAATCCTCGAAAGTATTGGCGAACTACCCATTCCTCCCTATCTTAACCGCAGTACAGAAGCGAGCGATCTCAACACCTACCAGACGGTCTATTCCAAGATTAAAGGTTCTGTTGCTGCTCCCACAGCGGGGTTACATTTTACTCCTACTATCCTACAAGCCCTACAAGAGAAAGGGATTGAACTGGGAGAACTAACGCTTCACGTTGGAGCAGGTACATTCAAGCCCGTGAAAAGCGAATACATTTCCGGACACACCATGCATGCCGAGTGGATTGCCGTGCCGCGTACTATCATTGAGCGCCTCATCTCCCATCAAGGCCGGTGTATTGCCGTGGGAACGACCAGTGTACGTACTTTGGAAAGCCTTTATTATATAGGTGTGCTCCTTCATCAAGCCAAGGCCGAAGGTAGAGAAGTAAATATCGAAGACCTTCATGTGCCGCAATGGATGCCCTATGAGTATGCGAAAACAGACCATCAGCTCACCACACTCGAAGCCTTAGATGCTGTGCTGGATTATCTAAAACAACAAAAACTTTCAACCCTCCACACCTCCACTCAGATTATCATTGCTCCGGGTTATTCGTTCCATATTGTCAAAACCATCATCACTAACTTCCACCAACCACAATCGACCCTCTTACTCCTTGTCAGCGCTTTTGTAGATGGACAATGGCGGTCTATCTACGATTACGCTCTTGAACACAATTTCCGTTTCCTTAGCTATGGTGACTCTTCCGTGCTTAACTACGATGCAGAAATGTCAGACTGACACAAGTAAGTAAGCGCGTCAACCTCTCTTCTTTCTCTTATCTTCTCAATCTCATGGAACAATACCCTAAGTGGTTCCTCGCCCTCCTATTTCCTAGCGTTCTTATTCCCATCGGTACAATTGTATTCTACCTTTTTGGTAATCTACATCCTTTCGGCAATATCAACAATCCTTTTATTGACTTCCTAGTTTACTTACTTCTGCAGCTGTTTTGGTTGCTTCCCATTGCTGGTTTCTTCACGAGTCTCTTTCTCTGGGGGAATGTCAAAGAACGTACTGCTATCATTACCGCCATTGTAGGTCTGCTCATTTCACTCACTTCCATTCTGCTGATAATCTTCCCATGAAACCCACTCTCCTTTTTGATTACGGCGGGACACTCGACACGGCAGCGCGTCATTGGAACTATGTTCTCCTAGACTCTTATCGACATGTAGCCAACAACCTCGACTCTCAACTTCATCGAGTTGAGGGAGCCGTGTGGCGTGAAGCCTATGTTCATGGTGAGCGCACCTTAGCTCAAAAGGTCATTATTCTCCCAACAGACAACTTTCACACACTCTTGCAAAAGAAAGTGCGCATTGAGTTGGACTACCTCCGTCTCACTCAAGTCCTCACTCTGACTGACGAGCGCACAACTTTATTCACCAAAGCCATCGCTGATCATTGCAACACCATTGCACAGCGGCATACCCACGAAAGTCGTGCAGTGCTTGAAACTCTTCAAGAACGTGGTTACTCCTTCATCCTTGTCACCAATTTCTATGGCAATATATCTGCGGTACTCCAAAGTTATGGATTATCGCAATTCTTTCCCCACATTGTCGAAAGTGCTGTGGTCGGTTTACGTAAACCGAACCCTGCTATTTGGCAAAAGGGGGTAGAAGTATCCGGTGTATCCGCCAGTAACTGCATCGCTATTGGGGATTCTTTCAACAAAGACATCCTCCCTGCACGAGAAGTAGGTTGTTCTACTATTTGGTTCAAAGGAGAAGAGTGGGAGGAAAAACACTATGATGAAAATATCCCCACGCATATTATAACCCGGCTAACCGATCTTCTTCATTTATTACCCTAATGCTGTAGAAGTAGAGTACAAATTCAAGATAGACCAAAATTCTGCACCTCTCCCCACTACAAATCACAACAAAGAAAAATGATAGTATCCTAAATTTGTGTGTAAGCTCTCATGTTCTTATTTTTGTGGTGAAAGTAAAAAATATAGTTGTCTGGTAAAAACTTTTTGCTGTAAAAATAAGGCTGAAACCCTCTTACAGGATTTCAGCCTATTTTGTTATATTGCTGTCCGGTAAAATTTAGAACACCAATTCGGGATAAGCAAGGGTTGTTTTTGCCTTAAAATAGTTTCAAGAAAAACCCAAAAAGAGGATTATTTTTCGTGTACTTGTTGTTGATAACCAAACAGATAACAAAAAACAACCCTCTATGAAACTTGTCAGCAAAGTTACGGAAATTTATTGTATTGCGGACAATACCTACATTTGACCATTAAGCCGCTTTTTAATCATAAAAATCTGCAAGTTTCTGAATACAAAGATAAGAAAACTTGCAGATTTATCAAAGGAATATCTTGATTAATTTACTGAATATCAGATGATAAATGGGAATTTAAGGGACGATTAATTAAAATACTTGCAGGAGACAGAGATTATCGAGGTAGGAAAGAGGTGAATGGCACTCAGATTTTAATACCGGATAGCCCTAAGCCATCAGAGAGCCGATATCAAAGGCGAAAGAAATATAAATTATTCTACAAGCGGGCAGGTATAGAACCTACCATTGAATTTGAAAGCAGATCATCGTTTATAAGCGAGAGGCCAGGGAGGTATGACTTCTCGCTTATCAAAGCTTTTTAAATAGGAATTTAAGGGATGGCTATTCTAAAAGGCTTCGAGCAGGTATTTTGTGCCGTTTGGATCTTTACCGGACAGCAATAATAGAAAAACTACTCTTTAATATTGGGTTCTTCCAAGCCCAGTCCTTTAGTGCGATTCACCTGCTTGAGCACCAAACCGAGAATGAGAGCAGCAACACCAAGTGAAGCAAGCATAAGGAGAGGATTGGTGTAGTCAAGTTGAGTAGGATCGGTCACACCGGGATTGCTCTTATCGAGCACTTTACCGATGAGCATAGGGAAGAGCCAAAGTCCTATATTTTGAATCCAGAAGATAAGAGCATAGGCTGAGCCAATAATTTTCGCATCAACGAGCTTGGGGACGCTCGGCCATAGTGAAGCCGGTACGAGTGAAAAAGAAGCACCGAGTACGAGAATGGTAGTGTAGGCAATAATGATGCCGCCAACTTCGTTTCCTTTGAATGCGGGCAAGACAAAGGCAAAGGTGAGGTGGCAGGCAATGAGGAGGATTGAGCCAAGCACAAGCATTGAGGCGGCTTTTCCTTTGTGGTCAACGTAGTTGCCAAGAATTGGAGTAATACCTACAGCCAAGAGTGGGAATACAGAGAATACGGTAGCTGCAGATTGACGCATATAACCCATATAGCAGAAAGCGATGAGGGCAATTACTGTAATGCTTAAGAAGGGAATTTTGAGGCTTTTCTTGACAAAATTGCTGGCGAAAGATGTACCTGCGACAACGAGCATGATGAGATATTGTACGATGGTGACAGTATTGCCGGCCCAAAAACTATCGGGATTGAGTTCATGGAACGTGAGGTTGCACTGCAGCATATTCACAGCATACTTCTGGAAGGGGAAGATAGCGGAGTAGTAGAGTACACACAGGAGGGCTACCAACCAAAAACCGCTACTGGTGAGGATCGCGCCAAGGTCAGAAACTTTGAAGGGGTCGTCTTTTTCTTCAGCTTCACCAGTTTGTGCATCAAGTTTGCGATCCATGAAGAAGTAAACAATGAACATCATCATTGCAATCATTAGGAGCACGAGCCCAAATGCCACTGAGCGTGATACATCAATCACCCCTCCGAGGCCGGCAAACATGGGGGAGAATATCATGCAGGTAGCTACTCCTAGGCGTGCCAATGCCATTTCTGACCCCATAGCAAGAGCCATTTCACGTCCTTTGAACCACTTTACAATACCACGTGAAACCATAATACCTGCCATTTCCACACCGCAACCGAAAATCATAAAACCTACAGCTGCAAATTTGGCTGACGCAGGCATCCCTTCGTAGAAAGGAGCAATACCAAGTTCATGGAATCCAGGGATATAGTTGAGGTTGTTTGTAAACCAAACGTCAAGTGCGCTACCTTGAAAAACTTCGGTCACAGCATACCAATTAATGCAGGCACCGACGAGCATCACCGCACCCGAGAGTAGAGCTGTGAAGCGTACGCCCATCTTGTCGAGAATGATACCTGCAAAAATAAGGAAGAAAACGAAAACATTGAGGAAGGTTTCACTACCTTGCATAGTTCCGAAAGCTGTAGAATCCCAGCCTCGGGTTGATTGCATCAAGTCTTTAATAGGTGAGAGAATGTCCATAAAAATGTAGGAACAGAACATTGCAAAAGCCAGCAATAGTAAGGCGGTCCAACGTATAGCTTCGGAGTCTCTCAAGGTTTTGAGGTTGTTGCTCATAATGGTATAGTTTTGTAGTTAGTTAATTTCATTGTAAGGGGATTATTTCTTCAGCCACTTATCCAGCCAACGGAAGAAAGTGCGCTGCCAAAGGATGCCATTCTGTGGACGTAGTACCCAGTGGTTTTCTTCGGGGAAAAGCAGCATTTGTGCAGGAATTCCACGTAAACGAGCGGCAGTGAAAGCACTCTGTGCTTGAGTATATTCAATGCGGAAATCTTTCTGTCCATGAATGCAAAGAATGGGGGTATCCCAGCGATCTACATAGAGGTGAGGTGAAGTTTGGAATACTTTTTTCGTTTCTCCCGCATTATCACGCCCCCAAGGAGCAGCGCCCATATCCCAATTGGCAAACCATAGTTCTTCGGTCTCCAAGTATTGTTGTTGAACATTGAAAATACCATCATGAGCTATGAAGGCTTTAAATCGCTTGCTATGATTTCCTGCAAGCCAGTACACACTAAAACCACCAAATGAGGCACCTACGGCACCGAGGCGGTCACGGTCAACATAGTTTTCACGAGCAAGGTCGTCGATGGCACTAAGATAGTCATTCATACAAAGACCTGTGTAGTCACCGCTGATTTCTTCCAACCATTCCTTACCAAATCCGGGAAGTCCGCGACGATTGGGAGCAATAATGATGTAGCCTTGTGCTGCCATCATTTGGAAGTTCCAACGAAAGCTCCAAAATTGTGAAACCGGGCTTTGTGGACCACCTTCGCAGAAGAGTAGGGTAGGATACTTCTTAGTAGGATCGAAATGGGGAGGGTAGATTACCCAGCTCAGCATATCTTTACCATCGTTGGTTTTTGTCCATCGCTCTTTCACTTCACCAAAGGTCAGGTTGTTGTAATAGTATTTGTTTTCTTCGGTGAGTTGAGTGGGAGTGCCTTTTTTGATATCAACCAAAAAGATTTCATCAGCCGCAGCCATTGAGTGGCGTTTGGTCATGAGTTGCTTCCCATTGGGCATAACCCCTATGAGCACATAGTCGGCTTGTTCGTTGGTGATGGCTTTGTGTTCTCCTCGAAGATTGGTAGAATAGAGGTTGGCTTTGCCATGCCAAACACCACTGAAATAAAGTTCTTTGCTATCGGGAGCCCAGCAGAATGCATCAACTCCACTATCGAATCGCTCGGTGACGTAGTTCTTTTTTTCGGTAGCCAATTCATAAATACAAAGCCTTGTACGGTCGCTTTCATAACCATCGCGCTCCATACTGCTCCAGGCAATGTACTTGCCATCTGGCGAGAAGATAGGATTTTGGTCATAGCCCATATTGCAGTCTTTCGCTTGACTGTTGACCGATTGGTGTTGCAGACTACGGGTATAGTCGATGTCAGTGGGAGACTGCCATCCTTCGGGTTTGCAGAGGTTACGCGTTTTTCCCGTAGCGATATCATAGAGGAAAATATCGCTGTCCGTTGAAATCGCATAGTCGCGTCCTGTCTTTTTGCGACAAGTGTAGGCTATTTGGTCGGAAGTAGGCGACCATGCCAATTGCTCATTACCTCCAAAAGGCATCATGGGCGATTCAAAAGGCTCGCCTTCAAGAATGTCCTTTGCATGGCTCACACGTTGACCATCGAAGTCTGCTACAAAAGGGTGAGGAGCCGTAGTAACATATTGATCCCAATGCTTGTACATCAAATCATTAATGACCATACCTGTTGCTTTGGGGAGATCAGCATCGTTTTTCTGAATCGAAGTATGCTGTGCTACCTCCTTAACTAAAATGACACGACAACTGTTGGGAGAGAAGAGGAAGTCGATGACGTCATCTTGCTCAAAGCTGACTTGTCGACGATCAGTGCCATCAGTTGCCATCGTCCAAAGCTGGCTACTGCCACTTTCGCTGGTGAGAAAGGCAATGCGTTCCACCCCTTGTCTGTCTTGAATCCACACCGGCCCATTTTCGCTCTTAACAGAAGTCGTGAGTTGTTGGGACTGTTTTGTTTTAAGATCAAGAACGTAGAGTACGGAGTGCGATTTGTTTTCTTTGACACTGTAATAACTGACACTATATACAGCCTTTGTTCCGGCACGATTGACACTCACCGAACCAATCCGTCCCATTGCCCAAAGTGCCTCGGGGGTCATCAGATCCGATTTGAGCTCGATATGTTGCCGACCGATGAAGGGCTGGGCTTCGACCTCGGTGGATACCCCCACGCCCAGTGTGGCAAGTGAGAGTGTAGTTGTAGTAATCATGGTTTTGAAGAGCATCGTTGATGAAGATTAAAACAAATAGAGACGCACCCCATGAGCACGTCTCTATCCGTAGTGGGATTAAATATGTAGTAAGTTTTTCAAGAAAACTAATGTTTGGGGTTGGCTTTGCGCTGTTGCTCTAAAGCTGCTGCCTGCTGTTCTTGAAGGGCTTGTAGGCGTGCTGCCAACCCTCCTGGTTTTTTGTTGGGGTTGTTCTTATTCTTCTCAAAATAAGCTTCAAGTTTACTCAGGAGTTTCGCGTCGTCCGTTGTGCGGCGGAGATACCACATCGTAAGTGCAGAAGCAGCAAGAGAGATAAAGTAGTAGAAGTTCAGTCCTGCACTATACTTATTGAACATGAAGAAGAACATGAGCGGCATGAAGTACATCATATATTGCATCATCTTCATCTGTGCTGCTTGTTCAGGAGAAGAGGCAGCCATCGATTCTCGCTGTTGGCGCATACTCATCACTGAGTACAAGAGGTTGGCGAGGCAAAAGAGGATACAGAAAAGAGAGAGGTGGTTGCCCAATCCCCAAACGCTGGTACCCCAAGAGATGAGGTCGTCGTACGCTGATAGGTCATCGGCCCAAAGGAAGCTCTGTTGACGCAGTTCAATGGCATTCGGCACAAAGTTGAACATTGCAATCCAGATAGGCATTTGGATAAGCATAGGAAGACATCCGCCCATGGGGCTTGCACCATATTGGGAGTAAAGCGACATTACCTCCTGCTGTTTTTTCAGTGCATCTTCCTTATTGGGATATTTTTGATTGATGGCATCAACCTTAGGTTTGAGTACGCGCATTTTGGCTGAGCTCATGAAACTCTTGCGTGTCGGACTATATACAATGACGCGAAGCAAAAGCGTGATGAGCACAAGTACGAGCCACATCGGAAGATTGAGGCTGGTCAGGAAGTCAAAAACATAGACAGTAAAGAAGCGGTTAATAAGACGTACCAAAGGCCATCCCAAATAAACGAGCTTCTGAAGGTCGAGATCGTTGTCTGAAAGTTTGTGCTTCTCCATCGATTGAAGGAGACGGAACTTATTGGGGCCGAAATACCATTGAAAATGTGCGGCTTCTTTACCCGTAGGGTCAAACTTTGCCTCCATGGAGGCAGTGTAGTGTTTGAGGTAGCCACTGCCTTCTTCCAATTGTTGGCTCTTAAAATGGGCATTGGTCATCGGGTCTTTAGCGATGAAACAACTGCTGAAATACTGATTTTTGAAAGCTATCCAATCAACACTGCCTTCTGCTTTCTCATCAGCATCTCCTTGTTCTGTCAGCTTCTCTGTGTCGCCGTTGTCCAACTTATAAGTGAGGGTAGAATACATATTTTCAAAGTAGTATCCTTTCTCGAATTGTCGAACACGATCGCTCCATTCTATGCCAAAGGTCTTGTTTCTGGGAGAAAACAGTTGCTGCATTCCTTCCGTACGAACAGCCATGTTGAGCATATAGTCCTCCGTTAGCTGATAGTCAAAAGCAATTTTTTCACCATGCTTACCCGTAATCACCATGCTCACAGCATCCGGTTTCTGTTGTTCAGCTGTGAAATAATAGTCTGAGGTAGAGATGTTTTCCCTTTTTGTTTCAAAGTGGAAATTCATCGCAGCGTCATTCTCATTGTAGAGTGGCAAAGACGATTCCTTCTTTTGCTTATAGTCCTCATACGATCGATATTCGTTGAGTTTAACGCTTGCCACTTGACCACCATGCGGATGGATTACCACCGTCATTTTACTATTTTTGAGAACGACGGGGGCTTGTTGAATGGTTTGAGTGGCTTCGAAGAAAGTGGAACTACTATCCACCGGAAGTACTGCGGATGAAGTGTGAGTTGCCGGAGATGATGCTTGCTTTTCGGTTTGAACTGATGCCGGCTCTTCATAGGCAGGTGTCTCTGTGTTTTGTTGAGACGACCAGTAGGTAAAGCCAAACAGCACAAGAGCCATCAATGCAAATCCTATGATATTGTTTTTGTTCATTTATTTATTAAGTAGGTGTTCAAAATTAACCGTATATCTCTTAGTCGTAGAATGTTCGCTACTTTGATACTATCTTTGTGCCCTTTTTCCGTCATCTCGCGTTTGTTCATCAGCCGTGTAGCCTGCTACACTCTTTCTTCGCAAAGACGACTTGAAAAAAAGAGACAAATATAATATCACTTAAGTTTTAACACCTACTTATCTATTGCAGTTTTGATAAAGTCAAGGAAGAGGGGATGCGGATGCAACACCGTAGAAGAGTATTCGGGATGGAACTGCGTACCAATAAACCATTTCAATTCTGGAATTTCAACGATTTCTACCAGTCCGCTTTCGGGATTTGTCCCCACACACTTCATGCCTTTATCCTCATACTGTCCAACATAGTCGCTATTAAACTCGTAGCGATGACGGTGGCGCTCACGAATGCTAGGGTTACCATAAATGGCACGAACACGTGAACCTTCGCGTAGGTCGCATTCGTAGCCGCCAAGGCGCATGGTTCCTCCCATATTGGTGATGTTCTTTTGTTCTTCCATAATGTCAATGACATTGTGGGTAGTTTTGTTATTGAGTTCTGTCGAATGGGCATCAGCATATCCCAAGACATTGCGTCCGAATTCTACCACCATCATCTGCATACCTAAGCAAATACCGAATGTGGGTAGATTGTGTTCACGACAATAACGTGTTGCGATAATTTTGCCTTCTGTTCCACGCTCACCAAATCCAGGGCAAATGATGTAGCCACTCATCCCTTTCAGCATATCAGCCACGTTGTCTTGTTGGATATGCTCAGCGTTGATGAAATGGCAACGCACCTTGCGGTCATTGTAGACACCGGCTTGTTGAAGTGCCTCGGTGATGGACTTATAGGCATCTTGTAAATCATACTTACCTACAAGACCGATATTGAGTTCTTCGGTCGCGTTGGCTCTGCGTTCAATGAAAGCACGCCAAGGACCCAACCCCGGAGTTTCGCCTACCGGCATACCCAGTTTTTCGAGAATGACACGATCCAATCCTTGATCCTGCATACCAATAGGTACTTGGTAGATGGAGGGCATATCCGGACTTTGGAACACGGCGTCTGGACTTACGTTGCAGAAATTAGCTACTTTCTTGCACAAAGCCGGAGTGAGAGGGTGTTCCGTGCGAAGAACAAGAATATCAGGTTGGATACCTTCACTTTGCAGTTCTTTGACGGAGTGCTGTGTGGGCTTTGTCTTCAATTCTCCCGCAGCGGCCAGGTAAGGCACATAAGTCAAATGAATGGACACAGCATTGCGTCCCAGCTCCCATTTAAGTTGGCGGATAGCTTCAACAAAAGGTAGGCTTTCGATGTCGCCAATAGTACCACCGATTTCAGTAATAACGAAATCATATCCCCCCTTTTTACCCAAAAAGAGCATATCGCGCTTAATCTCATCTGTGATGTGAGGAACCACTTGGATGGTTTTGCCCAAGTAGTCACCACGCCGCTCTTTTTCGATAACGCTTTGGTAAATGCGTCCTGTGGTAAAATTGTTATAGCGAGTGGTCTTGATACCAGTGAAGCGCTCGTAGTGTCCGAGGTCAAGGTCGGTTTCCTGCCCATCGTCTGTCACATAACATTCACCGTGTTCATAAGGGTTGAGGGTGCCTGGGTCAATGTTGATATAGGGGTCAAACTTTTGAATAGTGATGTTGAAACCTCTCGCTTGTAAAAGTTTGCCGATGGAACTGGCGATAATGCCTTTTCCGAGCGATGAAGCAACACCACCTGTGACGAAGATATATTTTGTTTCAGCCATGATGAAAATAAGTTTTATGCGATAACAGCCATTTTGAGCAATTCGGCTAGGAGTGCCTGTACGTCGTTTTCCAATTCTGTTTTGGAGATATCAGGATAACTTTTCTCTAAGAAATCAACAACTTCTGCCGGTTCAAAATCTTTTCCGGAAAATTGAGTATAAATCTCTGCAGCCGTTTCATTGAGATTGATTAAGTGATTAAAGTTGATACTTTCCACTCCACTGGAAATCAGAATTTTTTCACCACAGATGTCACGGAGTTCAAATGAGTCTTTGAATTTCATATAGGGGGATTATAAGAATAGGCCAATCAGTAAGGCTGTGTTTTAATGCAACAAACGGTAAAAAGCTAAAATGTAGCGACGAAGCGGGGTGAGGTGCAACCAAATGTAAGAATAGGTTTTCCATTTCCAACCTGAAACGCTGTCCAACGTTGAACGCCCTTTACGATAAAATCCTTGAGCAATTCCTACAACATTTTCTACATGGGCATGTTCTGTCGTGCCAACATTACCATCTCCTTGTAGTGTGAGGAGTTGTCCCTTGACTTGTATAATGCGGTGTAGAACATACTGCCCTTCTGTTGTGAGGGCTAAGACGACATCGCCTTTTTTTAACAGCTCGGGGCAAGGGGCTAATAACACTTCGTCACGCTCATGCTCTACGAAGATACGCATGCTCCAACCACGCACACGAAAGCGGGCTGTATGTCCGGCGTTGATGAGCCGCTGCACTTCTTCAACGAAAATGTGTTTGGGAATGTTCAACTTATACTTCTCCATGAGCTTGTGTCATCGTTGTATGGCTGAGAAAAGCTGCTTCCGCATTGGGAAGACATTCCAAATCAAAGGCAGGAACACGAGCGATTACAGCACTTACAGTATCGCAAATGGCATTGTAAGAAGGCTTATCCCATACCATGGTCGAGGTGGAGGAGAGAAGCGAGGCAAAAGCTTCGAGTTTAGGAAGAGGACGAATGACATTATGGGGAGCTTGGTGTAAGCGTAGAAAACCACCAGCTTTGGCACGCTCTTGCTTGTAACAAGGGGTTTTGCCACTCCAAGGAGAGCCATAGATGCCGACTTCACCATTTTCTTCAACGCGTACAACAGGGTTGTCATCGTTGAGCAACGTAGTTCCTTCGATATTGTTCAGCCAAAGGCGGCAATGGGTGCTTTTTCCTGTTCCACTTTTGCCTTGAAACAAATAAGCACGCCCATCCACTACGGGAACAGAGGCATGAATAAGGAGTAGGCGATGATAGGCACCAGAAAAAGCAAAGGCAATCATAATGGCATTGTCCAGTCCAAAAGATTGCTTACTGATGTCACCGAACAAGGAGGCTTGACAATGGGAGAAGGTGGCATCGGTTTCAAGTTGGCAAACAACTTGTTCCTTTAGGTCGGCAATATGTAGGTGGTATCCGCCGTTCGGCATACGCCACACGTGATGCCACAAGTCGCCATTATCAAAATGCCCGATTTCTTCAAAACCTTCAGTAGCTTCACCCACCAGTCCATCCCCAACTAAAAGGTGGAAAAGGAGCTCTCCCGTATGTTCTTTAAGAAAAAAAGGAGCGCTTGAGGGAAGTAGGTCACGATAGGGCGCCGTTTCGTCTTGAAACTCGATACAATACACTTGTCGAGCTACGGAGAAATGTAATTTCATAGACCAAGTTTGAGCATTTCTGTTTAGAGAGTAGAGAGGAGACCAAGATTCTGAAGAAGATTCCAATAGTTTTAATTCTCTCTTCCGGTGTGCACATTATCGAGCGTTTTCAGCACCGGTCTCTAATAATCGAAATTGGAAATCTTGGCTGACAATATCTTTGATGGCTACGCGAGAAATTGGGTTCTTCTGCGTCATCACTTTCTTCTTGACTTGAAGGCGTTGGCTTTGTGCTTTATTTTTAGACCAAGCAAAAAACACTGCCGCAGTTTGATGCTTACTACCGAGTTTTTCAGCGAGATAATCGGAAAACTGAGAGGAGTAGGCCTCACGGTTAATCAGAAAACGCTTCTTGTCCAACAGATGTCGAGCACTCAACTCTGTGATCTCACTTATATAGACAAGGCTGTCACTAAGATTTTGAGAAACTCCAAAGATATAAATGGTCTGTGGCTTATCGGAGGAGGGCTGTGTTGCTTTTTGAGCAGAGAGGGAAAGCGGTAATACCGCCATTGCGATGAGCAAGAGAAAGAAGACTTTACGCATCATAAAGAGAAACTGAAATATAAAAAAACTTGCTGCAAAGTTAATCATTTATCGTAAGACGGCAAAGCGTATGGTTTCTTTTCCTGCCGCTTAGTCTTCGTAGACGTGGAAGATACGTTCCATCGGCTGCCATTTTTCCTGACTGGCAGCACCTACTGCTGCTTTCTGAAATTGAGCCACGAAATCTTCCCATTCCGACTGACGGGGCACACTGCCCATTTTCTGCATCACCTCGTCCCATGAAGCATCTGCGGCAAGTTCTACAATCATCACCAAACGTGTGCCAAGCATGAAGATTTCCATTTCCAGAATGCCACTGTCTTTGATGCCTTGCAGGATTTCAGGCCAAATGCCTTGTCGGGAATGATAAAAGCGATATTGTTCCATGAGAGCCGGATTGTCTTTCAAATCGAGGGTCTGTACATAGCGTTTGCAGGCGGTGTTGTGTTGTTTGAGCGGGTAACCTTTGATGGACATGATAAAAAGAATTGAAGATAAAAAAATAGGAAAATGCTCTTTCTATGAAAAGGACAGAGAAAAGCCGGAGAAGTGCCTCAGGGCTGGGCAGCGATGTTGGCTTTGATTCTCTTCAGGAACAGAGAAAGGGCGGTTTCGTCACGCTGTTCGATGATGTGAATAAGGTCGGTGAGATGGTCACGGATTTGCATGACTTCCCCACTGGTGAGGGGATTAAAGAGGATTTCGCGCAGCAAACCTTCATCTTCGTTCAAAACCCCTCGGGCAATCTTGAGGTGTCGCTTAAAAGTCGTGCCCGGTGCAGCCTGAGGTTGCATAACTGCCGCAAACACGAAAGTCGATACAAAAGGCACGGACAAGGAATAAGCCACGGTGTGGTCATGCTCCTCAAAAGTGTAGTGGGAAATGTTGAGTCCTAAGCGTTGGTAGATGTCGCTGAAAAAGAGTCGTCCCATGTGGTCGCCTTCGTTGATGATAATGGCATTTTCGTGCGAGAGGCTGCCGAGGTGGGCAAAGGTCGGTCCGAACATCGGGTGAGTGGAAACGTATCGATGCCCACAATGCTCGTAAAACTCCTTAAAGTCGGTCTTTACAGAGGCAATGTCAGAGAGGATACATTCAGCGGGCAGGTGCGGAAGCAGATGCTCGAAAGTGGTAAGAGTGTGCTTGAGACTGACGGCATTGATGAGGAGTTCCGGAGCAAAGGCCTCCACTTCTTCGAGTGTGGTGAGTCGTTGAGTATTGTAGAGAAATCGCAGACGCTGCGGGTCGATATCGTAGACAGCGGTTTCATGTTCGAAACTGAGAAGGTCGGTGAAAAACGAACCCATTTTCCCAGCACCGACAATAAGAATCTTCATGATGATAATAAGATAAAAGAATGGAGGAGAAAGAGAGTGGAGCGATTGTCGTCGCAATAGGAGAGCGATGAGCCTAGGTCTTAACTAATAAACGTCTTTACGTGTACGGACAAATTTCCTTACGTGTACGGAAGTTTTTCCTTACATGTACGGAAGAACGTCTTTACGTGTACGGACGTTTCTCAGACAAGAGAAAATAATGGCCGACAAGGAGAAACAAGAAGTGCAACTCTTATCAAGTCGTACACCGGCTCCACCATGGCCACGAAAGTTCTTATAGCGAGCCATCGCCAGCTTGTTGTATGATATGTGTGGATGAGGGTGAGGTCTATTTATTCATCACTTCACCTTGCTGAGCAATGCTTTCCTCATGAATGAGTTCGAGCAGATCACGTACAAAGCTTTGACTCATACCGCAGAGTGAGCCTTGTGCACCGCGTTTATCGAGGATTTCAGAATAGCGTGTGGTTTGCACGATGGTCATGTTGTGCTCCTTCTTATACATACCGATTTCACGACTGATGCGCATACGTTTGTTGAGAATTTCGAGCAGGCGGTCATCGCATTCATCAATTTGCTTGCGCAGGCTTTCGAGGCTTTCAGTAGGTTCGCTCACCTTACGAATGGTGAGTTTGTCGAGAATAAAATCAAAGACCTCGGGTGTTACTTGTTGTGCGGCATCGCTCCAGGCTGCATCAGGGTTGCAGTGGCTCTCCACGATCAGCCCGTCAAATCCCAGATCCATGGCTTGCTGGCAGAGTGGGGCGATGAGCTCACGACGGCCGCCGATGTGGGAGGGGTCTCCGAAAATGGGAAGATTGGGAATGCGGCGGCGTAATTCTATGGGAATATGCCACATGGGAAGATTGCGGTAAATACGCTTGTCGTAGCTCGAGAAGCCACGATGAATAACGGCCAAACGTTGGATGCCGGCATCGTTGAGGCGCTGCAGTCCACCGATCCATAGTTCGAGATCGGGATTGACGGGGTTTTTTACTAAAACAGGGACATCTTTTCCGCGCAAAGCATCGGCTAAGTCCTGCATGGCAAAAGGATTGACCACGGTGCGTGCACCAATCCAAAGAATATCAATGTCGTGAGCAAGGGCTGCTTCAACATGGGCCGGTGTGGCCACTTCTGTGGCTGTGAGCATGTGGTACTCCTCCTTAACGCGTTGCAACCAGGAGAGTCCAACTTCACCTACACCTTCGAAACCACCGGGTTTAGTGCGGGGTTTCCAGATGCCTGCACGGAAAATTTTGATACCTTTTGCTGCGAGTTGTCCTGCCGTGCGCAGTACTTGTTCTTCCGTTTCGGCCGAGCAGGGACCGGCAATGACAATGGGACGTTTGGGCTCTATGCCCAGGAGTTGAAGAGGGAGAATTTCGAGTTCCATGATGGAAGGAGTTTAGCGTGATTGAAAGACGGATTGAATGCGGGTGAGAGCTTCTTGAAGTTGGGCTTCATCAGCACAGAGGGAGAGGCGGATATAGCGATTGCCGTTGCTGCCGAAGATAAAGCCGGGGGTTATGAAGACACGGGCTTCATGTAGAATACGCTCGGTGAAGGTCTCGACCTGCTCGATGTTTTCGGGGATGCGTCCCCAAAGAAACATACCCACTTGATGAGGAGAATAGGTGCAGTCCAGGGTTTGCATTATGGCTTCGGCGAGTCGGCGACGACGTGCATAGAGGGTGTGGTTGTGCAACTCATGCCAAGCATCATCGTTGTCGTAGGCAGTAGCAGCCGCAAGTTGCAGGGCACGGAAAGTTCCTGAATCGATGTTGGATTTCACCTTCAAAATCCATTCGACAAAGCGGGCATTCGTGGCCAACATTCCCACGCGCCAGCCGGGCATATTATGGCTTTTCGACATCGAGTTGAGTTCGATGCAGCAATCTTTGGCTCCCGGCGTTTGAAGAAGAGATATTCGTTCGTCGTTGAGGATAAAAGAGTAGGGATTGTCATTGACGATAACAATACCCCGCTCTTTGGCAAAGCCTACTAAATATTCGAAAGTACGACGCTGTGCCGGTGCACCTGTCGGCATATTCGGGTAATTGACCCAGAGGAGTTTGACATCTGTCGTATCAAGGGCTTCGAGTGTAGAAAAATCGGGCTGCCAGTCGTTTTCAGGAAGCAGATCGTAGTGGATGACTTCGGCGCCAAGCATTCGAGAAAGTGCAGTATAGGTGGGATAGCCCGGATTGGGCACAAGAACTTTTTCACCAGGATTGACGAAGGCGAGCGTGATGTGCAGGATGCCTTCTTTCGAGCCAATGAGCGGCTGGATTTCACAAGTAGAATCAAGTTCGACTTGAAACCATCGTTTGTAGAACCCCGCCATGGCTTGTCGTAGTTCGGGAATGCCGGCGGTAGGTTGGTAACCGTGGGCCGTGTTTTGCCGGGCTACACTGCAAAGCGTTTCGATGGTTTGTGATGATGGCGGGCAGTCGGGACTTCCTATGGCGAGACTGATAATGTTTTTGCCTTGTGCATTGAGCCGGGCAACTTCCTTGAGTTTGCGTGAAAAGTAGTATTCTTGCACTGATTCAAGGCGGCGGGCAGGTTGTATGGTTGTGTTCATGGCAGAAAAAGATGGAAAATCAGTCAAAAGCCTTGTATTCTCCCAAAACGCGTAACTCCTTGGTCAGCGGAAGTACGGCATCAATGCTTTGGCGATAGCGTACATAGTCGGAGTAGGAAACATCTACGTAGAACAGATACTGCCACTCTCGACCGATGATGGGGAGGGATTGTATTTTGGTCAGATTGATTTTGTAGAAGCTGAAAATGCTCAACACTTGTGAGAGCGAACCTTCTTCGTGAGGCAGGGTGAAGACGATGCTGGCCTTGTTGGTTTGGTAAGGTTCTCGAAAGCGGTCGGCATTCCAACTGTCAGCAAGTATCAAAAAACGCGTGAAGTTGTGTTTATTGTCCTCAATGGCTGTTTCGAGCACTTTGAGACCATAGAGCGGGGCAGCTTTTGCATGGCAGATGGCCGCATGTCCGCGTAGGTGTTGGAGGGCAATTCGCTCGGCTGAACCTGCGGTGTCATCAGCCTCTACGATTTTGAATTGTGGATGCTGTGCCAAATAGTGCCTACACTGCATCAATGCTACGGGATGTGAATTTACTTCTACGATATCCTGCAGGTTATCGTCGGGCAGACAGAGAAAGGAGTGCTCAATGTGTAACTTGTGTTCGCCCACAATGGTAACCCCGCTTTCACGCAACAGTTCGTAGTTGTGAAGCAGACTTCCTGCAATGGTATTTTCAATGGCAATGAGTCCTGTGCAGGTGTCGTCGGTCTTCATGGTTTCGAACACTTGTTCAAAACTACTGCAGCATACAAGCTCGAGGTCGTTGTTGGTAAAATATTGGTGGGCGGCAATGTCGTGGAACGAACCACGAAGACCTTGAATGGCAACTTTCATGGAGTTTTGATGTGGAGGGAAATTTCGACTGAGCGAAATCGCATACGAATATGAATAAACTCAAAAAAAATCCCGCTGCGAAGAGCGGGATTTTGTTGTGAGGGCTTCAAGCCCCGATATTTTATCGGCCTACAACCTCCCGCTTCACTTGTTCAGTAAAGTAAAAGAAGTAAAAGTAAGAGGCGTTGAAGCAAAACATAAGCTATAGATATTGAATTTACGAGGACAAAAGTAGTTTATTCTTTTGAAATACACAACTTAAAGAGAAAAAAACTGAACAAAAAGTAGCAAAATGTATAGATTTACAGATTTAACCGGCAAGTGTAAAAGTAGTTTATTCTTTTATGAAATTGTACTTCCAAAATCGAAGTGCAACAAAGTACCATCAAAACAGACAGCAATAACGTTTAGGATGCTATCGTCATTTGCAAAGAATAACCACTACCAAAGAGGTAAAACTCAATAATGGCGGTTACTTTTTGTGCTTAAACGGGGAATTAAGTTGTCAGTATGATAGACGATTTTTCAAGACGATGGTTTTGACACACCCTCATTTATGATATTCCTCTGCGAGCCCCCCCTCTGAGGTTTCTCGATAAAGTGAGGGGAGGTCACGACCGGTTTTTCCCATTACAATAACAGCTTTATCGTAGGGTATATGGTGAATACCCTCCGCAAAAGTAGCGTACATATTGGCATCTAATGCACGTGCAGCAGCATGAGCATTACGCTCTATGCAAGGGATTTGAACCAATCCGCAGATAGGGTCACAAGTCATACCTAGATGATGTTCAAGCCCCATTTCTGCCGCATACTCCACCGTATTCAAACCTCCACCGAAACAGTAGTTGGCTGCCGCTGCTGCCATGGCACAAGCAACTCCCACTTCAGCCTGACAACCTGCCTCGGCTCCGGAAATGGAAGCCAAAGTCTTAGCTACATTGCCAACTACTCCCGCAGTTGCTAAAGCATGAAGGATTCTAATGTCGCTCATTTGGCGACTTTTATAAATATGGTAAAGCACCGATGGTACCACACCACATGATCCGCAAGTAGGGGCTGTAACAATACGTCCCCCTCCTGCATTTTCTTCGCTTACGGCTAAAGCATAAGAGAATACAAGCCCACGAGATTGGAGATTTTTTCCGTATCCCATAGCTTTGATGTAGTAGCGAGGAGCTTTACGCTGCAAATTGAGTCCTCCGGGAAGGACTCCTTCGTGTTCTAATCCACGTTCGACAGCCTCTATCATTACTTGCCACACTTCACGCAGATAATCCCAAATTTCCGACCCTTCACAGTGGTCTACATAGTTCCAATAATCCATACCACGCTCTGAGCACCACCGCATAATATCGGACAAACGGTTGAGTTCGTAGACATCTGGTGTGTTTAACTCTCCATCACCTTCCTCGGCTAATGCACCGCCACCTACAGAAAAAACAGTCCACGCGTCGTGTGTACTGCCCCTTTCATCAAGCACTTCAAATTTCATACCATTGGGATGGAAGGGTAGGACAATATCCGGACACCATTGGATTTGGGTGTGATGAGGGCCAAGTACTTCGGCAATTGCCGCATCGGTTAAGTGCCCCTTTCCTGTAGCGGCAAGACTACCATAAAGTGTTACTTTATAGCGTGGAGCATCAGGATGCTTGCGGAGATATTTTTCAGCAGCAATACGTGGTCCCATAGTGTGTGAACTGCTGGGGCCATAGCCTATGCGAAAGAGTTCTTTTAGACTTTTCATTGTAGTTTTGTGTTGGTAAAAGTGTCGGTCGGCATTAATTGCGTTCCTTTAGGATACCTTTTCGATAAGCAAAGAGAAGTTTTTTTAACTCTGCAATTTGAGCTCGTATTTCTATCCCCTTATCGGTCTCTGCCACCATCTCTCGGTGTCCGGTGAGTTCAACCACTTGGATACTCGAAACAATATCCGTTCCCTTGCTGATAGCATCGGAGGTCGAGGTGAAGGGTTCGTGCTGTACGAGTTGAAATCCTCTCGAATGATAGACTAGGGTGTAGCCGGCAATACCTGTCGTATTGTGGTAAGCTTCAGCAAATCCTCCGTCAATCACCATCAGTCTTCCATCGGCTTTAATAGGACTTTCGCCGTTGGAAACGTGAACAGGAACATGGCCGTTGATGATGTGTCGATGCTCCCCAACCACGTTGAAACTGTCCATAATGTAGTCACATATAGCAGCACTATCCCGCAATTGATAGTAAGCTCCTTTTGCCTCTTTCCAAGTACTTTTATCTTCTAAAAAATAGCGTTCAAAGGTAGCCATCTTAGATTTGTGGAAGAGAGGACTATCCGGTCCACACCACAAATACCAAAAGAAGTCACGCGCCATACTTTTTTCTTCTTCTTCCGATCCTTCATCAAAGGCGGTGCGTACAGTCTGATCGATACGCTCCATCAGTTCACGTCCGGAAAGAGGAACACCACCCAGTGCATCAACGGCTTTCAAATGCCCCTCTTCATCCAAGGGAATTGCGGCATGAAAGAGAAGGTTGGAATTGACGACATTGTACATCGTGCCTCGCGAAAGCAAACAGGCGACGTGGCGTTGCAGGCGTTCACCAATGCGGAAGCTGCGACGCAAACGCTCAATCAATTCATGCTCTTCCTCAGTGAGACGCTCCGGATGCTTGGGATCAATCGTGGGGAAATGATTGTCTTTCAGCGAATGTTCTACGCCATCTAAAACAAGTGTCCCTTTTTCGAAATCACAATTGAGCAATAAAGAGCGATCTTCCATCTTCCACTCTGGATGACGCAAATACATCTGACACTCTAACTTAAACTGGATAACTGCAATGGCTTTGTGCATTTTAGCCATTAGACGGCGCTGTTTAAGTGTCGGTTGTTTCTTACCCAAACATTTAGGCGTAAATAGTTCACAATCATCATCGGCATAGGCTTCCAGAGCAAAGGTTGCTAAAGGTACGAGATTGATAGCATAACCCTCTTCCAAAGTTTGCATATTGCCATAGCGCAATGCCATACGTAAGACTGCGGCCATACACACACGATTTCCTGCGGCAGCACCCATCCAAATGATGTCATGATTTCCCCACTGAATATCAAGGTTATGATAAGTGGAGAGCGTATCCATAATTAAGTGAGCACCAGGCCCTCTATCATAAATATCTCCTAAAATATGGAGTTGATCAATGGCCAATCGCTGAATGAGATTGCAAATGGCGATGATAAAATTATCAGCACGTTTGGTATCAATAATGGTTTGCACAATTACCTGATAATAAGACTGTTTATTACGGCCATCGTGACTTTCATGCAACAGTTCTTCGATGATATAGGCAAACTCTTTTGGTAAACTTTTTCTTACCTTTGAGCGCGTGTACTTGCTACTAACGTTCCGGCAAATTGTGATAAGTCGATGGAGAGTGGCTTGATAATAATCTTCAATTTGTGTATCCTGCTGTTTAACCAATTCCAGCTTTTGCTCTGGATAATAGATAAGTGTACACAAGTCACGCTTCTCTTGTTCACGCATTGTTCCTCCGAAAAGTTCTTCTACCTTACGCTTAATGTTTCCGGAAGCATTGCGCAGGACATGCTGGAAAGCTTCGTTTTCTCCATGTAAGTCAGCCAAGAAATGCTCAGTTGGCTTTGGGAGATGCAAAATAGCTTCCAAATTGATGATTTCGGTAGTCACTTGGGAGATATTGGGGAAGTCGCGAGCCAGCAAACTCAGATATCTGACATCGCGTACAACTTCTTGGAGAAACTCTTTTTTGTTTGACATAGCTTTTTTAGGTACTGATTCAATAAATATGAGAAAGAAATTTAGGCGTTATTTTTAATGTAGGCAATTCCTTGTAGCAAATGCCGGAACATTGGGAGAAAATGTGTAAGGCCACGACGCGTACTATGGAATGCAAATAGGAAACAGCGCCAATAAGCAGTATTTCCATAAAGATAGTAAGTGAAAGCACCCTCTGAGCGCTGTACACCAGCATCAACATAAATCATCGATCGCTTGAGCATTGTGCTTGTTTCAATGATTTTGATGGGGAAATATCTGATGCGTAAACCTGCACGCAAAGCATCAATCAACCATACATCCTCTTCGCGACAAGTTAGAAACTTTGTCCCCAAACCGAAACGTTCATCAAAGCGAATAATACCTTGTACTTTATTACGCCGACAAACCATCTCTATCGTTGAGATAGAGTAATCTTTCGGTAGCGCTGTAATAGCTTGTTCTGCTTCCGGATAAGATTTGAGTAACTTCCCTGTATAAGTGCTGGCTCGGAAGAAAGCAACGTCTATCTCAGTATGTTGTGTAAAAATGTTGAAAATAACATCAAAGGCATCGTCTGATAGACGAGAGTCATCATCGGCAAAAAGTACCAAATCACTCGTTGCATTTTCAAGAGCGTGATTGCGATTATTAGATAAACCTTGTCCTTTATATTGATAAAATTTGACATCAGGACGTCCAATAATGGCTTTCGGAATTAATTCAAGGTAACGCTCATCGGTATATTGATAAGACACGATGTAGCGCACATCTGGACGGGGATTGCCAATTACATCATCAATGCGTACAATCCCTTTGTTGAGCGAACAAATCAAAATATCAAGTGTCATGGGGAAAAGTGGTTGAGGGTTTGTATCACGGTGTCAATTTCATGTTTAGCAAGAATAGGACTCATGGGTAAACTCAGCTCCTTCTGAGCAATACTTTCTGCCATGAAGTAAGAACTGGAACGAGACAGGTGGTGACGTAGGCAAGGCTGTTGGTGCAGAGAGATAGGGTAGTGAACTAAGGTTTCTATGCCGTTATCATGCAGATAAGCTTGCAGTACTTCACGATAGTCTGTGAGGATGGGAAAGATATGAAATACGTTTTCTTCTACTTGACCACTCTGTTTGGGTAGTTGTAGATAAGAATTTTTGATATTTTGAATATAGTAGTTGGCCCACTGCTGTCGTTGGCGGTTGTCTGTGTCTAAGGCTTGGAGTTTGATGGACAAAATAGCAGCTTGCAGTTCATCAAGTCGTGAGTTAAATCCTAATCTTTCATGGAAATACTTGCGTCGGGCACCATAATTGGCTAAAGCACGAATAACTGTAGCCAAACTTTCGTCATTAGTCACAACGCAGCCGCCATCTCCCAGCGCCCCTAAATTTTTCCCAGGATAAAAACTGAAGGCTGCTGCATCCCCGAAGTTACCCGCGCGTACTCCATTACGCTGCGCTCCATGGGCTTGGGCTGCATCTTCTAGTACAAATAAATTGTACTGTTTTGCCACCAAGTTCACTTGTTCCATATCACACAAGCGCCCATACAAATGGACGGGAATCACAGCCCGTGTCCGCATTGTAATTGCCGCTTCAAACTGTGCAATATCCATTAAGTAGTCAATAGGAGAAATATCAACAAGAACAGGACGCAGTCGGGCACGGAGAACTGCTTGAGCTGTGGCCACAAAAGTCATCGCCGGTACAATAACTTCATCGTCATCATTCCAACCAGCCAGTTCCTTTTGAGCCAGCAAAGTAAGCGTCAATGCATCAAGTCCATTGGCAACTCCTACACAATATTGAGTTCCGCAATAAGCTGAAAACTGCTTTTCAAAGTATTGTGTCGCTTTTCCAGACAAGTACCATCCAGAGGTTAATACCTCTTGAAAGGCGGCTTCAAATTGCTTTGAAAAGCGTGCATTGATGGCTGCTAAATCCAAAAACTTGACTTGTGTGTTCATGTTAATGATAGTTCATATTCATCATATACTACAGCACGTGCCCCAAAGCCCTCCTTTTGGAAAATAAGTCCCTCATTAAGTTGTCTTCCCCCTTGTTCCGTAGAAATACCGAAATCAAAATAGGTGAGAGGCCTGCTGCTCCCCACTGCGAAAGGTCGTTGCTGAATGAGCCAAGCGAACAAGGCATCTAAAGCACCTTGTTTCCGCCCATTCTCTGAGGCAGCAATGTATTGGGCATGTGCAACATTACACGACAAGTAGAGTAGGGTACCGGCTAAAATCTCTCCCTCTTTCGTTTGAGCGACATAAAGCTTAATTTCGTTAGGGAAAGCGTTATGTAATTGCGTAATTTCATTCAAAGTGTGAATGGGTTGTACATGATGACGTTGTTGCAAAACAGAAGAAAGCAACTCCCAAAAGGACTTTAATTCTATTGATTCAACAAACTTTATTTCAGCAGATTGCGCTTGTTTTACTTTTCTTTTTCTTAAAGTTGAAAGTGCAATTGGAGATTCTAAAAGCAAACTGGATGAAACACCACGAGAGCTAAGTTTAGCATGGTGACGGAACAAGGCATAAAGTTCCTCCTCAGCCGGTGAGCGATGATAAATGTGAGGAATAGGTTTCACATAAAGGGTAGAAAAGCCTTGTTCTCGATAATATGCCAATAGGGATTCGTAAATACTCAAAACATCAATTGTATGTGTACCTTCTCCTAAAATCAAACCTCCATAAGTAAGTCCGGAATGGCTACTGATATATTGTTCTTGGCGATGTGCTGTAGCAGGAAATAAGGCCAAGAGTTTATCTTTGGGAGAAAAGCACAAAACAGAAGCATCTTCAAATCGCTCTCGGTGATAGTCCATATAATCGCGATAGAAAAGAAAAGTGCTATTTCGAGATTGAGTCACATATGCATCCCAAACCGTACGAAATTCGGCCGAATAAGGAACGATTCTCATAAGCGATTAGAATTATGTTCAATAGCTTTTACAAACTGCAGATAATTGTCAAATGAATGTATATAGCCTTCGGCCTGATAGGGTTCAGAAGCTAAACAAAGCACAGTGGTGTGCTGAGAAAAATCATGTAGTTTGCACCAAATTCCAGCAGGTATCAGCAGCCCTTTACAAGGAGCGTCAAGTGCGGCGGTGTATTCTTCCCGTCCATCAGTCACTGTGATGTGTAAGCCACCGCTAAGTGCAAACAACAGTTCATGACAAGTACGATGGGCATGTCCACCACGTTCTGCCTCCTCGGGTACCTGATGTATCCAAAAGACACGCTGCACAACAAAAGGCAATGCTGTAGATTCCAATACTGACAGACTACCACGCGAGTCGTCATATTGGGGAGTGAATATAAGTGGACAACGTTGTCTAAGGTCCGAATGTAAGAATCTTTTGCTCACCTGGATATTATTAAACATAATGCTCATTCAAAATATTAACGGGCGTAATTTTGGCTATAGGATAATAACAATCCCTCAATACGTTGTGCAGAGCATTTGATTAGACGTTGGGAGTAAGTGCACTTAGTGTGATTTACGCCCAGTGTAAATAACGAAAATCTACCTCAGAGGTAGATTTTTTTATCTCAGAGATAGAAAAAATTATCTCTGAGGTAGAAAAAACTATCTCTTAGGTAAATTTCTCTTTAAAGTTTTATAGACGAAGAATTATAGACTGAGTCTGAAAAACCAATTGAACTTTAGTGCACACGAATAGTTCTTCTCAATACGACACGTAGTTTTAATGCTGAAGCATTCAGTTCAGCTGTTCCTCCATCTGCCAGATTATAGGTGATGGCTTTCGAGTGAGCTACACCTGAGGGGTTGTAGTCAGCAGTAAAAATTATACTGAAGACTCCTGGGGTTGTAGCAACAAGAGTATCTGTAGGGTTTTCAGAATGCTTAGAGTAAATCACGTTTTTCGTGTATTTTTGTTGCCAATCGCTGGCATTTTTTACCTCCCAACGATAGTTTGTTCGATCAAGGAGCTTACCACGTACCTCTTGTTTAGCTGTTATGACAAAGGGCTCTCCTACACGGAGGGATTCTGTGCCGTCAGAGAGGTTTTTTACGGTGAAACCTGAAAAATGTGGAGCTTCGGAAAGAAATCGTTCTTTGTCCTCTGAACATCCCCATAGGACGATAGTGAACAAGAAAAAAAGTGCGAAAGTCAAAACCTTATTATACATAATCTTATCAATCTAACTTGTAAAAAGTTGGTTAGAAATCTTTGAGTGTTTGATAAAGTCTTTGTATAGGCAAGCCAATTACATTAAAATAGGAACCATGAATTTCTTCAACTGCCACTATACCAATCCATTCCTGGATACCATAACTTCCTGCTTTATCAAAAGGTAAAAACTCTGTGATGTAATAGTTGATTTCTTCTTCGGATAGTGTGGCAAATCGCACACGAGTTTTGACAGCTTTTTTGACTACCCTATCCACTGTGTTGATGGTAAAAGCGGTAATGACTTCGTGTTCTTTTCCAGAGAGAAGGTGCAGCATAGCCGTAGCTTCTTCTGCGTCGCGTGGCTTACCCAAGACCTGCCCTTCGATGCAAACAATCGTATCCGCTGTAATAAGAAGTTTATTATCACTAATGTGGGTTTTATAAGCTTCTGCTTTTTTACTTGCAATATGAAGAGCAATTTCCTCATTGGACAATCCTTCAGGAAATGTTTCATCTATCCCCATCAAAGTGAAGACACGAAATTCAAGACCTAAACGTGAGAGTAACTCGCGCCTACGCGGTGAATTACTTGCCAGAATAATGTCGTATTTTTTTAGGTTTTCAAGCATGAAAATAGGTTTTACTCATTAATTTACCATCCAAAGGCTTCGCTTTCATTCATCCATTTTCCTTGCGCACGCAACACTTGTTCAACAACATCGCGCACACAACCTTCTCCTCCTTTATTTTGAGAAATGTAGCAAGAAATTTCCTGAATTTCAGCGGCTGCATCGGCAGGGCAACACGGACAACCACAAAGTGACATCACTTCGTAATCCGGTATATCATCACCCATATATAACACCTCGTTGGCTGAAAGTTGATGGGCTAAAAGCCAATCTTCAAAAACTTCAATCTTTCGTCCCACTCCCATAAATACATCGGAGATTCCGAGATTCATATAGCGTTCACGCACGGCCTCATTTTTTCCTCCTGTAATAATGGCAATCTGTAAATCCGTCTTTGCGGCATATTGGAGTGCATATCCATCTTTGATGTTTGCTGTACGAATGGGCTGTCCGCCAAGGAGAAAAACATTGTTAGAACTTAATACGCCATCCACATCAAAGACTAAGGCACGGATTTTTGTCAGGTCAAAAGGAATCATGAATGAAAGGACTTATAGATATTTTCGCTTAAGATACGATAAATCTCCTGCAGTTCAGGTTTTTCTGCAAGCAATTCGGCCTGATGCTCTAATACAGCCTTATCACCTCTGGCAGCAGGCCCCGTTTGAGCATCATGGGCAGGAAGTTGGTGTAGTTTGGCAGCAGTTTCTTGGATGAGTGGACTGAGCCATTGTGGGTCTATCCCTTGTTCTTGCGCGATATTTGCTGCAACATCATAGAGGTGATTGACAAAGTTGCATGCAAAAACAGCAGAGAGGTGCAACATTCGTCGTGCTTCGGAATGTAGTAGTTGTACAGATGAACTAACACTTTTTGCCAAGTTAAAGAGCTTCATTTCCGTGTCAGAAGAACCTCCTTCTACAAAACAAGGAATGTTTCTAAAATCCACATCGCGTGTTTTAGAGAAAGTTTGTAAAGGATAAAACACACCGGCTTGCTCCCCAAAACGTTCTAAAGCGCTAAGAGGAATACTCCCCGCAGTATGGGCAACAATCCCATTGTTGCAATGAACAGGAAGAGTTGCAATGATTTCTGAGAGAGCGTCATCGGAAATCGCAAGAATGTAAACATCCGCTTTGGGTAAATCCTTTAGATGGGTGAGGGCTACTGTTCCCTCCCCTACTCTATTGGCTAAAATCTGAGCAGATTCAGCAGTGCGACTACAGATGGCTTTGATGTGATGCCCCGCTTGGGACAATGAACTCGTCAAATGAGTAGCGAGGTTACCTGCTCCCACGAAGACAATTTCTTGCATAGTCATTGTTGAGATAAAAATTGCTCTGCGCAAAATTAAGTATTTATTTTGTCACCAACAAAAAGTGCGAGCCTCAAAATGAGGTTCGCACTATCTTTTAGGCCTTGTTATCGCTTATCCGTAGATAATATGCCCATTTTCGTCTTCAAACTCTTTAGTATCCTTTGCATACTGATTCATCGCACGCATACTCATACCCATACTTGAGAATCCGCCGTCGTGATAGAGATTTTGCATAGTGACCTTACGTGTAAAGTCAGAGAACATCATTACCGTGTAGTCTGCACATTCTGAAGCGCTGGCATTACCCAATGGCGACATTTTGTTGGCAAAATCCATCAGGTGATCCATACCCTTCACGCCATTTCCTGCTGTCGTAGGTGTTGGGCTTTGAGAAATTGTGTTGATACGAACATTCTTTTCACGACCATAAATATAGCCAAAACTACGGGCAATGCTTTCCAGAAGACTCTTGGCATCTGCCATATCGTTGTAACCGAAGAAGGTGCGTTGCGCGGCAACATAAGTCAATGCCACAACGGAAGCGTAATCATTGAGAGCGTCTTGTTTCTTTGCCACTTGCAACATCTTGTGGAAAGAAATAGCGCTAATGTCCAAAGTCTTAGAAAGATAATTGTAATCTAAGTCATCATAGGTACGTTGCTTACGTACGTTCAAACTCATACCGATAGAATGCAGAACGAAGTCAATTTTTCCACCGAGTAAACGCTGACTTTCTGTAAATACATTTTCCAAGTCTTCGAGACTTGTGGCGTCAGCGGCAATGACAGGAGCATTGAGCTGCTCTGAGAGTGCATTAAGTTCTCCCATGCGAAGTGCCACAGGCGTATTAGTAAGCGTGATGCTTGCTCCTTCTTCAACAGCCTTTACGGCAACTTTCCATGCTATGGATTGTTCATTGAGTGCGCCAAAGATGATACCGCGCTTACCTTTCAAAAGATTGTGAGTCATAAGATTTATGTTGTTTTCTGTTGTTGTTACGTCGGATTTAGATAGAAACGACTGCGCAAAAATACACCTTTTGTGCAATCCTCGCAATTTTTTAGAAGAGAAATGTTATATCATAATTCTAAAACCTACTGTTTGTCATCTCCACCTAACGTTTCTCTTATAAAAGGATAAAAGGACAAAAGGAGAGATGGGCGCTTACCTCCCTCTAAGCATTATAAAGCTCCCTTGCTCTTCTTGTCGCCAATACCATCTGTTTCACACTCTACTGTCCTTCCCTCTCACACTCAATGTTGCCGGAAGGTTTTATCTTGTAAGTCAATTCAAACGCTCCAAGAAATCCTTTTCACTCACCAGTGGAATACCCAGTTTGTCGGCCTTCTCAAGTTTAGATGGCCCCATATTGCCTCCAGCTAAGATGAAGGCTGTGTTCTTCGAAATGCTTGACACGTTTTTGCCCCCATATTGCTCAATCATCTGCTTATACTCCTCACGTGAGTGTAACTTGAAGACTCCGCTCACTACGATGCTTTTTCCCGAGAGTGATGTTCCCAACACAGCAGTCTCCTCTACAGACATCTGCACACCACAATCGGTCAGTGCATCGATAAGTGCTATATTTTCGGGTTTAGAAAAATAGTTTTTGACACTACCCGCAATCACCTCACCCACCCCTTCGACAGCTTGTAATTCGGCTAAAGGTGCTTGTTGTAAAGCTGTCATACTCTTGAAATGGCGAGCAAGATTCTTGGCAGCAACCTTTCCCACAAATCGGATACCCAAAGCAAAGAGAACACGATCAAAAGATACGGAACGACTGGCAGCAATCCCATCGAGAATCTTCTGTGTAGCACGTTGCGATACCAACATCATGGGGGTGGTACAATCCACCTGACCAAATAAAGTTGGTGCAACAAACTCACCTCGTGAAAGCCACCAACTACCATCCCAAGAAGTTAGTCTTAGTCTATAAAGGTCGGCGACGTCGTGCACTAACCCTTTTTCAAAAAACTTATCAACAACTTCTGGACCTAAGCTCATAATATTCATTGCATCCCGGCTGATAAAGTGCTCAATACGTCCTTTCAACTGAGGTGGACAAGCTGTATCATTAGGACAATAGTGAGCTGCTTCACCCTCGTAGCGCACAAGCAAAGCACCGCACTCGGGGCATTGAGGGATAAATTGCACCCGATCACCAAGATGGGCATCACGCAACGATGTTTCTACCCCTACAATTTGAGGTATGATTTCTCCGGCTTTTTCCACATAGACTTGATCACCGATATGAAGGTCGAGTTGTCGAATAATGTCGGCATTGTGGAGTGAAGCCCGCTTCACTGTGGTACCTGCGAGCAAAACGGGTTTCATATTTGCAACAGGAGTTACAGCCCCAGTGCGCCCCACTTGAAAAGTTACGGTATTAAGACGGGTCAAAGCGCGCTCTGCTTGAAATTTGTAAGCAATTGCCCAACGTGGCGACTTTGCTGTATATCCCAAGAGTGCCTGTTGTGGCAAATCATTCACTTTGAGCACCACCCCATCGGTCGCCACAGGAAGCGACTTACGTGCCTCATCCCAATGATCAAGAAAGGCATAAAGTTCCTCTAAAGTGCCTGTAAGACGCATACCTGTACTCACTTTGAACCCCCAGTCACGTGCGGCTTTTAGGTTGGAAAAGTGTTCCGTTGTAGGAAGTTCATCGCTAAGTAAATAGTAAAAATAAGCATCTAAACGTCGCTCCGCGACTACACGACTATCCTTGCTCTTGAGAGTGCCACTCGCAGCATTGCGAGGATTAGCAAAGAGTTGTTCTTCACGCGCTTCACGTTCGGTGTTAAGGCGTTCAAATGAAGTCCACGGCATCAGCACTTCTCCGCGAATTTCAAATCGTTTAGGATAGTCACTATTGGGGGGCAACACCAAGGGAATACTCGAAATGGCACGTACGTTGGCAGTAACATCATCTCCACGAACTCCATCACCACGCGTCAATGCTCTTACCAAACGCCCTTCTTCATACAACAAGGATATACTCAAACCATCGTACTTCAACTCACAACACACCTTGAAATCCTGTCCGTTCAAAGCGATACGAATGCGCTCATACCATTCACGCACTTCCTCACGATTGTACGTATTACCCAGCGAGAGCATCGGATGTTCGTGGGACACCTGCACAAATTCATTTGAGAGGTCGCTCCCCACTCGTTGCGTGGGTGAGTTGGGATCGAAAGAGTCGGGAAACTCTGCTTCCAACTGCTGTAATTCTTTCATCAAGGCATCGAATTCTATATCCGATATTTCGGGCTGATGCAGTACGTAGTAGTTGTAATTATGGCGATGTAGTTCGGAACGCAGTTGCAAGATGCGGTCGGTCATAACAGTGAGATCTTATAAGAAGGAACAAAAGCAGGAGGAAGCTGCTGTAACAATGTGATATTGCGAACCTGACTAAGCGATTTTCCTTTTAATGCTCTAACAAGTCAGGGCGTAGACGTTTGGTCCGCTCCAATGATTGTGTCATTTCCCATTCATGAATTTTAGCATCATGTCCCGATAACAAAACATCAGGCACACGCCACCCTTTATAATCTGCGGGGCGTGTATAAACAGGTGCTGCTAACAAGTGGTCCTGAAAGGAATCGGAAAGCGCACTCTGTTCATCACCAATAGCACCAGGCAACAAGCGCACAATAGCATCACTCATACAAGCTGCCGCGAGTTCACCTCCCGTGAGCACAAAGTCGCCAATAGACACCTCCTTCGTAATGAGGTGTTCACGAATGCGATAGTCGATACCTTTATAATGACCACAGAGGATGATGAGATTCCCTTTGAGCGATAGTTCGTTGGCCATAGGTTGATCAAATTGCTCACCATCAGGTGTAGTGAAGATGACTTCATCATAATCACGCTCTGCTTTTAGTGCAGAAATACAATCGTCTATAGGCTGACACTGCATTACCATTCCTGCAAAACCACCATAGGGATAATCATCTACTCGACGGTGTTTGTTGGTAGTGTAGTCACGTAAATTATGCACGTGTATCTCCACCAGTCCTTTCTTTTGAGCACGCGATAAAATGGAAGTATTCAGAAATCCGTCGAGCATTTCCGGCACAACGGTAATAATGTCGATACGCATAATGGTGTTGTATTTTCAAAAAGAAGATGTTTCTTTGTTGTTAGGCTTTTTTCATTGGTCTGCACCCAAATAAGATGCTCTATGCAGCTACAAAGGTAGTAAAAAAACATGAAATGCTTTCCCTCCTTCTATAGGAAACACTTTTAAGGAAAGAAAAATAGCCTTTTCCGACAAAAAATCACGTAATTCCCTTGTTCTTTCAGAAAAAAGTATTACTTTTGCACTCGAAAACAAAACGGTACCATGGCCGAGCGGTTAGGCACAGGTCTGCAAAACCTGCTACAGCAGTTCGAATCTGCTTGGTACCTCTACCTCAAAGGAGCGGCTCTCATCGAGTTGCTCTTTTTGTTTTAATACACTTTTTCTCTATGATGGAAGCCCCCACTCCAACCCCTCCCTCTGAAACTCCCCAATCTTCTTCCGTTCTTTCCGAAACAGTTCCGACTTCACTCGTACTTCGTACAGAAGGTTTAGTTAAGCGCTACGGAAAACGCACCGTTGTCAATGACGTTTCGTTCGATGTCAAACAAGGCGAAATTGTAGGCCTTCTTGGCCCGAATGGAGCTGGTAAGACCACGTCTTTTTATATGACGACAGGGCTTGTTGTTCCGAATGATGGACATATCTATTTGGGAGATAAGGAAATTACGAAAGCTCCTGTCTACAAACGTGCCAAAGCTGGTATCGGTTACTTGGCACAGGAGGCTTCTGTATTTCGTAAGATGACAGTCGAAGACAATATCTCTTCGGTACTCGAAATGACAGGAAAAAGCAAGGAAGAACAACGGGAAATGTTGGAATCGCTCATTAGTGAATTTCGTCTTCAAAAAGTGAGAAAAAACCTCGGCGACCAACTGTCCGGAGGAGAACGGCGCCGCACAGAGATTGCTCGCTGCTTGGCCATAGACCCCAAGTTTATTATGCTTGATGAGCCTTTTGCCGGTGTGGACCCTATTGCCGTTGAAGATATACAATATATCGTATGGAAGCTGAAAGATCGCAACATTGGTATTCTTATCACCGACCATAATGTAGAAGAAACTCTCTGCATAACTAATCGTGCTTATCTACTTTTTGAGGGAAAAATTCTCTTCCATGGCACCCCCGACGAGTTGGCCGACAATCAAGTAGTACGTGATCGCTACTTAACCAATTCTTTTAAACTCCGTAAAAAAGATTTTCAACTCATCTCCGAACAGCGCGAACAACAATAATTGTTATGTTGCCGTTCACCAAATCTTTCCACCTTATTCTTATCATGCGACGTCATCTCCTCTTTCTCTCATTTGCACTTTGGACTGCCACAGCCTTAACGACTCAGTCTGCTGTTGTTTCCCCAATTTCATCGGACACCCTACACGTAACTCAAGCTTATCTTGATGGGCCTCACTTACTACGCTCCCCTTTTTCAACAGATAGTGTCAACCTGAAAGGCGATAGTTTTGATCCTCAAGAAGTACTCAAGAACAATACAACTCTTGCCCAACGTCGTGCCTCAGCCCTCCCCACTATTGCTTATGGGGCAGCACTTGACAGCAATGCAGTGAATGTTCTGCACTTTTCTCTCGATACTGAACGTTGGTGTAAAGTAAACCTATCTGTAAATAATATAGGTCGCTACGACATCTATTTGAATAGTGTTAAACAACAAAATGGAGAACTGCGCCTTAATCCTGGACGCAATTATGTTGCGCTACTAGTCTACTCCGATAAAGCCGCACGTGACACTTTCAAAATAGATATCATCGGTAAACAACTCAATGACTTACGCGTCAACTCTTCTGAAAAGCGCAAACTTATGCTTGACGACCTCAATCATGGTGAGCGCTATTATGATATGAAGATGTCACCTTCGGGACGTTACCTCGTTTCCTACTATTATACGACCAAACACGACGGAGAAACAATCTACAAAACAATCCTTACCGATCTCAATACCAAGCGTACGCTCTATAATCACGATGGTTACGAGCATGTAGATTGGATGCAACATCGTGACGTGCTTTATTTTACGCGGAATGCCGATAAAGGTAAACAACTTCTTACACTTGATCCAGCCACAATGCAAGAGGAAGTATTGGGGACAGGATTGCCTAAGGGGACTTATGAGATCTCCCCCAATGAACAGTTTCTTATCGTAAGTAAAGACGAGGAAGGTCCAACCTCACAAGGTTCGTTGCGTCAACTCATCGAGCCTGATGATCGTCAACCAGGATGGCGTAACCGTAATTCACTTTTCCTTTACGACCTGAAGTCAGGAGTGATGCAGCGTCTCACTTTTGGCAAAAGCAATATGCATCTCAGCGATATTTCTCATGACAGCCGAAAATTGCTGCTCACGCAAGATAGAATGGAGTTGACCAAGCAACCGCTCACTTACACCAATGTCTACGAGATGGATTTATCCACAGATCGCATTGACACGCTCCTCATTGACCAACCCTGGCTCAGCAGCGCTTGCTATAGTCCTGACGATAAGCAAATCCTTTTCAAAGGAACCCCCGCTGCATTTAGTGGCATCGGAAGCGAGGTAAAAGTAGGTCAACATCCACAAGGCTACGATATACGCCTCTTTCTTTACGACATTGCGACTCGAAAAGCCACCCCGCTTCTCCGTAACTTTGCGCCCTCAGTTAATGACGTGGAATGGCACACAGCAGATGGGTATATCTACTTTGAATGCGCTGAGGGGTATGACAAAACTCTTTGGCGCCTCAACCCTCGCACTGGTGAACGCTTCCGCTTCAATCTACCAGTCAGTGTTATCCAGCGTTATAGTATTGCCAACACCAAGAATCCTCGCATGGTATTCTACGGACAAACCGGAACAACTTCCCGCAATGCCTACTTGACAAACCTGACCAGCACTACGCCCAAATGCACCCCTTGGGGTCATCTCTCATTTGAGAAACTTTTTGGTGATACCCGCGTAGCGTCCTGTCAGCCTTGGAAGTTCACAACCTCACGTGGCGACCAAGTGGAAGGCTTCTATTACCTCCCTGCCGACTTCGACGATTCTAAACGATACCCGATGATTGTCTACTACTACGGTGGTTGCAGTCCTACCACGCGCGTTTTGGAATTCCCCTATCCCTTCTCGGTACTTGCCAATATGGGCTACGTCGTTCTCGTTTTAGAACCTTCCGGCACTATCGGCTTCGGACAAGAGTTTGCTGCACGCCACGTCAATGCTTGGGGAGATATGACAGCTGACGACATCATTGAAGGCACACGAACTTTCTGTGCTCAAAATGCTTATGTAGATGCCAAGAAGGTTGGGTGCATGGGCGCCAGCTATGGCGGATTTATGACACAATATCTACAAACAAAGACTGACATCTTTGCTGCTGCTATCAGCCATGCCGGCATCTCCAATATCGCCTCCTATTGGGGTGGAGGTTTTTGGGGGTACAGCTATGGAGAAGTGGCTCAGTATGGTTCCTACCCTTGGAACAACCCTGATCTTTATGTCAAGCACTCTCCCCTTTTCAGTGCCAACAAAATCCATACTCCGCTTCTTTTCCTCCACGGTACTGCTGACACAAACGTACCCAGCACAGAGAGTCAACAGCTCTACACGGCTTTGCGTTTACTCGGTCGTCCTACCAGTTACATTCAAGTGGATGGCGAAAATCACCATATCAGCGATTACCACAAGCGCAAGCAATGGCAGGAAGCCATTATGGCTTGGTTTGCCAAATATCTCCAAGATGATGGAGCATGGTGGAAAAACCTCGGTTTCGAGTAACTTCCTCCCTACTTATACTCATCTTATCGTCAACGTGACACTTTATTATCCCAGATGAAACAACTATTCCCGTTCTTTCTCTTGCTCACGCTCTTAAGTTCTATCAGTTGCAAGACCAACAAGGAAACACCTACAGAGGCTTACACAGAGATGGATACGACCCATATCGACACCACTGCTTCTGATAGTGTTGAGGAAACGCTCGAAGTAACTCCTCCGAAGAAAGCAGATGAGTTCTTTGACGACTTCCTCTATGCCTTTATGAAGCAGAAGCGTTTCCAGCGAAACCGTATTACCTTCCCCCTTCGTCACATCATTGATGGGGAAGAACATCTCATCGTACGTCGTGCTTGGGGCTATGACCCTATGTTCTCCGGACGGGAAACCTATACCCTCATCTTTGATAGCCGGAAGGGGATGAAACTAGCTAAAGACACGAGCATACGTCATGTCATTGTTGAAGAACTCACTCTCACCGAACAGCGCGTCAAGAGTTATCACTTCGAGCGCCAACAAACAGAATGGCGTCTCACTCAACTCGTTGAAGACGAAATGCAACAAAGTGAGAATAGTGATTTCTATACATTCTATCAGCAATTTGCTGCTAATAAAGAGTATCGTCGCTCACACATCAGTAGTCCGATGGCTTTTTCCACGATTGACGAAGACACCTTTGAACCTGTTGATGGTTTCATTACCTCAGACCAATGGGAAGATTTCGGCCCGATACTACCCACTACCCAAATCACCAATATTTTATACGGACAAAGCTATCTTAATTCCAACATCCGATTATTGACTATCTCCTCGCTTTCTGGCGGAATGAATAGCACACTCACTTTCAATAAACAAAAAGGTGAATGGATGCTCGTCAAACTTGAAAACTAAGTTTTATGTTTACCTCTCTTCGCCTTTACAACACATTAGGTGTTGAAGCCACTTGCCGTGAGTTCTACGTATATGATACTATTGAGCAACTATTTACCCTACTTCCTAAATTAGTAGGGCAACGCTGGTTGCATATCGGAAGTGGCAGCAACCTTCTCTTCCTTACGCCTCACTTTGATGGTGTCGTGCTCCACAGCCATATCCGTGGTATTGAAATTGTAGAGCAAACATCCGACAGTGTCCTGCTTCGTGTGGGGGCAGGAGAAGACTGGGATGACTTCGTTGCTTACTGTGTTGCACATGGTTTCTATGGACTTGAAAACCTTTCCCTTATCCCTGGGCAGGTTGGTGCGAGTGCAGTGCAAAATGTAGGTGCTTATGGAGTAGAGGCAGGTGATTATATCGAAGCTGTAGAGACCATTGAGGTCGAAACGGGAAAGCCCCGCACCTTCTCCCATGCAGAATGTTGTTATGCCTACCGTAGCAGTATCTTCAAGCACGAACTGCAAAATCGGCATATTGTGACCCACGTACTTTATCGCTTGTCGCTCACCTTCCGCCCAATTCTTACCCACACTGCTGTGACTCGTCTCCTTGAACAGACAAGGCTTTCTCATGAAGAAGTAGATGCTAATGCGCTACGCCGTGCTGTGGTTGAAGTGCGTCGTGCTAAACTACCCGATCCGCACCAAATAGGTAGCGCAGGTTCCTTCTTTATGAACCCCGTTATTTCCGAAGAAAAAGCCCAACAACTTTTATCACTTCACCCCGATATGCCACACTACCCTGCTCCCGAAGGTGTCAAGATACCTGCAGCTTGGTTGATTGAGCAGTGCGGTTGGAAAGGACGAAATCTTGGTCAAGCTGGTGTCCATCCACAACAAGCACTTGTTCTCATCAATCTCGGACAAGTCACAGGTGCCGAAATCGTGCGCCTTGCCTCAACCATACAGGGTGATGTCAAGCGGCGCTTCGACATTACCCTTCATCCAGAAGTTCTCTACATCGATTGACCAAACAATCATGCCCAAGATTCACCCCTCATGGCTTGCTCGTCTGCAACCCGAATTTGATGCCCCCTACTTCCAAGAACTTAGTGCTTTTGTGCATCAAGAGTACCGAAATAGTATATGCTACCCACCAGCTAAAAGTGTATTTGCGGCCTTTGATCTCTGCCCGTTTGATGAAGTAAAGGTGGTTATCTTAGGACAAGATCCTTATCACGAACCCGGACAGGCCGAAGGGCTCTGCTTCTCTGTGCCGGAAGGAGTACGACAGCCCCCCTCACTTGTCAATATCTTCAAAGAGTTGGCAGATGATCTTGGCATTCCTCCCGCAGAAAGTGGTAGTTTACGTCGTTGGGCAGAGCAAGGTGTGCTACTGCTCAATGCGACACTTACCGTGCGAGCCCATGCCGCTGGTTCGCATCAAGGGAGGGGATGGGAGCAGTTCACTGATGCCGCCATTCGTCATCTTTCCTGCGAACGTGAAGGTATTGTCTTCATTCTTTGGGGCAGCTATGCACAGAAGAAAGGCGCGTTCATCGATGCCTCACGCCATCTTGTCCTACGCAGTGCACATCCATCTCCTCTATCTGCTCATCGAGGTTTCTTTGGCAACCATCACTTTTCACTCACCAACGACTACCTGAGTCGACAAGGTAAAACACCTATTATTTGGTAGTCTTTCCTACGACAAATTCCTATGCTCCCCATCCTTCAAGTAGGCGATGTGCTTCTCTCGCCCGATATTCTTACCGAAAAATTCTGTTGTGATCTAGACGCCTGTGGTGGAGCTTGCTGTATTGAAGGCGATGCAGGAGCTCCCGTCACTCTCGAAGAAGTAGTTGAACTTGAACGTGTGCTCCCCGCCGTCTGGCACGATCTCAATCCGTGCGCTCAAAAAGTACTCAATAAGCAAGGGGTTGCCTATCGCGATGCAGATGGCGATCTCGTCACCAGTATTGTAGGAACAAAAGACTGCTGCTTCACTTGCTACGATGAAAAAGGTATTTGCCTCTGTGCTACAGATCGTGCCCATAGAGAGGGACGTATCAATTGGTCAAAGCCTATCAGTTGTTACCTCTACCCTATCCGAGAACAACCGCTCTCCAACGGCACCGTTGCCCTCAACTACGACCGTTGGACGGTCTGTCATCCAGCAGTAATAAAAGGTCGTGAACTCAATCTACCCCTCTATCTTTTCTTGCGTGCTCCACTTATTCGCCGTTTCGGAAAGGCATGGTATGAAGAACTCGAAGCCCTCGTCACCCAACTCAAAGATCAAGGCTTGTTGAAGTAATCTTGAAAATAAAGAAACTGATGCACTCTCACAATGAAATGCATCAGTTTCTTTTTGGACATTCTATAAAACGAAGAATATTGAGGTACAGGCTACATTTGTTCTTTGAAAAAAAGATTGTGCATACCTGGAAGAGTGTCAGGGTCGACATAACTTTCGATATGACGCTTGCGCTTATCTTCAAGAATCTCGTCAACAGCGATAAGAATACAAGTTTCTTCGACTTTGCCAAACTCCTCATTGATGGCAGTGCCAAACACACGCATCGTAGGTGAAAGGTTCATATAAGCATTGACAAGTGGAGGAATATTGAATCCGCGTTCGCGCACCGCCTTGTTGAGCACCTTGTAGTCTGCACGGAAATCATCTTCAACAAAGAGACGTTGCAATTCCTCTTCAGACATTTCAGGTTGTATAGGGTGCACTGCTGATACAAGACCATCACGATCTCCAAAATGGCGTTTGAGGAAATGGAGTATCATATCGCGAGCCATACGGTCGAATGACGGATACATTGTCATCTTTCCGAAAAAGTATTTCAAGCCTGGGATAATAACAGTAAGCGCACCTAAACCATCCCAAAGATTATCGAGGGCGTAGAGGCTCTTGGTCAGATTGCGAGTGCTTTGATATTCAAGCGTGACGAAAGACCGTCCGAGTTCAACAGTCTGGGGAAGAAAGTTTTCGATGAAATTATCGGAAAACTGAAACATGTGCCCAGTGGCCAATTTCGGTTGTCCGTTTGGATGAAAACGGATGTCACCAGGGGGAAGAAAACGGTAACCACCCAGAATTTCTTCAGCATCTGGATTCCAAACAACAAGTTGGTAGTAAGGATGTTCGCAGATGTCGAACTCGTCAAGGTCGAGTGCAAGCCCAGTCCCACCTCCGGCAGCGCGGAAGGCGATTTCTCGCAAACGGCCGATTTCTCGCATCACATTGGGGGCATTGTGGTGGGTGATGATATAAATTTCGTTGCCCGCCTTGTTAGTTTTGCGCAGTTTAAATTCGGGCGTGAGTTCTGCTTTGAGCAAAGCCCGGCTGATAGGAGCTATGATTTCTTGCATAATGCTTAAAGACTGAGAGGAACAGCTTGAGACTGTTGTGGTAAGTCGTAGACTTGTTGTCGAACGTCAGCAGCCCATTGTGCGGCCGATTTTTCAGGGGAAAAATGTTGCCATGGGATGGGCTTCCCAATGTGAATAGTGAAAGTATGTCCTTGCTTCTTGTAAAGTTCATCCACAAGGTAGAGCATAGCGATGTTGAACTTAATTCCGAGCCACTTAGAAAGATGGGCCAGACGATAGAAGAAAGAGGAGTTACGTCCGCTGAAATGAATAGGGATGACGTCTCGTTTCGTTTCAATGCTTTTGCTGATAAATGTTTTCTTCCAAGCAACGTCCTGAATCTTTCCCTCGATTTTGCGCGAACACAATCCTGCGGGAAATATAATCACATGATGGTCACCACGAAAAGCCGCGTCAACCATACGAGGAAAGTCACGACCGTTGCGTCCGGTTTTGTTAATTGGGATGAAGAGTGGTGCCAATCCTGTGAGATTCATCAGCAAGTCATTTGCCAAAAAGCGAATGCACCCTTTGTAGTGTCGTCCCAATACTGCTCCTAAAATAACCCCATCAGGACCACCAATGGGGTGATTGGATACAAAAGTAAAGCGGCGGCCCTCGGTGTCACTCGGAAGGTTTTCCAACCCATGCACCTCGATATTTAGGCTCAAATACTGCATACAATCTTCCAGCCAAGGTATACCTTCTTTTTCACCTTCGCGCAAGATGAAATCATTGAGCCAATCTTGGTGAACAATGCGTTTGAGGTAATTGACTAACAATCGAGGTACAAAACGAGCTTTACTCCCCATTTTGTTACGCAATATTTGCTCAATATCTATGAGATAAGGTTGTGCCATTTGAGTAGAAATCCGTGGTGTATAGAAATGTTGTTCAACAATGAGAAATTAACACCATTTGTCTCTGCAAAAGTAACGATTATTTCAAAAATGGCCGCCATATTGTTCTTTTTTTTACAGCTTTTGGCTTACTCATCCGCACTTTTTGTACCCATTCGTTCTCTAAAAGTCCAGCTATAAGAAGTTTGTCTTGCACCGACATTTACTTCAACATAGGTGAGGCGATGGAAAGCAAGGAGTGTAATGGTGAGGAAGAACAAATCGCTCCCCCTTCGATAGATTACGAAAAACTCGGAGGCATTAGCAATGATGTTACAAGATGGCGGCGTAATGAATTATCAAGCAATACATCACTCTTCTTTTAAAAAGTTGGTTACCGCATTATAGACAGTAGCTTGTGCTGTTTCTAAGTCATCATTGACGATAATCGTATCGAATTGGTCGGCAAAGGACATCTCATAGGCGGCTTTATCCAAGCGCATTTGAATAGCTTCGGGTGTTTCTGTGCCTCGGCCTTCTAAACGGATACGCAAAGCCTCAACCGATGGAGGCTGAATGAAGACACTCAGACAACGAGTACCATAATGCTTCTTGATGCTGATACCTCCCTTCACATCAACATCGCAGATAACATTCTCACCCAACTCCAACTGGCGATCCACTTGCTGTTTGAGCGTGCCATAAAAGCGGTCTTGGTAAACTTCCTCATATTCAAGAAAATCACCGGCTGCAATGTGGGAGCGAAACTCTTCAGGAGTCAAGAAGTAGTACTCCACTCCATGTTGCTCCGTTCCACGAGGAGGACGACTGGTGGCACTGATAGAAAAGTGAAGGTTCACTCCACGTTGAATGAGATAGTTCACCAGCGTGCTTTTACCGGAACCAGAGGGGGCAGAAAAAACAATTACTTTGGTCATAGTGGTGTCGGATTATTGGGAACTTTAGTCAGTGCTACATTACATTTAACACCTGTTCTTTGATTTGCTCCAGTTCATCTTTCATCTTCACCACAATATTCTGCATCTCAGCTTGGTTACTTTTTGAACCGGTGGTATTGATTTCACGTCCCATTTCTTGAGCAATAAACCCAAGTTTTTTACCTTGCCCGCGTCCGTTTGCCATTGTTTCGCGGAAATAGTTGAGGTGGTTCGTCAGACGTTGCTTTTCTTCGTTGATATCAAGTTTTTCGATATAGTAAATGAGTTCCTGTTCAAGACGATTCTTGTCGTAGTCTACTCCACGCAATTCGGCTAAACGGTCTTCGAGACGTGTGCGGATTTTCTCCACACGTTGCATTTCAAATGGTTCGATGCTTTGAAGCAAAGTTTCGATGGTGTCGATGTTCTTATTGAATTTCTTCATCAAGGCCTCGCCCTCCTGTCGGCGGAAAAGGGTGAGTTGGTGCAAAGCTTGCTGTGTGGCTTCAGTCACCACTGCCCACTCTTCCTCAGAGAGTTCTTCCACGGATACAGACTGTGTAAGTTCGGGTAAACGCACAAGAAGATTCCACATCTCAGCATTAGAAGGCGCTTGTAAGCCTTCGACATTTTGGCTGATAGTGCGTATCTGCTGCACATAAGAAGCCACAATGTCCGGATTGAGGGTTGCCCCCGCTTGTTCGGTCGTCTTTTCACACCAAATGGTAAAATCGACCTTGCCACGTTCCAACTCAGCGGCCACCATACGGCGCAACTCAATCTCCTTTTCGCGATAAAGCGGTGCGATACGTGTGCTGAGATCAAGGGCTTTACTATTGAGCGACTTCACCTCTACGTGAATTTTCTTACCATTGTATTCGGCATCGGATTTACCGTAGCCCGTCATAGAGAATATCATACTTTTCGTAAATAAACGATTGCACCCCAACCGAGGTTGAGGTGCAATCCTCTTTTATGGTGTTTCGTATCTTTTTATTTTGCCTCAAAGGGGCGCAAGTCCAAATGCAATTCATCCAGTTGTTTTCCATCCACAACCGAGGGGGCATCAAGCATAACATCGCGACCAGAATTGTTTTTGGGGAAAGCAATGCAGTCGCGGATGCTATCGAGACCGGCAAACAAGCTGACGAAGCGATCCAAACCATAAGCAATACCTCCATGAGGTGGCGCACCATATTTGAACGCATCCATCAAGAAGCCAAATTGCTCCTGTGCTTTTTCGGGAGTAAATCCCAGCACTTTGAAAATTTTAGCCTGCAACTCGGCATCGTGGATACGGATGGACCCTCCGCCCACTTCAACACCATTGCACACCATATCATAGGCATCTGCCAATACACCGGCAGGGTCGGTATCCAGCTTCTCAATCTCTGAAGGCTTGGGAGAAGTGAAAGGATGGTGCATAGCCATCAATCGGCATTCTTCTTCACTATATTCAAACATGGGGAAATCGACCACCCAAAGGAGAGCGAATTTATTTTTATCGCGAAGACCAAGGCGTTCTCCCATCAGCAAGCGAAGTTCGCAAAGTTGCTTACGTGTTTTGTTAGTATCATCACCACTCAAGATAAGGATGAGGTCGCCGGGTTTAGCTCCCATAGCCTCTTTGAGTTGCTGCAAAACTTCCTGCGTGTAGAACTTATCAACACTGCTCTTGACATTCCCGTCTTCATCCACGCGGGCATATACCAAACCTTTGGCTCCAACCTGCTGGGATTTCACAAAGTTGGTAAGTTCATCAAGTTGCTTGCGCGTATAAGTGGCACAGCCTTCGGCACAAATACCTCCGATATAAGCAGCATCGTTGAAAACGCTGAATTCGCCTGTGCCTTTCATCACCTCCATCAGTTCGACAAACTCCATGCCAAAACGCATATCCGGTTTGTCACTACCGAAACGACGCATGGCTTCATGCCAAGATAGGCGGAGGAAAGGAGTATCGCCAAGGTCATAATTGCGCACTTCCTTAAAGAGGTATTTGGTCAACCCCTCGAAGGTGTTGATGATATCATCCTGCTCAACGTAAGACATCTCACAGTCAATCTGCGTAAATTCAGGTTGGCGGTCGGCGCGAAGATCTTCATCGCGGAAGCATTTCACGATTTGGAAATAGCGATCCATGCCTGCCACCATAAGCAGTTGTTTGAGTGTTTGCGGACTTTGAGGCAGTGCGTAGAATTGACCGGGATTCATGCGTGAAGGCACGATGAAGTCGCGCGCTCCTTCAGGGGTGGAACCTACAAGTACCGGAGTTTCTATTTCGAGGAAATCGAGGCTGTCCATATAGCGGCGCACGGCAAGGCAGAACTTGTGCCGGAGTTCGAGATTTGCCCGAACATTGCTGCGACGCAAGTCAAGATAGCGGTACTTCATGCGCAAATCATCACCGCCATCCGTTTTTTCTTCAATTGTGAAAGGCGGTGTGTCGGCAGCATTGAGAATGTTGAGGGTATCAACAATGATTTCAATATCACCAGTATCCATTTTATCGTTCTTGGCATAGCGTTCGTTCACGCTGCCAATCACCTGAATCACATATTCGCGGCCGAGTTTGTTGGCACGTGCGCAAAGTTCTGCATTGGTTTCTTCGTTAAACACTAATTGAGTGATGCCATAGCGGTCGCGAAGGTCGACAAAGGTCATACCACCCATTTTACGAAGACGTTGCACCCATCCCGCGAGTGTCACGGTTTGGCCAACATCGGAAATGCGGAGTTCACCGCAGTGATGACTTCTATACATGAAAGTACGTGTTTTGGAGTTGCAATTAAGAGGGAGATTTTTCTACATAGGAAGAAGAAAAATTTACCTCAGAGGTAGTTTTTTCTGTCTCTGAGGTAAATAAAACTACCTCTGAGGTAAATTGAAGTATTTTTTTATAAGTGTAAGGTGAAATGGAGCGCCAACACCCTCAACGTATGTAGCGCACGTAATCTGCCTTACGTGGTGTGGAAGGATGTGGTTCTTTGTTACCATATCCCATCACACAATAGCCAATGCCAACATAGTGGTTGGGAATACCCCATTCGCGAAGGAGTTGTTGTCCGCGCTCCGTTTCAAAAGTTTCACGAGCACGATGTATCCAACAAGCTCCCAACCCTACCGCATGAGCTGCATTGAGCAAATTGCCCATCACCAAAGCCCCATCATCGCGATGGGTCGATGATGTACTGTCGGCCAAGACCAATAGTACTACAGGAGCGCCATAAAAGGGATCGGCTGTGGTGCCTAAAATCCGAGCATTGATGGCAGAAAGTTCGTCGCGTAGGGCTCGCTGTGTGATGGCCACAATGAGCGGAGATTGCTGTCCACGTCCGGAGGGTGCATAAGTACCGGCTTCAATGACTTGGTCTATCATCCGAGCATCGGGCATTTTATCTGGGAAATAGCCTTTTACACTGCGTCGTGTGAGCAACATTTCGAGAGCATCCATAGATTTTCTTTTATTTGCAGGGCAAAGTTAAGAAAAATATAGTGGGCAAACAAATGCGATGGAAATAATTACACTTCTACAAGCTGAAAATCGTTTTTCTGCGTCATGAAATGCAAAAAGATGTCGAAAAGAGGTGCATAATATCCTTTATTTAACGACAAAACAACTTTTTTGTTTGGTGGGGTGAAATATATGTTTTATTTTTGCGCAGTCAACCTCTTTTTATATCCCAAAAGCAACATTGCCTATCGAGACAACTTTACGCGCAACATTCATCAAAACAAAATTGTAATGAAACAATTCAATCAGATGACCGACCAGGCTTTGGTTGAGCGTTATCAGAAGGGATGCAACGAGGCTTTCGATTGCCTCTTGGAGCGTCACAAAGATAGGCTGTATAACTATATTTATTTTACTGTACGCGATGCGGATTTGGCAGACGACTTTTTTCAAGAGACGTTTGTCAAGGTTATTGTAACCCTTCGACAAGGGAGATACACTGAGTCCGGACGCTTTTTTCCTTGGCTCACACGCATTGCTCACAACCTCATGATTGATTACTATCGGCAGACAACAGGGGTAAATGTTGTTAACTGCGAGGAGGTAGAAAAGCTCGTGTCTACCCCTGCCGATATAGCAGATGCATCACAAGAGGCCACTTTAATCAATGAGCAGACCCTTTCTGATGTACGCAAACTCATGGATCACCTACCAGAGCCACAGCGTGAAGTCGTTTTTATGCGTTTCTATCAAGACTTATCCTTCAAGGAAATCGCAGAAATCACAGGAGTTAGCATCAACACATCTTTAGGACGGATGCGTTATGCACTAAATAATATGAGACGTATGGCACAGGAGCACAGTCTCTCACTCGACCTTCTCTGAGAACTGTACAAAACTTTTTATTATATAGTGTACTAAAAATGTTTTCCTCGCGTTTAGATATTAAAGCAACAATATAAACGCGCCTATGGAAAATTCTACTACACCTCCTGCTCCTCGTTCTAAAACGCTCGAATTTCTCAAGCGTTTTGCGAGAGAATGCCCTATGCAGGCTGTTCCTCATGCCGAGAAGATAATCGTTCTGCAAATTTTCGACCTTGAGCGACTTGGTAGTTGCTAAGTTTTAATGCCCCCAATGTTATGAAAACAATTCTTCTTCTCGGCTCAGGAGAGCTCGGCAAAGAATTCACCATCGCGGCACAACGTCTTGGACAAAAAGTCGTGGCCTGCGATAGTTATGACAATGCCCCTGCAATGCAGGTGGCCGATGAACGTGAGGTTTTCTCAATGCTTGATGGTGAAGCCTTAGACACTGTCGTAGACCGCCATCTTCCGGACCTCATTGTTTGCGAAATCGAAGCCATTCGCACCGAACGTCTTTACGACTACGAGCAACAAGGTATTCGGGTCGTTCCCTCTGCTCGCGCCGTCAATTTTACGATGAATCGCAAGGCCATCCGCGATTTGGCTGCGCAAGAACTGGGACTAAAGACTGCTCGCTATCATTATGCTAAGACTTACGAAGAATTGTGTGAGGCTGCTCAAGATATAGGTTATCCTTGCATCGTAAAACCTTTGATGAGTTCAAGTGGGAAGGGACAAAGTTTGGTTAAATCGTCTGATGACTTGCACCATGCCTTTGACTATGGAATTGCTGGAAGCAGAGGAGATATTCAAGAACTTATCATTGAGGAATTTGTACATTTCGACTACGAAATCACGCTCCTTACCCTTACGCAGGACAATGGCAACACGCTCTTCTGCCCCCCTATCGGACACGTCCAACAAGGTGGCGACTATCGTGAAAGCTTCCAACCATTGGTGATGAATCCCGAACTTCTTGCCGAGGCTCAACGACAAGCCAAAGCTGTCACAGAGGCATTGACAGGCTCTGGTATTTGGGGAGTCGAATTCTTCATTAGTGAAACCAACGGCGTTTATTTCAGTGAGTTGTCTCCTCGCCCCCATGACACAGGAATGGTCACGTTGGCTGGAACACAAAACTTTAATGAGTTTGAGTTGCATTGCCGTGCAGCTCTCGGCCTACCAGTGCCTTGCATCAAAATGTTGCGAAAAGGTTCTAGTACCGTTATACTCAGCACTATATCTTCAAAGGAACTTCCTCGCTATCGTGGTATTGAAGAAACCTGCGAGGAAGATGCGGATATCCGGATTTTCGGGAAGCCTACCACACGCGTTAATCGCCGAATGGGTGTCGTCTTGGTTTCGGGTGACCTGCAAGAAGAACTCAATGAAGTGCGCAGCAAGGCCAAGCGTTTGGCTGCAAAAGTTGAGGTCTATTGATACGATTCGTTGTTGTGAAATTTTTATAGAGGGAGATTTACCCTTCCGAAAGTTCAATAACAGATCATCAAATTTTAGTTTGTCAGTTTTACAAACATACAAGTAGAGATTAGTAGTGAATAATCTTTGAGAAGAAAACAAAGAAAATGACTGAAAGTTTTGGTCGTACGGAAAGAAACGCTTAACTTTGCTTTCACAAACAAGAAAGCTTGTTACTAATGGCCTCCTGCCATCTTTGACATACAAAGCCTTAGGCTGTGCTGGTTCGATTGGGATACTCATCAATTTAATTCAGAATCACCGAGAAGGCTCTTCATCCAATGGCGTGCCGATACTGCGCTTTCAATGCAGCGTGGAAGTCGGATTACAAAGGGTGTCTGGGCGCTCAAATCCTTACTACTCGGAGTTTCATCATCATCACCGGCACAGCCCTTTTTCTATCTTTTCGACAATGAAGCTCACTCCTATGCAAGAGGCAGCAGGTGCTGCCATTCGTTCGCAAGACAATGTTTTGCTGCTTTCTCCCACAGGAAGCGGCAAAACTTTGGCTTTTCTTTTGCCCATCATCGAAAAGGTGGAGACGGACAGTACACGTTTGCAAGCTGTTGTCGTTGTGCCTACACGAGAATTGGCCTTACAGGTGGAAAACGTGCTGAAAGCACAAACGCGAACGGTGCGCAGTATGAGTTTGTATGGAGGTCGGCCGGCCATGGAGGAGCATCGCCGACTGCGTGAAATCAACCCACACATTGTTTTCGCAACTCCCGGTCGTCTACTCGACCATATCGGCAAAGAGAATCTCAACGTCCTTTCGGCACGTTTCCTCATTGTGGATGAGTACGACAAGTGTTTGGAATTGGGATTTCGTGAAGAAATGGACAACATTGCCGATGCATTAATCCATGTTCCGCAGGTGGTACTGACTTCTGCCACTCCGTTTGAAGAGGAAGAGAGGGATAGTACTTTGAAAAAGCCCTCCTTATTGTACAAACGCCGGTTTAGTATCATTGATTTCCTCTCAACATCACATGATTTACAAGAGCGTTTGGCGGTGCGTATTGTTCCTTCTCCCGAAAGAGATAAACTATCTATTCTTGCACGACTGCTGACTTATCTCAAAGGTCAGAGTGCCATTGTTTTTGTAGCACATCGTGAAAGTGCAGAGCGTATCGGTAAGTATTTGAAAGAACTCCAATTTGCGGCTACCGTCTATCATGGGGGGATGGAACAAGAGGTACGTGAACGTGCTTTGTATCGCTTCCGCGCCGGAGCATCGACCATCTTGGTGAGTACCGATTTGGCAGCACGTGGTCTGGATATTCCTTCTGTTCGTGCCATTGTCCATTATCATCTCCCTTTGGATGAGGCTACCTTTACACATCGCTCGGGGCGTACTGCCCGTTGGGAGGATACAGGAACTGCTTTCTTGATTGTAGGACCGGAGGAGGTGCTTCCCTCATTTATAGAAACCAATGAAGTGTTGCCCGTTGAGCATATCACCCCTTCTCCTTACCAGCCAGAATGGAGCGTGCTCTATATTGGGCGTGGAAAGAAAGACAAACTTTCGAGAGCTGATGTACTTGGTTTCCTATGTAAAAAAGGAGGATTGACTTCCACACAAATAGGACGTATCGACCTTGCCTCCCATGCAGCCTATGTGGCTGTGAAACGCACAGCACTAAAAGCCCTCCTCAATCAAGTGGCCGGTGAAAAGATAAAAGGAATGAAAACCTTGATAGAAGAAATGAGAAGATGAAGATAAACGTAAGTGATGCAGCCCTTCAAGAAGCGGCACAAAAAGGAATGGACGCCTTCGTTCAGGTAGTCGTTGATGCCATTAGTCACTACGCAGGCGGTGAACTGAACGCCGATGCATTGGCCAAGCTCGAACCTGATCAAATTACCTTGTGGGCCTACGTTATTCTGCGGGATGAGCTGTGTGATGGTGGGTTCATTCAACTCATTCATAATGGTTATGGACCTTTTTTCTTCCTCAATCCTTTTGCGAAAGCCATGCGTTTATGGGGATTAAAGGAGTTCTCTAAATTTATTTACAAAGCACGTGAGCTATATGAACTTCACGCAGAACAACTAACCAAGCCTTGTTCCGATGAGGAATTTATGGCACTCTACGAACAATATCCCGCCTTTGAAGACTTGGATGATGAGTTTATGGAGCGCGAAGAAGAAATTACAACTCAGATTGCTCATTACCTTGATGAGCATCTGCAAGATTTTATAGAGATAAGTAATGGCTAAGAGCAAAGGTGGAAAAAATCAACCACAACGCATTAGAATAAAGAACAAACGAGCTACTTTCGACTTTGAAATAATCGATACCTATACGGCAGGTATTGTACTAACAGGTACAGAGATTAAAAGCATACGTTCAGGAAAAGCCTCTTTGGTCGATACTTTTTGTTTTATCTACAACGGAGAGTTGTGGGTAAAAAATATGTATATCGCAGAGTACGAGAACGGCTCTTACAATAATCACGCCACGCGTCGTGATCGCAAACTTTTGTTGAATAAAAAGGAGATTCGGGCACTACAAAACGACACTGCCTCCCCCGGATTTACGATTGTTCCACTCACCTTGTTTATTGACAACAACGGACGTGCCAAACTGGACATTGCTTTAGCGCGTGGTAAAAAAGAATTTGACAAGCGCGCCACTATCCGTGAACGAGAAGATAAACGTGAACTCGACCGATTTATGAAACGGTTCTGAACTTAGATATGGTTATTGTGATAGTAAAGGATAGAATCCGCAAAGAACTCATTCATTTATAGTTACAGATATACATAAAAACAAAGAGAAACATGATACCTTATCTCGATTTGCTACAACACATCCTTAATGACGGTGTCCAAAAAACTGATCGCACCGGCGTAGGTACACTTTCTGTGTTCGGGCACCAAATGCGTTTTGATTTAGAAGAAGGGTTTCCTTTGTTGACCACTAAGAAACTACATCTGAAGAGTATCATTTATGAACTACTGTGGTTTCTCAAAGGTGACACTAACGTAAAGTATCTTCAAGATAATGGTGTGCGTATTTGGAATGAGTGGGCGGACGAAAAGGGCAATTTAGGTCCGGTTTATGGTGCGCAATGGCGTTCGTGGCCCGATGGAAATGATGGATACATTGATCAAATCGAAGAAGTAATACGCCAAATAAAGGATACTCCCGATAGTCGCCGTATGATTGTCAGTGCTTGGAATGTGGCTGATGTCTCGAAGATGGCACTTCCTCCTTGCCATCTGCTTTTCCAATTTTATGTGGCCGATGGTCGTCTTTCCTGCCTTCTCTATCAACGATCGGCCGATACCTTTTTGGGGGTTCCTTTCAACATTGCCTCCTATGCACTTCTTACAATGATGGTGGCTCAAGTGTGTGGCTTGCGCCCTGGTGAATTCATTCACACTACTGGTGATACCCACCTTTATCTTAACCACCTTGACCAAGCCAAAGAGCAATTGCAGCGTGCACCACGCCTTCTACCCCGAATGCTCATCAACCCCCATCGAAAAAGTATCTTTGACTTTGAATACACAGATTTTGAGTTGGTCGACTACAACCCGCATCCTCACATCTCTGCCACTGTAGCCGTATAGCATCGGGTGTGTAAAACTACTATTACGACCTTTTCCCCTCTACATTATGATAACCCTTATTTGCGCCCTTGCTCAAAACCATGCGATTGGCTATCAAAATCAATTGCTTTACCCTATTCGTGCAGACTTACAGCGCTTCAAAAGTCTCACCATAGGACATACCCTCGTCATGGGACGTCGCACTTTTGAATCCCTCCCTAAAGGAGCACTTCCTCATCGTCGCAATCTTGTAGTTTCTCGGACCCAGCAAAAAAACTGGCCCGATACCGAAGTCTTCTCCTCACTCGAAGCCGCCTTACAAGCCTGCGACAAAGAAGGAGAAGAAATCTTTATCATAGGCGGAGCCTCCATTTATGCAGCAGCTCTCCCGATTGCACATCGGCTTTGTCTTACGCATGTTCATGCTTTGCCGAAGCACGCCGATGCTTTCTTCCCTCCATTCGATTCTACAGAATGGGATATTACGTTTTCCGAATATCATCCTGCCGATGATACGACCCCTGCTTATACATTTACTGATTATCTTCGAAAATGAAACAAACGCTTCGGACTCTTCTTTTTATTTTCATGCTCATCTCGTCACTATCTGGTAAGGCGCAAAACGATGAAGTACGTTTCTCTATCATCGAAACTACCGATGTACACGGTAATTATTTCCCTTACGACTTCATCAATCACCGTCCCGGGGTTGGAAGTATGAGCCGAGTGGCAACTTACATCAAACGTCTACGTTCTGAAATGGGTAATCATCGTGTGCTTTACGTAGACAATGGGGATATTCTTCAAGGGCAACCGACCGCTTACTACTATAACTATGTCGACACAAAATCCCCTCATCTCGCTGCTGCCGTAGTCAATTATCTCGAAGCCGTTTGTTCCACTCCCGGAAATCATGATATAGAAACGGGACACAGCGTCTATGATCGTTGGATGAACGATTGTGGTTTTTCTGTGCTTGGGGCAAATGTGCGTGATGTCGCAGCAAAGAAAGGCTATTTTACAGCCTACACAATGGAAGAAGTTGATGGTGTACAGATTGGTTTCTTAGGGCTCATCACTCCTTCCATTCCCCATCAGATTCCCCCCGCAGCATGGTCGGGCTTAGAATTCCGTGATTTACTTGAAAATGCTCGCCGTGTGGTACCTATTATGCGTCGTGCTGGAAAGGCCGACATTGTTGTCGTACTAATGCACAGCGGAGTGGGTGAGGAAAATGCCACCGGTAAAATGTTAGAACACGCTGCCTATCAGATAGCTGAACAAGTGCCTGACATTGATGTTATCTTTTGTGGCCATGACCATCGTTTGGAAAATCGATGGGTAACCAACAAGGTGTCAGGCAAGAAAACCTTGGTTCTCAATGCCGGTTATAACGCTGAGCATGTGGCCCAGGCTAACATCAGTGTACGCCGAGATGCACGGAAGCGAGTCATTGAGAAAAGTCTTTTCGGAGTACTCGTAAATGTTAATGATGAAATCCCGGATCCAGACTTTATGGCCCGCTTTCAAAAGGAGTTTGAAGCAGTCAAAGCCTACACTTCCAAAGTGATTGGGCACAATGAAGTGCCTATGAGCACTCGATCCGCTTTTTTCGGTCCTTCTGCCTTTGTTGATTTGATTCATCAAGTGCAACTCAAAGTGAGCGGTGCGGATATATCTTTGGCAGCTCCTCTTTCTTTCGATGCTAAAATTCCTGAGGGAGACATCACGATAGGGGATATGTTCAATCTTTATAAGTACGAAAACAGTCTTTATGTCATCAAAATGACTGGTACTGAGATTAAGAACTACCTTGAAGAGAGTTATGCGGGTTGGACTGCACAAATGCACAGCCCTACCGATCATATGCTCCTCTTCCGAGAAAATGCTGCTGAAAAGGAAGAGAATTGGCAACGGCTACAGAACGCCTCCTATAACTTCGATTCGGCTGCTGGTCTCCGCTACACTGTCGATCTTCGCAAATCCAAGGGACAGAAAGTTGTCATCTCTGCGATGGCCAATGGTAAACCATTCCTTCCCCAAAACACCTATCGTGTTGCCATCAACTCCTATCGCGCCTTGGGAGGAGGCGGTCTCTTGAGTCGTGGAACAAGAATCAATGCCGAAATCCTTCCCTCACGTGTTGTATGGACCTCCCCCAAGGAAATTCGCCACTATATGATAGAGGAAATCAGCCGTCATGACAAAATTGCTCCTGAACCTCTTTTTCAATGGAGGTTCATCCCCGACGGTTGGGCAGCCAATGCCGGTGAGCGAGATGCAACATTCCTTTTTCAAGGTAAAAACGAATAGTTCTTATGTGCAATACATTCACCATCCTCATTGCTCAATCAGAGTAATGAGGACGTTTTTTGAGGAGACAGAGGTTATCGAGGTAGGAAAGAGGTGAATGGCACTCAGATCTTAGTAGCGGACAGCCCCAAGCCATCAGAGAGCAAATATCAAAGGCGCAAGAAACACAAACTATTCTGCAAGCGGGCAGGCATGGAACCTACCATTGGACACTTGAAGGCTGACCATCGTTTAGGCCGCAACTTTTACAAAGGTGTAGTAGGAGACGCTGTAAACATACTGATGGCTGCAGCTGCTTATAACTCAAAAGAGTCCCATGAGAGTTCTTTTGTGGCTGCTCAAAATAATAAGCGAGAGGCAGGGGAGGAATGACTTTCCACTTGTCAAAGCTTTTTAAGGAGCGACTACATACATAAACAGGCCAACTTTGATGAATATACGGACAAGAGAATTGCCGGCATTCAGAAGAAAATAAACAGAAGGCCAAGGCAAAAATTTAATTTCCGAACACCAAAAGCAGAGTTCTTCAAAAGAATAATGATAGTGTCCTATATTTGTGTGTAAGCTCCAAAGTTCTTATTTTTGTGGTGAAA
>CAUUGL010000009.1:0-63689 GCA_963544845.1 uncultured Alloprevotella sp.
TCAGCGGTTTTCTTCTTTTTACCCTGCCATCACTCCAAATGTCGGATGAACCAAAAGAACTCAGAGGTAGGAGAAACTACCTCTGAGGTAGAAACGCTCATTTCCTTTTTTCTTGAGACCGCCTCGTGCGTGCGTCTATACACTCAAAAGTGTGTTTTTTTCCTTCACTTCCTTCACCTTTTTGGTAAACGTTTTGAAATGAGGGGGTTGTGGGTGAAGGATTTCGTTGGGAAAAATCTTCACTACCCAAAAGTGTTTCGAGTTGGGCCCCCTATCGTGGGGGAAGCCCCCTCAGTCAGATGAAGGAGGTGACAACAGATGGAGATATTCAATAGAAACGGGTGAAAGTTTTCTGTCAGAAAACTTTCACCCGTAAGTCGCAGGTTGTGAGTTGATTATAGAGGTGGTGAAGGATTGAAGGATTTTTACACACACTATATGTGGGATACGCGCGCGAAGGACGAAGTTGAGGAAAGAGTGTGGGAGGAGAAGGGCACTATACAATTGAGATGCAAATGAGGAGAGAGGCATCGACCGAGAAAAAGCCGGCAGAAACCCCAAGCCTCCTTCTTTATCATCTGAAACCACTGAAGGATGTCTGAAAATTCGGTAGAATTTGTAGAACTCTCTGAGGGTTCGGAAATAAGAGATTTCATACAGTTCATCATAGAGCGGCAGCAGGTTTGGGGCTTAGGGAGGGGAAGTACGTGTTTTATCGACAAAAACGGGTGAAAAATGTACTTTTTTCAAATTCGTGAGCAAGAAAGCAACAATATATTTCGGAGATTAGCACAGAAATAGTAAATTTGCACTATTAAATAGGTTACTATAAATGGAATTTAACGCCCAGCAAATTGCAAGCTATCTTGGCGGAACCGTTGAGGGAAATCCCGAGGCAGCCGTCAAAACCTTTGCTAAAATTGAAGAAGGGCAGGAAGGGGCCATCTCTTTCCTGGCCAATCCTAAATATGCCCACTATCTTTACGAAACCCTTTCGTCGGTGGTGTTGGTCAATCAAGACTTTGTACTTGAACGGCCAGTGAAGGCAACTTTGGTGCGCGTGCCGAACGCCTACGAAGCCATTGCACGTTTGCTCTCGCTCTACGAATCGATGACGCAAAAGCGCACAGGCATTCATCCGTTAGCCTGTGTGAGCGAAACCGCCGTTTTGAGTGAAGAGGTCTATGTGGGTCCCTTTGCTTATGTGGGCGATGGGGTGAGCATCGGCAGCGGAACGCAAATCTATGCCCATGTGGTGGTGGAAGCCAACGCTACGATAGGCGAAAATTGTACGATTTATCCCCATGTGAGCATCTACAAAGAATGCCGCATTGGTAACGGGGTCGTTTTGCACAGTGGTAGCGTGATTGGTGCCGATGGTTTCGGCTTTGCTCCTGCGGCCGACGGCTATGAGAAAATTCCACAAATCGGTATCGTTACCATCGAAGACAATGTGGAAATTGGTGCTAATGCTTGTGTAGACCGCTCCACTATGGGCAGTACCTACGTGCGCCAAGGTGTGAAAATCGACAACTTGGTGCAGATTGCCCATAACGTAGAAGTAGGTGCCCACACCGTGATGTCAGCACAAGTGGGCATTGCCGGCAGTACAAAAATCGGCGAATGGTGCATGTTGGGCGGACAAGTGGGTGTGGCCGGCCATTTGAACCTCCCCGACCACACCAAGGCCGGTGCCCAAGCAGGCCTACACTCTTCCCGAACAGGAGGTGCTCCTTTGATGGGAACTCCCGCCATCGATGCTCGCACGTTTGCCCGCAGCAGTGCTGTTTTTAAGAACCTTCCCGACCTTCGCGAAGAGGTGCGCAACCTCCGCAAGGAAATCGAACAACTCAAAGCGCAATTGGGAAAATAAACACGCATAGGCGATGTTCTGTAAGGACGTTTTCCTCTCTCAAATTGCGATATACATCATCATGCAACAGACACTTAAAGATAAGTTTTCCCTTTCCAGCAAAGGACTCCACACAGGGTTGCGCCTGACCGTCACATTTTGTCCCGCTCCTGTGAATCATGGCATCAAAATTCAGCGCATCGACCTCGAAGGGCAACCCATCATTGAAGCGCTTGCCGAAAATGTTATCGACACTTCTCGAGGCACGGTCATCGGTACGCCCGAAGTGCGCGTTTCGACCATCGAACATGGTATGGCTGCGCTCGTGGCTTTCGGTATTGACAACTGCCTGATTCAGGTGGATGGCCCCGAATTTCCCATTCTCGACGGCAGCTCCATCTACTTTGTGAAAGAGATTGAACGCGTAGGTGTGGTGGAGCAAGACGCTCCGCGCAACTACATCGAAATCAAAGAACCTATTGAGTATTATGACGAGATTTCGGGATCTTGCCTGCGCATTGAACCGGCCGGCAAACTGAGTGTCGATTCGACCATCGAATTTTTCGACAGCCAGTTTATCAAAACCCAGCGCGCGGTACTCCATGACCTGAGTGAGTTTGCTCAAGAGTTTGCCTCCGCCCGCACCTTTGTCTTTGTGCGCGAAGTGGAGATGCTGCTCCAAATGGGGCTGATTAAAGGAGGCGACCTCTCCAATGCCTTGGTACTCTACGAACGCCAACTCTCTCAAGAGCGTTTGGATGCTTTGGCCGACAGTCTCGGTGTGGAACACCGCGATGCTTCGCAGTTGGGCTATCTGCAACAGAAACCCATCACGTGGAACAACGAGTGTGCCCGCCACAAACTCCTTGACATCTTGGGGGATATTGCGCTGATTGGTCGTCCTCTCAAAGGACATATCATAGCCATCCGTCCCGGCCACAAAGCCAACAACAAGTTTGCCCGCCTTGTGCGCCGACACTATCAATAGTCTTTTCACCTTCTCATCCTTGCTTTTATCATGATTTCTCCTCTTGCCCACATTCATCCCGATGCCGTCATTGGTGAAAACTGCGAAATCGGGCCTTTCTGCTTTGTCGATGCCAATGTTGTGATTGGCGACAACAACCACTTGATGAACTCGGTGACGCTGCTCAGCGGCACCCGTATGGGAAGCGGAAACACCCTCTTCCCGGGTGCGGTGATTGGCGCGATTCCACAAGATTTGAAATTTCGCGGTGAAGAGACAACGGCTGAAATCGGCGACAACAACACCATTCGCGAAAACGTGACTATCAACCGCGGTACAGCAGCCAAAGGGCGCACCGTTGTGGGAAGCAACAACCTGCTGATGGAAGGGATGCACGTGGGACATGACTGCTTCATCGGCAGCGGTTGCATCATCGGTAACAGTACGAAGATTGCGGGCGAAGTGGTGATTGACGATTTTGCCATCATTAGTGCCAATGTGCTCATTCACCAATTCTGCCACATCGGTTCTTACGTGATGGTGAGCGGTGGCACCCGCACCGGACAGGACGTTCCGCCTTTCTGCATCGCGGCTCGTGAGCCGGTGGCTTATTGCGGCTTGAACCTTGTTGGGTTGAAGCGTCGCAATTTCCCGACCGATGTCATCAACGCCCTCCACTCGGCCTATCTTATTCTCTATCAAAATTCCAAACTCTTCAATGAGCGCATCACCGAAATCCGCGAAAATGTGATGGCCTGCAAGGAGATTGACTATCTCATTGAGTTCCTCACCAACTCCAAGCGCGGATTTATTGGTAAATAACTTCCCCCTATGCAATACCTCATCCGTATCATCAGCGACGAGAGCGAAGAGTTCCGCCGCGATATCCTCATCGATGAAGATGCCACCTTTTTGGATTTGAACAAGGTGATTCTCCAATCTTGCGGCTACCCCGATGACCAAATGACCTCGTTCTACATTTGCAACGAAGAATGGGAACGTGGAGAACAGATTACGCGTGAAGATGTGCGTGATTCGGCCGAAGATCAAGATATTTTCACGATGGCCGAAACTGAACTGACCGAGTTTCTCGACAATGGGGTGACACATTTGGAATTTTGCTTCGACCCTTTCAGCGATCGCGTCTTTTCGCTCGTGGTGCGCGACGAACGCACAGGCAGCGGTGCTCCCGAAGTGCTCAAATCGGTGGGTGATGCACCGCAGCAAATCAAAGAATTAGATTTGAGTGATTTGGCCATGACGGCTGCCGGCGGTGGCAATGACTTCTCCGACGATTTCGGTATCGAGTCGTTCAATTCCGACGAGATTGACCTTGAAGGGTTTGAAATCTCCGAAGACGCTCAATTTTAACAGCATTGCTCCAACCTCAATAAGGGCTGCGTGATAGAGGTCACGCAGCCTGCTTTCTTTTTCACACACCTATGCCCAAAACACTTTATGTCCTTGTCGGTCCCACAGCCGTGGGGAAAACCGAGGTAAGTCTGCAACTGGCCGAACATCTTGCTTCCCCGATTTTGAGCGCCGACTCCCGACAGATGTTTCGCGACCTCCCCATCGGCACTGCCGCCCCCACTGCCGAAGAGCAGGTGCGGGTGAAGCACTATTTTGTAGGAACACTCGCCTTGACGGATTATTACAGCGCGGCACAGTTTGAAACGGAAGCCCTCGCTTTGTGCGATGAACTGTTTCAACGCCATGATGCCTTAGTGCTGAGCGGTGGGAGCATGATGTATGTCGATGCCCTCTGCCATGGTATTGACGACCTGCCCACCATCTCCGCAGAGGTGCGTGCCGAGGTGCTGGAGCGCTACCAACAGCAGGGGCTGGAAGCATTGTTGGCCGAACTTCGTTTGCTTGACCCCGACTATTACGAGTTGGTGGATAAGCACAACCATAAGCGCGTGGTGCATGCATTGGAAATTATCTACCAAAGCGGAATGACGTTTACTTCCTTGCGTAAAGGGACGCGTAAAGAACGCCCGTTTCGCATCGTGAAAATCGGTTTGCAGCGTCCCCGTCCTGAACTCTTCGATCGCATCAACCGCCGCACTACGGCTATGGTGGAAGCGGGATTCCTCGAGGAAGCACATCGGGTCTTGCCCTTCCGCCATTGCAATTCGCTCAACACCGTGGGTTACAAAGAAATTTTCCGCTATTTCGATGGAGATTGGCCACTGGATATGGCACTCGACCGTATTCGCAAGAATACACGTGTTTATGCGAAAAAGCAGATGACCTGGCTGAGCAAAGATGCCGCCATTCGTTGGTATCATCCCGATGAACTCCTGTCGCATTTGGATGACTTGCTCTAAACTGTCTCCCTCCAATTCGGCGTTTCCGTTGCTGGATTGGAGGTTTCTTTTGGAGAGAACTGCGCGCATCATTGTCGATGCGTGGTAGAATCTGATGATGAGGAGGAAGATGAGGAAAGAGGGTGGGCAGTTGTCGAGAGAGGAGTGAAATGGCGTTTTTCTTACACCTAAGAATGGTAAGAGGGAGTATTTGGCTTCTATTTTGTTATCCGTACTTGAAAAAATAGCGCTTTTATTTGCTCATTTCGAAAACATTTTGCAATTTTGAACCCGAACACACCTCCCAACCTTACACAACCTTTTTCTAATACGAAAACAACACTGCTATGCACTACATCGTCTATCCTTTTGACGAAATTCGGAAACTCTCTTTCTATCTTGCCACCGAAGAGTTTTTGGCACGACACACCGATTTGGACGAGTGTTTCTTTATGTGGCAGGTGCGCCCTACGGTCATCTTCGGACGCAACCAACTCATCGAAAACGAAGTTAATTTGGACTACTGTCGAGAGCACGGCATCGAGACCTATCGCCGCAAAAGCGGGGGCGGATGCGTATATGCCGATATGAACAACATTATGTTCAGCTACATCAATCATGGTGAAAATGTCACTTTTACCTTCGATCACTACATCAATATGGTGGTCGATGTGCTCCGAAAACTGGGAGTGGAAGCCTACACTTCGGGACGGAACGACATTCTGGTCGATGGGAAGAAAGTGAGCGGAAATGCCTTTTACCATATTCCTCATCGCAACATCGTGCATGGTACGATGCTCTTCGATACCGATTGGCAGAACATGGTGGGCAGTATCACACCAAGTTCGGAAAAACTCGTATCGAAAGGAGTAGAGAGTGTGCGCCAACATGTCACGGTGCTCAAAGATTATCTCTCCATCGACATCGAAACCTTTAAGCAGTTTGTCCGCACCCACCTTTGTACGGAAGAGTACCGCCTCACACCGGAGGAGGTGGCACAGATTGAAGCCATCGAACGCGAATATCACGACCCGGCCTACATCTACGGCAACAACCCTCGCTACACCCTCCATCGCCAACGACGGATTGAAGGATGTGGAGAGTTTGAAGTCTATCTCGAATTGAAAAACAACATCATTAAAGACCTTGATTTCAAAGGCGACTTTTTCTTAGTGGGCGACCTCAATGGACTTCTCACGAAGTTTAAGAACTGCCCCTGCACACCTGAAGCCTTGCGAGAGGTGGTTTCCGGCATCGCCCTTGATCAATATATTATGAATCTCCAACCCGACGAACTGATTTCACTCCTTATGGGCGAGTGAAATAGCCTTTTTTCGTCTTCTCCGCTTTCCCTTTGTCAACACCTTATTCAAATACCATCATGGAACAAGCAACTTTGAAGCGCACCTGCTTGTACGACAAGCACGCAGCACTCGGCGCACAGATAGCCCCTTTTGGAGGCTTTGAGATGCCCATCCAATACAAGGACATCGTTACCGAACATCAAGCCGTTCGCAACGCCTGCGGAATGTTTGATGTTTCGCACATGGGCGAAGTGAACATCACCGGCCCCGATGCCGAACGATTTGTGCAGCACATTTTTACCAATAACCTTGCGGGTGCGGCTTACGGCAGCATCTTCTACGGCATGCTCCTTTATCCGGAAGGAGGCGTGGTAGATGATTTGCTGGTGTATGTCAAAAGTGCGACAAATTATTTTTTTGTCATCAACGCGGCCAACATCGACAAAGATATGGCTTGGATTGAGGCACAGCGGGACGGATTTGACGTGAACATCGAGAATCTCTCGGAGCAGTTGGGCGAATTGGCCGTGCAAGGCCCTACTGCCGAAGCGGTCATTGAGCGAGTTTTGGGCATTCCCTGCAAAGATTTGGCTTTCTATTCCTTTACCGAGTTGGAGCATCGAGGAGAACCCATTCTCATCAGCCGTACCGGCTACACGGGCGAAGATGGTTTTGAACTCTATGGCTCACACGCTTTCATCAATCAGGTGTGGGATGCCCTTTTGGAGAGTGGTGAGGTTGAGCCTTGCGGACTTGGTTGTCGCGACACCCTGCGTTTTGAAGTGGGACTGCCGCTCTACGGCAACGAACTATCACAAGACATTACTCCCCTCGAAGCCGGTTTGGGTATGTTCTGCAAGCTCGACAAGGAAGAGTTTATCGGAAAAGAAGCCCTCGCACAAATGAAGGCCGAAGGGTTGAAGCGAAAGATTGTGGGCATCGAACTGAGCAGCCGCGCTATCCCGCGCCACGGCTACGAAGTAGAGGTGGATGGGGTCGTGATAGGCACCGTTACCACCGGCTACAATTCCATTTCAACCGGAAAGAGTGTCTGTATGGCACTCATCGACAAGCGCTATGCCGAATTGGGCAACAGCGTTCAAGTGCGCATACACAAGCGTTTGCAAGATGGCGTTGTGACCAAAAAACGCTTTTACGAAAAGAACTACAAGAAATAAACACCCCCTATTAAAACTCAAACATTATGGCTAAAATTATCGAAGGTTTGCTCTACTCTGAATCGCATGAATTTGTAAAAGTAGAAGGCAATACGGCATACATCGGCATTACAGACTTTGCTCAAAGCCAGCTTGGCAACGTCGTTTATGTGGAACTCCCCGAAGAAGGTGACGAAGTGGAAGCCGAAGAAACTTTCGGCGCAGTGGAAAGTGTGAAAGCAGCCAGCGACTTGATTGCACCGGTATCGGGCACCGTGCTCGAAGTAAACGAAGCCCTCAACGACGAACCGGAGTTGGTCAATAAGGATGCTTTTGAAAATTGGATTATGAAGGTGGAACTCTCCGACACCGAGCAACTGAAAGGACTGATGAGTGCTGCCGACTACGAAAAGTTTGTGGCGCAATAGCCTCCTTTTCTGAAAAGAAATGGCCACTGCGTCTTGACACTAAGACTATGTGCCATTTCTTTTCATTTTTTGCAGTAGGTATCAATATCGAGAACACCTACTGCAACCGACCTCTAATTTTCAATACCTACTGATTACACACCTTAAATCTTAGCTGATTATGGCCTATAAATATCTTCCTCACACCGAAGCAGACATTGCCGAGATGCTCAAAGTCGTGGGAGTAGACAGCCTTGCCCACCTCTATGATGAAGTGCCCGAAGCACTCAAACTCAAGCGCCCCTACCAACTTCCCGATGCTAAATCGGAACTTGAAGTGCGCAATATCTTCAAAGCCTTAGGCGCGCAAAACGAACAACTCGTTTGTTTTGCCGGAGCAGGAGTCTACGACCACTATACCCCCAGTGTCATTCCAGCTCTCCTCTCGCGCAGCGAATTTCTCACCTCCTACACCCCCTATCAAGCCGAAGTGTCGCAAGGCACGTTGCAATACATCTTTGAGTACCAAACGATGTTGGCCGACCTTACCGGAATGGACTACTCCAACTCCTCGATGTATGACGGCACCACCGCAACGACCGAAGCGATGTTTATGGCGCTGGCAGCGGGTAAGAAAAAGAAACGCATCTTGATTGCCGAAACCCTCCATCCGCAAACGGTGCGGGTGATGCAGACTTATGCCGGCTTCCAAGGGGTCGAGGTGGAATTTGTGGCACAGAAAGATGGCCGTACCGACTTGGACGACCTCAAAGCGCGCATCACTGACGATGTCGCTGCCGTCTTCGTGCAAGCCGTGAACTACTTCGGGATAATCGAAGATTACGAAGGTTTTGCCGAGGTTTGCCACGCCCATAAAGCCCTGTTTGTCGTCAATTGTATGCCTTCCACCTTGGCCGTACTCAAATCGCCGGGCGAGTGGGGAGCCGATATCGCCGTGGGCGATGCGCAATCGCTGGGTGTCCCTCTCTCCTACGGTGGCCCTTATATCGGTTTTCTCTGCGCAGAAAAGTCACTCATCCGCAAAATGCCTGGGCGCATCGTCGGTGCCACCACCGATGCCGACGGACAGCGCGCTTTTGTGCTGACGATGCAGGCGCGCGAACAACACATACGCCGCGAGAAAGCGACCTCCAACATCTGCACCAATCAAGGGTTGATGTCGCTCTTTGTCACCTTGTACCTCTCGCTCATGGGCAAACAGGGGTTGAAGGAGGTCAACGAACAATCCTATGCCGGTGCTCACTATCTGCACGATGCCTTGATAGCCACCGGAGAGTTTGAAGATGTCTTTACCGCCCCTTTCCTCAACGAGTTTTGCGTGCGCACCCGGCGCGATGTGTCCGCTTTGCAGGACTACTTCCGCGCAAATGGCATTCACTGCGGGGTGCGTCCGGAAGTCGAAGGAATGGACGACTGCCTCTTGATTGCCGTCACCGAAAAGCGCACTCCCGAAGAAATCGAAAACTTTGTGTCACTTCTTAAAGCCTACCTGCGATGAACAACACCTATTACGGAAAACTTATTTTCGAACTCTCACAACCCGGTCAAGTAGGCTATTCTCTGCCGAAGTCTTCCTATCCTCAATACTCCCTTGACCAACTGCCCTCCGCCCTGCGCCGTCAGTCCGAAACCCTCCTTCCTGAAGTCGATGAACTGACGGCCGTGCGCCACTACACCAACATGAGCAACAATAATTTTGGCGTAGACACCGGCTTTTACCCATTGGGCAGTTGTACGATGAAGTACAATCCGAAAATCAACGATGAGATGGCCGCTCATGCTGATTTTGCCACGCTTCACCCCACTCAAGACACGCGTGGCACTCAGGGCGCACTGAGGCTTTACGACGAGGTGCAGCGCAGCCTCTCTGAAATTTCGGGGCTTCATCGCTTCACGCTCAATCCCTATGCCGGCGCTCAAGGTGAAATGACGGGACTGATGATCATTCGCACCTACCATTTGCGGCGGGGCGATGCCCATCGCACAAAAATCATCGTTCCCAATTCCTCCCACGGCACCAATCCGGCTTCGGCCGCCGTTTGCGGTTTGGAAATCGTGGAGGTGAAAAGTACGCCCAACGGCACTGTCGATGTGAACGATTTGATTCCCTTGCTGGGAGACGACTTGGCAGGTGTGATGATGACCAATCCCAATACTTTGGGCATCTTTGAAACCCAAATTCCCGAAATCGCGAAACTCGTGCATGAGGCCGGTGGATTGATGTACTACGATGGTGCCAACCTCAACCCTATGCTCGGCGTCTGCCGCCCCGGTGATATGGGGTTTGACGTGATGCACATCAATCTGCACAAAACCTTCTCCACCCCCCACGGTGGTGGCGGGCCTGGTGCCGGCCCTGTCGGTGTGCGCGAAGATTTGGCCGAACTCCTTCCCAACCCACAAGTGGTCAAAAAGGAGGACGGCACCTACGATCTCTACCACAATCCCGACTCCATCGGCTACATTTCAGGTTTCTTGGGCAATTACGCGGTACTGATGCGCGCTTATGCCTATCTGCTCACGATGGGTGGTGACCAACTGAGCAAAGTCGGGCCGCTCTCGGTGCTCAATGCCAACTACATCAAAGAACGACTCAAAGACGCTTACGAACTGCCCATCGAGGGGCTTTGCAAGCATGAGTTTGTCTATGACGGACTGAAGGACAAGAGTACCGAAGTGACCACGCTCGATGTGGCCAAACGCTTGTTGGACTATGGCTACCATGCGCCCACCATCTACTTCCCCTTGCTGTTCCATCAGTCGCTCATGATTGAACCGACCGAAACGGAAAGTAAGTCCACCCTTGATGCCTTTATTGAGGTGATGCACAAGATTGCCGATGAGGCAAAATCGCATCCGGAGGTGGTCAAAACCGCACCCCACAACACCCCTATTCATCGCTTGGACGACGTCAAAGCGGTGCGCGAGCCCAAACTGACTTTCAAAGATCTCTAATCAGCTTTCCTGCACACAGGGTCGACAACGTGGCGAAGTTCGCTCCGCACGCTGTGGACGCTGTGTGCAGGTTGTTTATCATAAAGTAGGTTTTCAAAACCAATCGTAACTATCTTCTGCGTAGAGTGTCTTTACTTTGACACCTACTTAATGCGGGGAGTGTCAAAACTCCATCCCAATCAAACCCTGTTTTCAACTTCAACCTCAATAACCCATATGAAACACACCGATCTCATCATCATCGGCACCGGCCCCGGAGGCTACGGAACTGCCGTCAGTGCAGCACAACAAGGGCTTAACACCGTCATCATCGAAGCCGTAGCACTTGGCGGTACTTGCCTCAACCAAGGGTGCATCCCCACCAAGTGCTTGTGCCGCAATGCGCAGGTGCTCAACGACCTGAAAGAGGGCGACCTGTGGGGACTCACCCAACTCACCTACCACTTCGACATTCATAAGGCGATGGAACGCAAAAACGAGGTGGTTTCCACCCTTCAAGGTGGCATTCAAACCCTCCTTTCTGCTCCCAATATCACTTTGGTGAAAGGAACGGCTCGGTTTGTCGATGCCCACACCCTCGAAGTTGAAAACGCCCATGATGCAACCGGCGAGATCATAGAAGACCCATTCTTTTCAGCGCCCAACATCATCATTGCAACGGGCTCTACCACCAAGTTCCTCCCCATTCCCGGAGCACACCTGCCCAACGTACTCACTTCTACCGAAATGCAGGACATCGACCACATCCCACAGCGTCTGGTCATCATCGGTGGCGGGGTCATCGGGATGGAGTTTGCTTCTATCTTCTCCGCTTTTGGCAGTGAAGTCACCGTACTTGAATTCTGCAAAGAAATGTTGCCCAACTTTGATGCCGACTTGGTGAAGCGCATGCGTCCTGCGTTCAAAAAAGCAGGAATACAACTCGTCAATCAAGCTGCTGTCACAGCCATCGAATCTCAAGAACAGCAACTCCTCGTTCACTACGATTGCAAGGGCAACTCCTCCACCATAGAAGCCGACATTGTGTTGATGGCTGTGGGGCGCGCGGCGCGTACCGAAGGGTTGGAGCTGGAAAAGGCCGGCATCCACTATGACGCAAAAGGTATTGCTGTCGACGACAATCTGCAAACCAACGTGCCGGGTGTTTATGCCGTGGGCGATGTCAACGGCCTCTGCCAGTTGGCTCATGCGGCCTCCTTCCAAGGGCAACGCGCCCTCAACCACATCACCCAAACGCCCGATCAGATTCGTTTCGACCTCATTCCTGCCGCCATCTTCACCCAACCCGAAGCCGCGAGTGTGGGACTCACCGAAGCTGCCTGCAAAGAGCGGGGATGGAACGTCAAAACGTGTAAAGGCTTTTTCCGTACCAATGGAAAAGCACTCGCCATGGGCGAACCTGACGGCATGGTCAAACTCATCTTCGATGAAGAGGAACGCTTGATTGCGGGGCACATTTATGGTGCGCACGCTGCCGACCTCATTCAAGAGCTGGTGCCGATGATTGCCACGGGCTACACCCTGCAACAACTCCGCGAAACCATCCATGCTCATCCTACCCTCGGTGAAGTCATTCTCAAAGCCGTTCATTAGGGTGTTCCTCGCGCGCGCGTACTCCAGGAATTTGCTGTATTTTTCCTTCACTTCCTTCACCATGATGGTAATTTTCTGAAAAACAGTAATTTGCGGGTGAAAGTTTTCTGAGGGAAAACTTTCACCCTCCTTTCTCTACTTGTCCTAAAATGCGGTGAGATCTCCCTCTTTGCAGATTGCTGAGAATGAGGCTGTTGCATATTGGGTGAAGGAAGTGAAGGAAAAAACAGGGAATGACTGTATATGTGCGCGCGCGAGGGGGCATGCACGGGCGGAGGCTTTTCCCACAGTTTTACCTCAGACTTAGTTTTCGCTACCTCAGAGATAAAATTTTCTATCTCAGAGATAAATAAAACTCCCACTGAGGTGAGCGCCCTTTCTCGGTCGGGAATGTGGGAAATCGTGGTTCAAGTGTTAAAACTAAGTTAAAGTCGTGCAGGAGTGGTCAATTTCGACATCGAGATGTCTATTTATAAATAGGGGCACATTTTTTCGGTAATTGCTTCTCCATTCTACGAAACTCCCTTCCTTTGCCCTGCCGCATCTATGTTGTCATTCAGAAGTTCTTGATTCTCAAAAAGGAAAAAGAGCGCTCTTACATCGTAAAAAGACAAATTCGTCCCAAGTGCTGCCCACACCTCCCCTTTGAAGCAGAAGAAAAGAAAGCAATAAGTTATCAGAAAAGCAAGTAAAATTAAAATATATGATAATAAAGCCTACCATCCGCCAAAAATAAATGGAGGGCATTGCAGCACGTTTAATAAAGTTATACTTTTGCCACATGAAGAAAAGAACCATTTGGACCATTGCATTTATCATGGGCGCTTCCTTCGCCGTATTGATTTATTTGCAAATGCACTATTTCACACAAATCGTTGATATGCGCCAAAAGCAATTTGACGAGAATGTGAAGCGTGCCCTTTACCAAGTGGCTCATACGCTCGAACTCAAAGAAACGCAAACCACCATCGAAGCTGAAATTGCGGCCAACGTGGATGAAAATGAGAGCAAAGGGGGGCTTTACGCCACTGAGACCGACAACGACGCCCTGCCCCACGACAGTTTGCTTTCCATGGATACGGCCAACTACACGCCCAACCTTAACATTCGATTGGGCGGTGCACAGAGTCATCTCAGTATCGGCGAAAAAGTGCGTGCCCGCTTTCTTCGTCAGAAAGAATTGCTCAATGAGGTGATTTATTCCACCCTCTACAAACCGCTGGATAGGCCGCTTGCCAAACGCATCAACCGCAACGAGTTGGATTATGTGCTCAAAACGGAACTGCAACACAATGGCATCGACCTCAAAAAGATGGAGTACCACTTTCAGGTGCAAACGATTGACGGGCGCGATGTGTTGCAATGTCAAGACTATGCGGAGAGCGGCAACGATGCTGTCTACCGACAGGAGATTTTTCCGAACGACCCACCCGCACAAACTGGTTTTATCGTGGTGCGCTTCTCGCATGTAGGGAGTTATATCTACGATTCGGTAAAATTTGTCCTGCCCTCCCTCGTCTTTACTTTCGTGTTGCTCGCGGTGTTCATCTACACGATTTACACCATCTTCCGCCAAAAGCGGTTGTCGGAAATCAAGAACGATTTCATCAACAACATGACCCACGAGTTCAAAACGCCGATTTCTTCCATTTCGCTTGCCGCGCAGATGTTGGCCGATCACAATATCCCCAAAACGCCGGAACGCTTTGACCAACTTTCGGGCATCATCGTCGATGAAACCAAGCGCTTACGTATGCAGGTGGAGAAGGTGCTGCAAATGGCGATGTTCGACCGTGACGACATCTCTACTTTCAAATTCCAAGAGATAGAGGCACACAGCATCATCGAGGAAGTCGTTTCAACTTTCCAACTCAAAGCGGACAGTATGGATGGACATATTTCGGTGCATCTCGAAGCCGATGATTCCATCATCTGGGGAGATCCGATGCACTTCACCAACCTCATCTACAATCTGCTGGACAACGGACTGAAATACCGCCGTCCGGACACCGCGGTGGAGCTTGCCGTGAGTACTGCCAATAAAGGAAACGACCTCGTCATCACCGTTGCCGACAATGGCATCGGCATCCGCCGCGATGATCTCAAACGCATCTTTGAACGCTTCTTCCGCGTTTCCACCGGCAACCGCCACGATGTGAAAGGGGTAGGCATCGGTCTGGCCTACGTGGCCAGCGTGGTCAAAGCCCATAAGGGGAATATTCACGCAGAAAGTGAATTTGGGCAAGGCACCCGATTTATTATCAGTATTCCCCTGCTCGAAGAGTAAAAACAGCCTAATCAGAACAAAAAAATAATCCAATCAAATACCTACCACTATGGACGAAAAAATGAGAATCCTCCTTTGCGAAGACGATGAAAACCTCGGTATGTTGCTTCGCGAATACCTTCAAGCCAAAGGCTATGAAACTGTGTTGTGCAGCGATGGAGAAGAAGGCTACCGCGAGTTTCTCCACAACAAATACAACCTTTGCGTCTTCGACGTGATGATGCCTAAGAAAGACGGATTTACTTTGGCTAAAGAAATCCGCCTCACCAATACCGATGTGCCCATCATCTTCCTCACGGCCAAAACCCTCAAAGAAGACATTTTTGAAGGCTTCAAAATCGGTGGTGATGACTATCTGACCAAGCCTTTCTCGATGGAAGAACTCACCTTCCGCATCGAAGCCATCCTGCGTCGTGTGCGTGGTAAGAAGAACCGCGAACGCACCATCTACAACCTCGCTTCTTATACTTTCGACACCAAGAAGCAGGTGCTTACCCGCAATGGAGAAAGCAAGAAACTCACTACGAAGGAGAGCGAACTCCTCGGTCTGCTCTGCGCCCACACCAACGAAATTCTTCAGCGTGATTTTGCGCTCAAGAAGATTTGGATTGATGACAATTACTTCAATGCCCGCTCCATGGACGTTTACATTACCAAGCTCCGTAAGCATCTCAAGGACGATCCCGAAGTGGAAATCATCAACATCCACGGCAAGGGCTACAAACTCATTTGCCCTGAAGAAGAGGAAGAATAAGCCCTCAGTTTCGCTATCCATTTTCCAACATCGCCCCACAACTTTTGCGGTTGTAGGGCGATGTGTGTTGTATGGATGCAGCGTCTGAAAAATAGAGGTGTGCCCTGCGTTTCTCTTTCTTACCCACTTTTCTTTACTTCTCCCTTCGAGTGCTATCGCTCCTTTGCTGTGTTGCTGCCAAGTCCCTTTCCACGACAGAACACAACCACTGAGAGGTAGATTTCACCTATCGTTCATCTCGAACTATGGCTCAGGAAAAAGGCTGAAGTCTTGGGGAGAACTTCAGCCTTGAAGGGAGATGGATTTCTTGTGAAGAGGGGCTTAGAAGCCGTAGCATAAGCCGGCAGTGAGGGTGTTGAATTGAGGCCCGAAATCTTTGGTAAATACTGAAGTGGGCTGGTAGCGCACGTAGAAACCGAGCTGATCGTAACTTACTGAACCATAAAGGGCGGTAGTGACGGGACGGATGGGGAGGTTCTTTTTGTAGGTATCCACCACTTCTTTATTGCTTATGTAGTAGGTATTATAAAGGCGTGGACGGACGTTGAGTTGGAGCATAGCACCGGCGGTGAAACTCCATTTGCGGTTAAGGGTATAGCGATAGAGTGCCGGAATGACATGGCGGTTGAGGCGGAAAACGGAGCGACCCACTTTGCTGCCTGCAGGATAGTCGCCAATCGAGATGCGCTCACCATCGAAGTTGAAGAATCGGTCGCCTTCCAGACGGTAGCGTGTCCAGTTGTAATTCCAACCACTGATGAAACTATGCTTGCCGTAAGTGAAGGCTAAACTGAGGAAGCCGGCTTCGATTTCAAAAGTACTGCCGAACTGAGTGCGGATACCGCCTTGTGCATCGGTAAGATTGTGGAAGCCGAAACGTAAGGGAATCAACCATTCTATCTTGCGATTTTTCTGCTTACGATGACGCGGCTTCTGTCCGAAAAGTTTGGGTAGGGTGAAGTCCCAGCGTCTGCCCGCCTCCTCGACAAAAGAGGTATTGCCTTGGTGCGGCAAAGTGTAGTTGAAAAAGTAATTGTTGTCGTTTTCGGCACCTTTTACACGGATGTTGACGGTGCTGTCATTACGAACCACAAGAACACGATTCGGATGGTGCACATCGGCCAGTGTGTCTGCAGGTGTTTGGGCGTTGGCGGTAAAAATTCCGCAGAGAGAGAGGAGGAGAAGGGAGGTTTTCATAATGTGGGTAGAGATGTAGCGGTGTAACGTGTTATTTGGTGAAAGTGCGTTTAAGTTCTTCGATGGTGGCTGTGCCTTCCATGTAGATGAGAGTGAGTGTCGGTTCGGCGATTTTGCTAAGGGTGTTGTTGCGGTAGAAAAGGTAGCGGTTGCGCCCGTCTTTCATCGCAAATTGGTAAAAACCATAGTAGAGGTGTCCGCTCTTCGTGCCGGACTCATGGTAGGTGGCGTTGCGTGCGTCGGCCAACACGAGTCGTTCAGTTTCCTGACTGTGAGCGGCATTGTGGAAGGTGATGCTGCGGAAGAGAGAGAGTTTGTATGGTTCAACTTTGTTGCCACGAAGTGTTACGGAGGTAACATCGGGCGACCCATTGCCGGAGTATTTGCTGAAGAGCGGAGCTACGTTGAGTCCGGTCTGTGCAGTCAGCCATTGGGTAACTATGGCGAGGAGGAAGAGGAGAAATAAGCGTTTCATAGGCCGTTCAATTGAGGTGCTGATTTTCTTTGAGAGTCGAAAACATATCGTTCAGTTGGCTTTCCATCGTTGGAGCATCGGCAGTGGGTGCCAGTGCGTTTTGGAGGGTGCGCTCCATTTCCTGCTGAACTTGAGCAGGGTCGGTGATGCGTTGCCCGCCCACGTAAGCCACACAATCCGGATGCCGGTAGTCGTAAATCAACGTGCCGCTGCCTATGAGGGCTGTGATGAGTAGGGCGGCAGCGACAGATTGCCAAAGGGTGGGGCGGTGTGCCGGTTGAGTAGTCTTGATGGCGAACTTTGGAGAAACTGAAGCCGTTTGTCGCATCCGTCGTGCCATGGCGGCAAATCCCATCAAAGCCCGCACCTCGTTCAGTTGTGATTGAAGCGGACGAAACTCCTCTGTTTCCGCGCGGGAGGAGGTGACGAAAGCCCGCAGCTGTGCCTCTTCGCCTTCGGTGGTTTGCGCCTCGAAGTAACGCTCAATGAGGTTTTGCCAATGAGTGAGGGAGTGAGAAGTGTTCATGAGTGGGGTGAGTTTTGCTGTTGATAAAGGAGGCGGATGGTGCGCCGTACTCGCGAGAGTTGCATGCGCACAGCCGTTTCCTGCATGTCGGTTTCGAGAGCGAGAGTTGCATAGTCGATTCCGTCTACGTCGCGGCGGTAGAGAAGTTGTCGTTGCAGAGGGGTGAGATGCTGGTCGATGAGGCGACTCACTTCCGCAAAGCGTTCATCAGTATCGCTCTCTTCCTCTTGCGTAGACTGCCGAGTGATGGCCGCTTCAAGATGGGAAACATCGTTGTCGTCGAGCAATTGGCAGGGATGAGAGGTGCGGCGGCGCAGGGTGTCGATGCTCAAGTTGCGCACGGTAGTGGTGAGCAGTGCCTCTTGCTTGGCGGTACTTTCGTTGTCGGCATTGCCGTTGCGTTGCCAAAGTCGGGCAAAGGCTTCGTAGAGGGCATCTTCGGCCTCGGCTTCGCTCCCCAGCAGTTGTGTAGCGATGTGCCGCAAGCGTCCACCTATACGCAGGAAAGTGGCCGTAAGTCCGCTCTCGGTAGGAGGTGAGGCGAGGGAGGGTGGAGAAGGATGGCTCATGTAGGGGCGAAATGATGAGAATGAAAGCATGGGCGTTTGTGCCCTTCTATAGACAATACGCAGCCGTATTGGTTTTGTAACAACAAATGTGCACTTTTTTCGACAATCGACGATCAGCCTTTCAATCGGTCGCACCATATCATGCGCCAATAGGTTTGTCCGAAAGCAAAAATCTCTCCTTCACGCTCAAAGCCCAGCGAGGCGTATAGTTGCTGTGCCCGAGGATTGTCAGGATCAACCAGCAGGGTAGGGGAGAGGTGGAGGTGTTGCGCTTGTGCTACGGCCTGTTCCAAGAGGGCATGTCCCACGCCGCAACGGCGGAAGCGAGGGGCAACGGCCAGTGAATCGATGTAGTATTCGCCGCTTTGGGTTTCATCGGCCATCACTTCAACTTCGGTGCCCGAAAAGGCCGAAATCAAAGCAAAGGTGTCGCGCCGCATGCGGTGATAGTCGGCTCCGTCGTAGGCCACCAGCAAACCTGCCGCTTCGCCGTCCATCAGGGCGATTGTGGCATGTTGGTAACTGTAGAGCAGTCCCGGCTGTTGTGCCACTGCAGTGAGTTCACGCCAGGCAGCCGACTGCTGTTCGTTGAGAGGTTCTTTATACATTTCCCAATGCAGCGCTTCGAGTACATGGCGGGCAATGAAAGAGGCATCGGTGGCTGTGGCAGGGCGGAAAGTGAGAGCGGAGGACGAGGTAGACATAATGTGAGGTGGGGATTGTAAAGTGATGTAATAGAGCAAAATTACACATTTCGTAGCGTTTGACCGCAGAAAATCAGAGGATTTCTTTCTTCAACGCTTCTTTGATATACTTGGCGGATAAATGGGTAGCGGCAGATGAGTTAGTACAGTTTGTAGATGCTCAATGTGCAATAAAAAACTGCAACAACACGCAGGTATTGATGCAGTTTTTGGTGGAAAAAACGTCTGTAAAACGAACGTTTTCGTTCAGCCAGACGAGCAGTGCTCAAACGAAAGATGAGTTTTGAGCAATGCCGTGGCGAGAAAACGTCTGTAAAACGAATGATTATCCCTTTACGCGGTTTTGGTAAGAACCATCGCGGGTGTCTACTTCTACGAGTTCGCCCGTTTCGATGAAGAGGGGAACGCGCACCTTGGCACCAGTTTCAAGCGTAGCATCCTTGAGGGTGTTGGTGGCAGTATCGCCGCGCAGACCAGGTTCGGTATATTCGATGCGAAGCACCACTTTGATGGGCATTTCGGCATAGAGAATCGTCTCGGTGGAAGCATCGCTCACCACGGTCACCACATCGCCTTCTTTCATGTACTCCACGCCGGTGATGAGATCGCGAGCGATGGGCACTTGGTCGAACGTCTCTTGGTTCATGAAGAGATAGTCCTCACCCTCTTGGTAGAGGTATTGGTAAGGACGGCGTTCCACGCGAACGTCTTCGAGCGATTCGCCGATGTTGAAGCGCTTTTCGAGTACGCGGCCGCTCACCACATCCTTGAGGGTGGTGCGCATGATGGTGTTTCCCTTACCGGGCTTTACGTGGAGGAAGTCGATGCAGAAATAGAGTTTGCCGTCCATGCGGATGCAAACGCCTTTCTTGATGTCCTGAGATTTAATCATGAGATGTTGCTGATATAGATGATATTATTTCTTTTCGGCTGCAAAATTACACATTTATTTTGAGATATGTGCTTCTGCTTTTTCTTTTTTCTCCCTTATAGGATAAATTGCAACTCTTTGAAAGCGTATTCCCGCTCGCTGCCATCGGACATACGCAGGGTGATACGCCCGAGGGGAGAGATGTTGAGAATGTGGGCGGTAAACTCTTCGCCGGTGCGAAGGTCGCGGTAGGGGAAGAAACCGGTGCGGCGATAGAGTTTTTGAAAGTATTGGTGCTCAACGGCTGCCACTTTTCCGCTGTAAATCATATTGAGTAAGAACTCAAAGTGGCGGATAAACGAGGTGAGGATACCCATACGATTGATTTCACGATTGAGGATGCGACGCAGGGAGACGGGATTGGGCGCATCGCTGTGGAAATCCAACTGGTTGAGATTGATGCCGATGCCCACGCGTGTATGCTCAATCATCTCACCTTGGAGACGATGTTCAAGGAGCATACCACCGATTTTCCAATCGAAGCAGTAAATGTCGTTGGGCCACTTCACGGTGATGCCGCTGGTGTGGTATTCGAGTGTTTGTGCCACCGCCAGAGCTGTAACTTCCGACAGCAGGAATTGCTCTGAGGCTTTGAGGTTCTTGGGAGAGAATTCAAAAGAGAAAAGAAGGTTTTCTCCTGCTTCACTTTCCCACGAAGTGCCTCGCTGACCGCGGCCATCGGTTTGACAATCGGTGGTGACGATACGAAATTCCCCCTCGAGCAAAGGATCGCCGGAGAGTGCTTCCATTGTGGTGTCGAGCGTTTCAAAGTGCTCGTGATGCCAGTTGGCGGGAAGTTTAGATGAGACGATGTTGTTGATCATAATGTAAATGTGAATTCGGATGCTTGAACGGAAAGGCGTTTTTGAAATGCCGGATAGTGAAAGGAGGCATTTCTCCAACGAGGGTGATGATATCGAAGCGGAAAGGCACGTTGCCCATGCGCTTCTGTCGCAGATAAGCCAGTGCGGCTTGAGAGAGAGATTGTTGTTTGTGATGGTCTACAGCAGCTGCGGGGTCTTCCCAGCGGTCGGTATGGCGCGTTTTTACTTCTACAAAAACAATTTCGCCAAAGTCGTCTGCTATGATGTCGATTTCATGAGGATGGGCGCGCCAGTTGCGTTCGAGGATGTGGTAGTCGCGCTCCATTAGGTATCGGGCAGCCGCAGTTTCACCGGCCTGCCCCAGTTCGTTGTGGGCAGCCATGAGGAGGAAGATTTAGCGTTTGCGTTTGAAAAAGTCGCGTACCAGTGTGCTGCAGGCTTCGGCCAATACCCCGCTTTTTACCTGTGTCTTGGGATGCAGGGCGTGGGGCGCATATTGGCTGTAACCGCGTTTTGGTTCGGTCGCCCCATAGACGAGCCGTCCCAGTTGCGACCAACCGATGGCACCGGCGCACATCACGCAGGGTTCGAGGGTGACGTAGAGCGTGCAGTCGTTCAGGTACTTTCCGCCCAAATGGTTGGCCGCTGCAGTGATGGTCTGCATTTCGGCATGGGCCGTCACGTCGTTCAGTAGTTCGGTCAAATTGTGTCCGCGGGCAATGATTCGATCCTGACACACCACCACTGCGCCCACCGGAATTTCATCGCGGTCGGCAGCGGTTTGTGCTTGTTCGAGGGCACGCTGCATGTAGTATTCGTCCGTCATATAGCGAGGATATCGTAGATAAGACCAATTGGTGAAAAAGCAAACAATCCGTTCAACAATCAGAATTTACGGCTGTTTCACGCCTTTCATCGAGAGCGCAACGCGTCCACGACGTTCGTCGATTTCGAGCACGCGCACCATCACATGTTGCTGAATGCCCACCACATCGGCCGGATTTTTGACAAAACGGTCAGCCAGCTGCGACACGTGTACCAAACCTTTGGTTTTAATGCCCAAATCGACAAAAGCTCCGAAATTGGTGATGTTGGTCACCACACCGGGAAGAATCATCCCGATTTCGAGGTCGTCGATGCTGTGGATGTGTTCGTCGAAAGAAAACACCTCGGCTTTTCCGCGTGGATCGCGCCCCGGTTTGTCGAGTTCGGCCATAATGTCGTTGAGGGTGGGCAGCCCGACCTCATCGGTGCAGTAGCGTTGCAGCGAAATTTTTTGACGCGCTTCGCCGTTGGCAATGAGTTGTGGAATATCCAATCCGGCATCCTTGGCCATTTGCTGCACAAGGGCGTAGCGTTCGGGGTGTACGGCGGTGTTGTCGAGCGGGTTTTCGCCATCGCTGATGCGTAGAAAACCTGCACACTGCTCGTAGGCTTTTGCTCCGAGACGAGGCACTTTGAGCAACGCCTTTCGAGAGCGGAAAGGACCGTTTTCGGTGCGATAGTCCACAATGTTTTTGGCCAATGCCGGACCGAGTCCGCTCACGTAGGTGAGCAAATGCTGTGACGCCGTGTTGAGGTTCACGCCCACCGAGTTTACGCAACTTTCCACGGTTTGGTCGAGGCTGTGTTTAAGCGCCGACTGGTCCACATCGTGCTGGTATTGTCCGACACCGATGGCTTTCGGGTCGATTTTGACCAGTTCGGCCAAGGGGTCGGCCAAACGTCGGCCGATACTCACCGCACCGCGTACTGTGACATCATAGTCCGGAAATTCATCGCGTGCCAGTTTGGAGGCCGAATAGACCGAAGCGCCATCTTCGCTGACCAAGAAAATTTCGATACTGTCCAATCCCAGTCCGCGCACCAACTCTTCCGTTTCGCGCCCTGCTGTGCCGTTGCCGATGGCGATGGCTTCTACGCCGTATTGCTCCACGAGCGAGCGCAGTGCAGCCGAAGCGCGTGCGTTTTCGTTCTTAGGCGGATGGGGGTAGATGGTTTCATTGTGGAGGAGCATCCCTTGCGCATCGAGACACACCACTTTGCAACCAGTGCGAAAGCCTGGGTCGATACCCATAATGCGTTTTTGCCCGAGCGGAGCGGCGAGCAGCAGTTGTTTGAGGTTAGTGGCAAACACACGGATGGCCTCTTCGTCGGCCTGTGCCTTGCTCGTGGCGGCAAATTCCGTTTCGATGCTGGGTTTAAGCAAACGCTTGTAAGCATCGATAGCCGCCATTTCCACTTGCTCGGCAGCGGCACTTCCACGACGAACGTAGGGACGTGCCACTCGTTCGCAGGCGGTGTCATCATCGGCCGGCGCAATCGAAACGCGCAACAGCCCCTCGGCTTCCCCACGACGCATTGCCAGCAGACGATGGGAGGTGCATCGCTTCAACGGTTCGCTCCATTCAAAATAATCGCGATATTTAGCCGCCTCCTCTTCTTTGCCTTTTACGAGGCGGGAGGTAATGGTGGCTTCGCGTGAGAAAATGTTGCGCATGGTGTTGCGCGTACGCTCGTCTTCGCTGATTTGTTCGGCAATGATGTCGCGCGCTCCTTGCAAGGCTTCTTCCACGGTACTTACCTCATCGCTGAGATACTTTTGCGCGGTACGCAGCGGATCGTTGGTAGGATTGAGTAGAAGCGCTTGGGCGAGCGGTTCAAGGCCTTTCTCACGTGCCATTTGGGCGCGGGTGCGGCGTTTGGGCTTAAAGGGTAGGTAGATGTCTTCAATTTCCGTAGCGTCCCACGAACCCTCAATACGTGCCCGCAGTTCGGGCGTGAGTTTTTCCTGCGCCTCAATGGTCTCAAGGATGTAGGTTTTGCGGTGTTGCAGTTCTTGCAGACGATTGTTTTCGTCGGCAATAGCCGCCACCTGCACTTCGTCGAGTGCGCCTGTGGCTTCTTTACGATAGCGGGCGATGAAAGGAATGGTGGCACCTTCTTCGAGCAGACGCACGGTTTGTTCCACCTGTTTTTCACGCAGGTTAAGACGTTGGGCAATGAGTTGGTTGAGTGACATAGACAGATGTTGAGGAAAGCAATGATGGGATACCCATAAATACCCTGCAAATATAGGTATTTATTTTTGAAAATCCTATATTTGCACCTTAAAACGCATAAAAGATAAAGGAAAAGCAATCTGCTGTGAACGATAAAGGAAAATGTGTTGTGTTTCCACAAAAAAACCTCGTTCTTTGTATAGAACGAGGTGAAAAGTACACTCTCAGGGATTCGAACCCTGGACCCACTGATTAAGAGTCAGTTGCTCTACCAACTGAGCTAAGAGTGCAGATGCAAACAAGGGGGAGTACACTCTCAGGGATTCGAACCCTGGACCCACTGATTAAGAGTCAGTTGCTCTACCAACTGAGCTAAGAGTGCAGATACCTAACGGTGTTTGGCTTGTTTGCGAGTGCAAAAGTACCTCCTTTTTCTGAAACTACCAAGCGTTTGAATAAATTTCTTTGAAAAAAGTGGGCTTTCTATCGATTTTTTAAGCCGCACTCAACACTTTGAAGACTAGTTGCCGAGTGGTACAGCTGCTGCGCTCTTCTTTGCGGAGTAAAGAGGTAGCAAAGCCGAGGAGAATTTGTCGGGCGTGGTTTTTTCTTCTCTGCACAACCTCCACTTATTCCTCAGAGGCAAAGCGGTCGCCCCATAACTGTCGGAGATGTTCGGAACTGCGGTTTTCGAGAGTGTTGTGGCAAGGTTGCCAAAACCGAGTGCTGGTACAAGTATCGGGGAGGTATTGCTGCGCAACAAAGTTGTTCGGGAAGTCGTGGGGATAGTGGTAGCCGTCTCCATAGTTAAGCTCTTTCATCAACTGGGTGGGAGCGTTGCGCAAGTGTAGGGGAACGGGTAGATTGCCACTTTGTTCCACAAAGGCAAGAGCGTCGTTGATGGCACGGTAAGCACTGTTGGATTTGGGCGATGTGGCCAAGTAGATGGTGGCCTCGGCAAGAGGAATGCGCCCTTCCGGCCAACCGATTTTCTGCACAGCGTCGAAGGTCGCATTGGCCAATAGTAATGCATTGGGATTGGCCAAACCGATGTCTTCCGAAGCACTGATGACCAAGCGGCGAGCGATGAATTTCGGGTCTTCTCCACCGGCAATCATCCTGGCCAACCAGTAGATGGCGGCATCCGGATCGCTGCCGCGAATGCTTTTGATAAAAGCCGAAATGATGTCGTAATGCAGTTCGCCCTCTTTGTCGTAAGCCATCGGGTTTTGTTGCAGCCGTTCCGTAACTGTAGCGTTGTTGATGACGAGGGTGCCTTCGGGTGTCGCATTGACCAAAAGGTCGAGAATGTTAAGGAGCTTTCGAGCATCGCCGCCGCTGTATCGGAGCAAGGCTTCTGTTTCCTCAAGTTGCACGGTGCGCTCTTTGAGAATAAGGTCGTGGTGGAGGGCGTGGTCAATCAGAGTGAGCAGTTCGTCCTTCTCTAACGACTTGAGTACATAGACTTGGCAGCGGGAAAGTAAGGGGCGAATGACCTCAAATGAAGGGTTTTCGGTGGTGGCACCGATGAGCGTGATGTCGCCGGTTTCGACGGCTGCGAGCAATGAGTCTTGTTGGGATTTTGAAAAACGATGAATTTCATCGATGAACAGGATGGGATTTCCGGAACCAAAGAAATTTTGGCTCTTGGCTTGAGCAATGACTTCGCGCACCTCCTTCACGCCACTGGTCACAGCGCTGAGCGTAAAGAACGGAGCATCGAGCTGCAGTGCGATGATTTTGGCAAGCGTGGTTTTCCCCACTCCGGGCGGCCCCCAAAGGATAAAAGAAGAGAGACGTCCCCCTTCAATCATGTTGCGAAGCACAGCGCCTTTGCCGACAAGGTGCTGCTGTCCGATGTAGTGGTCGAGGGTCGTGGGGCGTAGGCGTTCTGCAAGTGGTTTCATATGGGAAGGGATAGAGAGAGGGGCTGAAAGTGTTGGCTTGTAGTTATTTGGGCAAAGATGGACATAGGCTTGAGTTCATCGGTCGGCCTCCTGTGTTTTTACCATTTTTTTCGATGTGGTATCGGCTAAATGGTGACACTTCTTTTGGTGCTGTCCGGACACCGGTGCCGACCATATGCGTACAGCTTTTGAAAGTTCTTCTACCTCAGAGGTAGTTTTTTGCAGCTCTGAGCTAAATAAAACTACCTCTGAGTTTTTTAGGAGCGCACGGCATTCGGTGTGCTTACTTGACCACCGCGCCAAAACGCTTGAAAGGGCTTCGCACGCGTACGCGCGCATACACTTTCATATTCTTGTTTTTATCCTTCAATCCTTCACCAACTTGTTATTTTCTTGGAGGGAAACGGCATAAGGTGAAGGTTTTGAGGAAAGAAATCCTTTACCCTTATTCTCTTGTTTATCAGCATGATAGGCGGTGTGGTGAAGGATTGAAGGATTTTGTTACAACATATAGTGTAATACGCGTGCGTGCGCGAGGGCTGACAGAGGTCGTCGTCGGCATCCATCGAAGGTCATTGGAGCATCTCTTGACTATCGAGGGAGCAGGCGATAGAGCCCGCCGGCCATCAGTTGGACGATGCCGCTCATTTCGAGTTCAAAAAGTAGGGCGTTCATGGTGCTTTGAGGCAGATTGGTTTTGATGCACAACTGCGTGAGGTTCATGCCGTCTTTGCCTTTGAGCGCATCGACTACGGTTTGCTGTTGTGGGGTAAGCGCCGGTAGGAAATCAAGTTGCGGCTCGCGTCGGGAGATTTCGGGAGTTGTTCCCCAGTTGAGGAGGTCGAGGATGTCGTAGGCCGAAGTGACGAGTTCTGCCTGCCGGTCGCGTATGAGTTTGTTGCACCCTTCGCTGTAAGGGTCGGCCGTGCGACCGGGAAAGGCGCAAACCAGTCGGTCGTAATCCATTCCGAGGCGCGCAGTGATGAGGGCACCTCCTTTCTGCGCACTTTCCACCACGATGGTGGCATCGGCCATTCCCGCTACAATGCGGTTGCGTCGCACGAAGTTGCCGGCATGAGCGCGGGTCTGTGAGATGTATTCGGTGAGCAAGCCGCCTTGCCGGAGCATGGCTTTGGCCGTTTCGCGATGTGAGGAGGGATAAATCTGATCGAGCCCGTGTGCCAAAATCCCCACCGTGGGAAGTCCGTGCTTCAAGCAACCGCGATGGGTGTGTATGTCCACGCCATAGGCCAAACCACTCACCACGAGCACATCGGGGAGGAGGCGTTGGAGGTCGGCACAGAGAGATTGGCAGAGGTCTTTGCCGTAGGGGGTGATACGTCGTGTACCCACGACCGCGAGGATGTGTGGGGCATTGAGGTCGGCATTGCCGCGATAGAACACCATGGCCGGAGCATCGGGACATTCTGCCAAGCGTTGGGGATAGTCGGGGTGGTGCAAACCCAGCGCACGGATGTTGTGGCGCTCGCAAAACTCCAATTCGCAGGCTGCACGTGCCAAGGCTTCCCTGCCATGAGTTTCCAACGCTGCTTTGATGCGTTGGCGCATGGTGGGGTGTAGCTCGGTGAGCGCCTCATCCGGATGTTCGAAGATGTGACGCGCATCGGGCACATGGCGCAGCAAATCCAGCGTTTGGGCTTGGGTGAGGCCGCGCAGTAGACTGAGAGCCAAGGTGTGTTGCATAGAGAGGGGGAGGTTAGTCCGGCATCGTTAGGGGTGCTCTTAGTGTTTCCATGATTTCAGGCCATGCTTCGGCCAATGCGGTCATAGAGGGAAAGAGCAGGTTGGCACCGGCTTCCAAAAGGACGCTTTCAGGCAATGGGCCGGTATTGACGGCAATCGTAAAGATGCCGGCAGCCACGGCGGCCTCCACGCCCAATGGGGCATTTTCGACCACAAGAGCCTGCCAAGGACGGAGATTTCCGGCGCGTCGCAATCCCAAAAGATAAGGGTCGGGGTGGGGCTTGCCGTGCTCGGTGTCTTTGGAAGAAACGATTTTGTCGAGACTGAAGCAGCCGGGATAGTTGGTGGTGAGGCGGTCGAGCAAACTGGCTTGTCCGCTGCCTGTGACGACGAGACGATCCACTCCTGCTTCTTCGACTTGCTGTAAGACCTCCGTAGCCCCTGGCATTTTAGGAGCTTCGGGATAGAGGTTGAAAGCTTCGCATTTGAGGGAGTAGATGCGTTCCACTTCTTCGGCCGTTGTGTCGCGGTCAAACTGACGTTGGGTGATCCAGTTGACGGTAGAGAAGGCGGTGCGCCCTTCGTTCATAAAAGCATCGATTTCGGTGAGTTGCAGGCCGAGTTCACGGCACACCTTAGCCCACGATTGGGCATGGGCAGGCATAGAGTCGAACAGTACGCCGTCCATGTCGAAGAGTACCGCACGGAGGGGCAGGCGTCCGGTGGAGAAATCAACACCTTCGGAGCGCGCTTGTTGAGCTAGGTCGGGGTGAGCCGACCAGTATTGTTGTAGGGAAGAAATCATAGAGAGTGGGAAGATGAGATGAGAAAAAGGGCGCTGTGCCGCTTTTGCTCCACAAAGGTAGGGAATAAAACGGAGAAGCGGAAGCGAAAAGAAAGAAAAAGCACCATCGCCAATAGTTGTTGGACAGGTGCAAATAAAAATCCCTACAAACCAAAAGCTTGTAGGGAAGTGGAGGAGGGTGACTGATGGGATTCGAACCCACGACATTCAGAACCACAATCTGACGCTCTAACCAGCTGAACTACAGTCACCATATCGGCCTTTCTTCTGAAAGGCGATGCAAAAGTACGTAGTTTTTCTGAAACTGCCAAACTTTTCTTTGTATTTCTTGAAGAAAACTTCAAATAAACAAAGAAAAGTGAGGTTTATAACTCTCTTTTCCTCCTTGAGCGAGGCAGAAACACATCTTTTGTCTGCTTCCTATTTATGAGGAGAACGAATAACGCAGCAGTATGAGATGCGCTTTTCTGCAACTTCGCTCACGAGGAGAGAAAGGCTATTTGCTTTTATGCGTCATGATGTCGAGCACCTTTTTGTCGGTCTCGTTCATGGCATTCTTACCGATGTCGGCGAGGTTGCGAATGCTGCGATCGACGCAATCGTCGATGATGCCTTCGACCGATGAAACGCATTCGCCCTGCATGGCGAGCATGGCCGAGAGTACGGCGGTCGATACGCCGGAGGTGAGTTTGAGGGCGCAGGAGGGTTTAGCGCCGTCACAAATCATACCTGTGAGGTTGGCAATCATGTTTTTGACCGCTGCACAAATCTGTTCGTAGTCGCCGCCCATCAGGTAGGTGATGCCACAGGCGCTGCCCGTAGAAGCTACGATGCAGCCGCAGAGGGCGGAGAGGCTGCCGAGATGTTGCTTGATGTAGATGGCGGTGAGGTGAGAGAGCATCAGCGCACGGGTGAGTTCTTCGTGCGTATTGTGGTTCTCACGGGCAAAGACCATCACCGGATTGGTGGCGCAGATGCCTTGGTTGCCGCTGCCGGAATTGGACATCACCGGAATCATAGCTCCTGCCATACGGGCATCGCAAGCCGAGGAGGTGGCCGAGAGGATGTGGGAGAACATATTGTCGCCCATAATACCACGGCCTATGGGGCGGGTGAGGGCTTTGCCCAATCGATGGCCGTAGTTGCCACGGAGTGAGAGGGAAGAAGCCTCCATATTGACACGTCCCGCTTCGTTGATGAACTCAATCTCTTCGAGTGGTGCGGTCGTGGCGAAGTCGTAGACCAACTGCATATTAAGCTGCCGGCCGATGCCGTTGTGGGGGAGGTCTTGCTCTGTATCGCCTCTACCGCTTCCGGCATCACTGTCGTGGGTGGTCAGGTTGCTCTTTTCGGCAAAAGCCTGTGCGGTGGTTCGGGAGTCGCAGTCGACAAATCGGGTGTGTTCGTGAGCAATGGTGGCTTGTGCGGTTTTGCCCTCATGGTCGGTGGCGATAATGTCGACATAGAGTTTTTCATCGACATCGTCGGCCAGTGTGATGTGTATATGCCCTTCGTCGATGTAGGCTTTTCCTTTTTCCACATCGGCCGGTCCGGCATCGCGCAGCACTTCCAGCCCATAGGACGATTTGCCGACGAGGGCGCCGAGGGCAATGGCGATGGGCAGTCCCACCATACCGGTGCCGGGGATACCCACGCCCATCGCATTTTTGAGGATATTGGCGCTGAGGCGTGCGCAGATTTTGGTAGGCACTGTCCCAAGGCGTTCGGTGGCACGGGCGGTAGCCAACGCTACGCAGATGGGTTCGGTGCAACCGATGGCCGGAACGACCTGCCGACGCACCAAGGCGAGGATGTCTTGTCGTGTATTTTCAGTTAACATGGTGCTGTTTTTGATATTGTTTTGGGGTTAGTCCCATAAATTTTCGGAAAGCGTTGTAGAAAGATTGTCGTGTGGCAAATCCGCAAAGCAAACCGATGTCTTCGATGTTCCAATCAAGGTATTTAGGGTCTTTCAAATAGCGTGTGGCTTCTTTGACGCGCACCTTTGCCATCAGACTGTGATAATGGCTTCCTGTGGAAATGGCCACTGCGGCACTGATGGCGCGGTGGTCGCAGCCGATGTGTGCAGCCAACCGCTGTGCGCTCATTTCGGCATCGCGACTCCAATGCTCCACTTCCAAAAGACGGAGCACTTCGAGATAGATGCTGGTGGCGCGTTCGTGACTGAAATGGTCAAGGTAGGACATGAATGGGGAGAGGAAAGTGATAAGAGAGAAGGATAGAGAAAAGCAATGGACACTCAACTTGACATTGATCTACAACCGAAAGATGCGCTCAGCCGTTTGCGTGGTGATCTGCGCGATGTGGTCGGGCGTGGTCTGGTAGATTTCGGCCAGACGGTGGATGATGAGCGGGAGGTGGGCAGGCTCGTTGCGTTTACCGCGGTAGGGCATGGGGGCGAGATAGGGAGCATCGGTCTCAAGGACGATGCGATTGAGGGGGACGGTGGTTTCGAGTACAGCGGGCAGCGTACTCTTTTTGAACGTCACCACGCCCCCGATACCCAAAGCAAAACCCTCGAACGATAAAAGCTCTGACGCCTCCTTCGCATTACCTCCGAAACAATGGAAGATGCCGCGTTTGAGGTCGGCTTTGAAAGGCGTGAGCACCTCAAGGAGTTCGGCATGGGCGGAGCGCGTGTGTATCACCAAAGGGAGGTCGAAGCGCAGACTCCATTCCACTTGTCGGCGAAACACCTCCATTTGTTCTGCTTTGCGCGAAGCATCCCAATAGAGGTCTATCCCCACTTCGCCCACGGCAACGAAAGGATGGCCGGGAAGGCTCAGCATCCGCTCCATCTGTTCGAGCAGCGGTGCAGGGTCGGGCGGCAGTTCGGTGGGGTGCAGCCCCATCATCGGACGACAGAGATCAGGGTAGGCGTCGCACAAGGCGAGCATCGGGCCAACGCTGTTGGCATCAATGTTGGGTAGGAGAAGGTGTCGGGCGTCTGCTGCCACTGCGCGCGCCACAACCTCGTCGCGGTCGGTGTCGAACTCCTCGGTATAGAGATGAGTGTGGGTGTCGATAAAGGTGAAAGCCATCAATCTACTCCTTATTTATTTCTTTTCATCAGAGTTTGGGCATAGTCCCAAAGCGGAGCAGCCTCTACGCTCAGTTGCGCGAGCAACTGTCGGGCTTCCTCAAAGAAGTCGGCGATGCGTGCTTCGCAGACGGCTGCTACGTCGTGGTGGCGGTAGACAGCGGTGACGCGTGCAATTTTCTCATCGGCCGGCAGGTCGGTGCGATTGAGGAGCGCGAGGAAGTCGTCGGCTTCGGTGGCCGACATGCGGGCGAGGGTGGCATGAACGAGAAATGTCTTTTTTCCGCAAAGGATGTCACCCCCGATTTTCTTGCCAAACACCTCCGGATCGCCGAAAGTGTCGAGATAGTCGTCTTGGAGTTGGAAAGCCAAACCCACCTTTTCGGCAAAGGCATAGAGAGTGTCACAGTCGGCAGCGGGAGCATCGGCCAAGAGGGCACCCATTTTTGCCGCACAACCGAGGAGAACGGAGGTTTTGAGGCGAATCATTTCGATATATTCTGCCTCCGACACATCGGTGCGGGTTTCAAAATTGACATCCATCTGCTGCCCCTCACAGATTTGGATGGCGCTTTGGGTGAAGAGCGCCATTACCTCCTCCATGCGTCCGACAGCGGTAGAGGCAATGAGGCGGTAGGCAAGCAGGAGCATGGTGTCGCCCGAGAGTACGGCCGTGTTGTCATTCCAGCGACAATGCACCGTTGCTTGTCCGCGCCGCATCTCCGCGCGATCCATAAGGTCATCGTGCAGGAGGGTGTGGTTGTGGTAGGTTTCGATGCCCACAGCAGCGCTCATGGCACGCTCATAATCAGGACGAAACAGGCGATAGGCCGTGAGGAGGAGCATCGGCCGCAGGCGCTTTCCTCCCATTGAGAGTACATATTCAATCGGCTCATAAAGTCCTTCCGGTTGGGTGGGGAAAGGGAGTGAGCGGATGGCATTTTCGATTTTTTGAAGCATAATGTGAAGGTTTAGAGGCTGATTTCTCCCGAGCCGATGCACACTCTACCATCCGGCGAGTAGACCACGCCGAATTGTCCCGGAGCAATGCCTTGAATCGGGTCGCGTCCGTCGATGTGGAAAGTGCCGTCCGTGGTGCGGGTGAGTGTACCCACGCGCCAACGGTCGGTGTGACGCACTTTGAACGTGATGTCCATTGTGCCCGATGGAGGGAAAGGGTCGCCTGTGATGAAGTGGAAGCCGGCGAGGTTGAAGGAACGACCATATTGCAGGAGGTTGTCGTAGCCGTGGGAGACATAAAGGATGTTGTCGGCAAGGTCTTTTTTCACGACAAACCAAGGGCCGCCGCCCAAACCCAAGCCTTTGCGCTGCCCGATGGTGTGAAACCAATAACCTTTGTGTTCGCCCACTTTCTTACCTGTCTCGAGTTCGATGACATCGCCTTTGCGCTCCCCTAAGAAGCGGCGCACAAAATCGTTGTAATTGATTTTTCCTAAAAAACAGATGCCTTGCGAATCTTTGCGGCGTGCAGGAGCCAGGCGGTTGTCAAGGGCTATTTGGCGCACTTCCTCCTTTTGCAGATGCCCGAGAGGAAGCATGATTTTTTCCACTTGTCGGCGTTCGAGCTGTGCTAAAAAGTCGGTTTGATCTTTCACCGGATCGGGAGCGGTGCCGAGCCAAACGGGATGGGAGGAGAGGTCGGTGCTTTCGTCGGAAATCGGGTCGCAAAACACCTCATTGTCGCGGATGCAGCGTGCATAATGACCGGTGCAGATGCGGTCGTAGGCATGACCCACCTGCTCCTCAAACGCACCAAACTTGATGAGGCGGTTGCACATCACGTCGGGGTTGGGAGTAAGCCCTTGTTGCACATGCTCCATCGTATAGCTCACCACGCGCTCCCAATACTCCTTCTGCAAATCGATGGTTTGAAGGGGGAGACCGTAGCGTCGGGCAACGGCTTGACAAAGTTCGAGGTCTTCTTCGGCAGTGCACGTGAGTTCATCGTCATTGTCCATGCCGATTTTGATGTAGAAAAGGTCGGGACGGAGTCCGCGCTCCATCAGCAGATGGGTCGCCACGGCACTGTCTACGCCGCCGGAGAGGAGAAGAGCAATGTTCATAAATTTCTGTTAAGCAAAACGAACCGACGGCACAAAACCGGAATTCGGCCAATCGTCTTTTCTGCAAAGTTATTATTTCCCGATGAGATGAGCAATGAAAAGCAGTTCTTTTTGTTTTCATCTCTGCGCCACTGGGTGTTTTGTAGCTTTGTAGGCGTTGAATTTAGTTGTTATCTAAGAAACGTCCGTACGTGTACGGAAGATTTCTGTGAAAGAGATAAAGAGTACCGGAAGAGGAGAAAAAGAGGGCTTCCGCTGCCTTTGGAGCGACGAGAAATACAAAAAAATCCCCACCGGCTACATGGGATAGCCGGTGGGGGATTTTGGGAAATGGGATTAAGAGAGGGGACAGCACTGGTGTGTCCAACAAGCTCGGTTACTCGTTATAGAGAATCACAGCACTGCGGGCAGGGACGAGAATGCTGCCGCCTACGCCAACTTTTCCCTCCCGCATTTCGAGAGAAAGACCGATGCCGCAGCCGCCCCACACGTGGTAACTCATGTCTTCGGGAAGGAGAAGCAGTTGTGGTTTGCGGTCGCCGTTGAGGGCTACGATGATGTCTTTCCATCTGTCGCCGCCGGCATTGTCTTTAAGGCGGTAGGCCACCATCGTTTCGGGAGTGTCGAAAAATTCGAGGTGTTTGCGCACAAGATCGGCATCGCCCAAACGGAAAGCGGGGTGTTCTCGGCGTAATTCGATAAGGCGACGATAGTAATTGTTGGATAAACCTTCCATTCCCGAAGGACCAGACCAGTCGATGGCGTTGATGGAGTCGGGGGAATTGTAAGAGTTATGTACCATCTTTTTCGTACGCAGCACTTCTTCACCCGAGAGCATAAAGGGAATGCCCTGCGAGGTGAACACTGCTGTTTGTGCCATCAGGTCGAGCTCAAGAAGGGCGCGTTGAGAGGTGTGCACGGTGTCAATCGAGGCGCGGAGACGGTCGGTGAGGCACATATCGTCATGGCAGGACACGTAGGATATGAGCTGGTGAGGCTGTGCAGCCCAAGGGGCTTTGGAGTAGTTGACTTTTGCGTAGTTGATTTGTGGATGATCGATGCCGCCGGCAATGCCGAACTTGATGCTTTCCTTAAATCCGGGTCGTCCGTCGAGGAAGGCCGATTCGCGGTCGTTGCTGAAAGGGCCGCGCAGGGCATCACGCAATTCGTCGCTGAAAGCAGCAATGCCGGGCATATATTGCACTGATTGCTTCATTGCCGCCTGCCCGTTGGGAAGTTGGGGGGCTTCGGCCGCCCAGCCTTCGCCATAAATCAGCACATCGGGATTGATGCGTTCGGCTGCGGATCGAATAGCGCGCATCGTTTCGATGTCGTGAATGCCCATTAAGTCGAAGCGGAAACCATCAATGTGGTATTCCTTCATCCAATACTCAACGCTTTCCACCATGAAGCGGCGCATCATGGCACGTTCCGAAGCAGTTTCGTTGCCGCAGCCCGAAGCGTTAGCAGGCTTACCTTCAGGGGTGGTGCGGTAGAAATAACCAGGTACGGTGCGTTCGAAATTCGCCCCCGCAAGGTCGTAGGTATGATTGTAGACCACATCCAGCACTACTTTTAGACCATTGTCGTGGAGTGCCTTTACCATCTGCTTAAACTCCAAGATGCGTGCTTTGGGGTCGGCAGGGTTGGTGGAATAGGAACCTTCGGGCACGTTGTAGTTCAGCGGGTCGTAGCCCCAGTTGTAGTGTGGGTCGTCGGCCTTACTCTCGTCTACCGAGGCAAAGTCGAACGAGGGGAGAAGGTGCACGTGGGTAACACCCAACTCTTTGAGGTGGTCGATGCCGGTGGGCTTACCTTCGGGCGACTTAGTGCCGGTTTCGGTGAGGGCGAGATATTTTCCTTTGTTTTGAATGCCGGAGGTGGGCGAAATGCTGAAATCGCGGTGGTGCATTTCGTAGATGATAATATCCTGCTGCTGGGGAGCCTTGTCGGTTTCCCAACCATCGGGATTGGTGGTGCGCAGGTCGAGGATAGCACCACGTCTGCCATTTAGACCTACAGCTTTGGCGTTGATTCCGGGAGTTTCACCGAGCCATTTATTGCCCATTTGCACGTTGAACGTGTAGAACTTACCGCCTTGATCTCCCGCTATTGAAACATGCCAAGTACCATCTGAGGTGCGTTTCATGTCAAGTGTTTTGATGGCTTTTCCACCGCTTCCGGCCGCATAGAGGTTGAGCACGACCTTATCGGCTGTTGGTGCCCACAGTTGGAATTGCGTGGCGGCCTGTGTATAGGTCATTTCGGACAAACTGCCCTTCGGCAGAGGATATTGGTTGTAGGGGAGGGGTTCTGCCTTCTGTCCCGAAGCCAAAAGGGTAGAGCAGGCTAAGCAGCCTATCATAAGGATTTGCTTCAACATCATAGTCAATGGATGATAATTTGATGGGCAAAGATAATAAAAATGCTTGAAACTACGGCTGAGAGCCTAAAAAAACAACATTGTTTTGGTTAATTCGCGCGCAAACTTTAACTTTGCGGTAGTTCAAAGCGATGACAATAGCGCTTGGAAATAGAGCGTGAAGCACTGAACGTCAGCGCTGTTTTTCTCAAATTGCAACTTCTTAAAGACATTCTATGATGAAAAAGTCTCTTCTCTTCACCCTGATGATGGGTGTGCTGTTCGGCTTCGGAAGCTGTGTCAGCAAAAAAGAATTTACGCGACTGCAAAGCGAATACAACAATGTTCGCTCCTTGTATCATCAGTCGCAAGTCGATTTGGCCACTTCTCGTGCACAGGCCAAAAGCCTCGAAGAGCGTTTGGCTGATGCACGCCGTGAAAATGCCGAACTCCAACGCCAATATGCCGCCCTGCAAGGTTCGCTCGATAAGAGTTTGCTGCAAAACAATCAAGGCAGCATCAACATTTCAAAGTTGGTGGACGAAATCAATGCCTCCAACAAGTACATCAAGCAGCTTGTTGAAGCCAAATCGAAGAGTGATTCTCTCAACCTTGTGCTCTCAAACAACTTGACTCGCTCTCTTTCGCGCGACGAACTGCAAGAGGTGGACGTGAAGGTGCTGAAAGGAGTGGTTTATGTTTCGCTGGCCGACAATATGCTCTATCGTTCCGGATCTTATGAAATCAATGACCGCGCCAAGACTACGCTTTCCAAGATTTCCAAAATCTTGAGCGACTACAAAGACTTTGAAGTGCTTGTAGAGGGCAACACCGACAATGTACCCATCTCTCGCCCGAACATCCGCAACAACTGGGATCTCTCTGCCTTGCGCGCTTCGAGTGTGGTGCAGATGTTGCAAAACGAGTTTGGCATTGCGCCCAACCGACTTTCGGCTGCCGGCCGTGGCGAATACAACCCTGTGGCCACCAACGACACCGAATTGGGACGCCAACGCAACCGCCGTACGCAAATCATCATCACGCCTAAGCTGGATCAGTTCCTTGACCTGATTGACAAGGCTCCTGAAACGAAATAATTCCTGCTGCGAAACATCGCACAGACGATACGACAAATCCCCCGCTGACTTCCGGAAGTCGGCGGGGGATTTGTCGTTCTTGAATTAGATTTATTGCTGTCTGGCAAACTTCAAAACTTCAAAAAAAGCAAGCCCCCTATTGATATATAGACATCTCATCGGCCAAACTTACCACGAAGCCTCGACTTTAACACGACTTTAACATTTTAGCGTCCTCCGAACTATGTGGGGCCATCTACCTCAGAGGTAGTTTTTTTCAGCTCCTATCTAAATGAAACTACCTCTGAGGAAAATGCTCGCCCTTCGCACACACGCATACGTGCGCGTCATACACACAAATTCCGTGTTTTTTCCTTCACTTCCTTCACCCCATCGAGCCATCCTCTCAAAATATCCCCCACTGGTGAAGGATTCAGTAAAAGAAGTCCTTCACCTGTAAGTGTTTGTTTAACAAAAAGATAGCTTATATGGTGAAGGAAGTGAAGGATAAAAACACATTTTGCAAGAGATGCGCGCGTGCGCGCGAGGGTTTTTGCCCCCTGATTGCAATAGCCGCACGCTGCTCTTTTTGACAAAAAAGGTTTTCCAAAATTTAGAGTGAGGGTATGCTGTCTTTTGAAAAACTTTTACCGGACAGCGATAAATTAGAATTCAAGCGATAGGCGGAGGTTGAGCAGGCGGCCGGTGAGATAGTTGGGCACGCCGTAACGGGCGTTGGAAATGTCGGTCACCCAATAGTAGGAATTGACGTTTTTGATGCCCGGCAGGTTGAAGCAGTCCAAGCCCAACCAAGCATTGTTCAGATAGCGACTCCAACCCATGAGGGGACGGCGGCCGTCTTTGCGTTCGGCACGGAAGAGGCAGTAATTGAGTCCTACGTCAACGCGCTTATAAGCAGGAGCACGGAAGGTTTGGGCGGTGCGCTCGCTGTGGGGTGGGCCGAAGGGAAGGCCGGCGGCGAGGGCAGCACGGAGGGTAAGCGTCCAACGCGTCGAACCGGGGAAGTAGTCGGTGAAGTAGAGCGAAAGGTTGAAGCGCTGGTCGGTGGGGCGGGGAACCCAAACGCCGTTCATCTTTTCAGCGGTCTTCATCAGTGAGAGCGTGAACCACGAGTCCGTGCCGGGGACAAATTCGCCAAAGAGTTTGAAGTCGATACCGGCGGCATAGCCCGAAGTGAGGTTGCGCCCATGGTAGACCACCCGCACATTGTCCACGCTGTAAGGAATGAGGCGGGAGAGAGCCTTGTAGTAGACCTCGGTGGTGAACTTGAAGGGGCGGCCGATCATGCGAAACGTATAGTCTCCCCCCAGTACAAAATGAATGGAGCGTTGGCTCTTGATGTTGCGGTTGAGGTGGACCATGGCGATGCCGTCGGCGAGGGTTGTGTCGCGCAGTTCTTTGTAGAACGGGGTTTGGTAGTAGAGACCGGTGGCGAAGCGGAAGGTCCAATGTTCATTTTCCGCAGGTAAGAATCCGAGGGATGCGCGCGGTGAAAGCAGGGTTTCGCCATTCCAATTCCAGTGAGAAAGGCGCAGACCGTAGGTGAGATTGAAGAGACCCGCCGGGGTGTTGTGCCGCCATGTGTCTTGGGCGAAGGCTTCAACGCGTTGGGTGTTCAGGTTGTTGTGCGAACGAAGGGCATAGATGAGCCGCAGTTGGTCGGGAAGATGAGGTAGGGAGTAGCCCATGGAGTCCCGCATTTCCCATTCGCGCGCATTCTCTTTGATGCTTTCCTTCCGCCAGTCGATACCCGCTTGGAGAGTGTGGGTTTGGAGTTTGGTGCGGAAGCGTAGACCGAAATTGACGACATGGGCGCGGAGATGGTTGCGGGCGTGCTCCATATAAGTGCCTACGCCGAGTTGTTCGCGAGTGGTGACCTCATTGAGCCAGTATTGCCCTTGAATGTCGTAAGTTTCTCGTTCACGAGAAGAGAACGACGCGGCTTGCAGAGCCAGATAGGTGTCGGGCGTAAAGTGTCGGGTGAGGGTGGCCGCACCGAAGAGGGTGTTGAAGCGGTCGCGCTCTTGTCCGTCGAAATAAACCTTGAAAGATTTGGCGTCGAACATCGTGCCGAAGCGCGTTTCGCGATCTTGAGGGCGGAAGTTGTAGTGATTGTCGGCGATATTTCCTAAGACATCGAGTGTCCAACGGCGGGATGGACGCCAGGAAGCAAAGAGCTGGTAGTCGAGGAAAGAGGGATTGTATTCACCCTTGGTGTCGAGCGATCCGAGCAGGTATTGGGTGGTTTTGTAGCGCAGAGAAGTCATCAGCGAAAGGTGCTTGTTGCCTCCGCCGATATAGGCTCCGGCACCGAGCATTGAGGCCGTAGCGGTGGCTTCGAAGCGTTCGGGGCGTTTGTAGGTAATGTCGAGCACAGACGACATTTTGTCGCCATAGCGTGCCTCAAAACCGCCGGAGGAGAAGCGTATGCTTTCGACCATATCGCTGTTGATGATGGAAAGACCCTCTTGTTGTCCGGAGCGCACGAGGAAGGGACGATAAATTTCCACGCCGTTGAGATAGACCACATTTTCGTCGAAAGACCCTCCTCTCACATTGTACTGCGAAGACAACTCATTGTGGGTGGAGACACCGGCCTGCGTGGCGATGGCTTCTTCGACGGCATTCCCCGTGGCCGATGGGGCATGGCGAACATTGCCGATTTCAACCTTTTGCAAAGTGCCGGTCTGCACACCTTGTCCGCGGGCTACCGCTTCGCCCAGCATGGCGCTGTAGGCCGGGAGGACAACGTCGATGCGTATGGAGTCGCGAGGAGCGAGCAGGGTGCGTTTGCGGGTTTCGTAACCTATCATGGAGTAGACCACTGTGATGCTGTCGGCAGTGGTCAAGGTGAGCGAATAGCGCCCTTGCAAGTCGGCGGTGGTGAGCAGGTGAGGGCGACCGGCAATGCGCACGGCGGCCAGTTCGATGGGGTCTCCCTGGCTGTCGCGAATTGTGCCGAAGATACGACAACGACTTTGGGCGACTGCGCCGATGACGAAGCCGCCCAAGAGGATAAGGATGAGAAGTAGACGCTGTTTCATACGCTATACTAACGCGGAAAGTGGCACTTTATTGTCGCGCAGGAAAGTGTTGGCGGATGTTTTGCTCGCGATGTTCGAGCTGTACCTCAATGCCGTATTTCTGGCTGAGATGTTCGGCCAAATGTTGTGCCGAGTAAACGCTGCGGTGTTGTCCGCCGGTGCAACCAAAGGAGACCATAAGGTCGGAGAAACCGCGGCGCTGGTAGGTTTCAACGTGGAAATCGACCAAACGATAGACACTGTCAAGGAAAACTTGTATTTCGCCATCGTCTTCCAAAAACTGGATGACCGATTCGTCCAATCCCGTAAGTTGCTTATAAGGCTCGTAGCGTCCGGGATTGTGGGTGCTGCGGCAGTCGAACACGTAGCCGCCACCATTGCCGCAGGTGTCGGAAGGGATGCCGCGTTTGTAGGAAAAACTGAAAACGCGCACCACGAGCGGGCCGCGTGCATAGTCGTCGATGGGAATGAGGGGAGTCATGAGGAAGGAGAGCTAAAAGGGTTGAAATCGAGGGAAGACAATCGGGCGAGGGCTTGGCTCAGCGTGGGGTAGGTCTTGTGTAAATCTGAGTCGAACAGTTGTCGGAGATTGTCTAAGGCGTAGGGAATGGAATGGAGGAAGTAGGGTTTCCGCTCAAAAAGTCCTCGCAGCCCATAAGCGCCCAACACTTGCAGTTGGCGGAAGAGCACGAAGCCTATCAGTTCTCTGTGAAAGCGGGAGCGGTCGATGGGGAGCAGGGTCGAGAGTTCGTCGAGATAGACATCAAGCAACTGCTCCCGCAACGCTTGAGGGTAGTGAGCCGAGGCTTGCCAAAGAAACGAGGCCACGTCGTAGTGAATCGGCCCGATGCGTCCGCCTTGGAAATCGATGATGCGGGGCTGCCCATCGACCAGCATAATGTTGCGCGCTTGAAAGTCGCGGTAGAGAAAAGTGGGTCGGGACGAACGGCATTCAAGCAGTTGTTCGGTGAGCCGTTCGAAATCGTCTTCAAGTGCCATCTCGTCGAAAGGTAAATCCGTGGGTTTGAGAAAGCAGTATTTGAAGTAGTTCAGGTCGAACATCACGGTGCGTCGGTCGAACTGTTGTGGCGGAAGAAGACGGGAAGAGTCTAAACTGAATCCGCCTTTGATTTGCAGATGAGGGAGCAGGCGAAGTGTGCGACGCAGCAACGTGATTTCATTTTCGTTATAGTTGCCCTTTGTTTCACGTCCATGCTGTAAAGCATCGTAGAGGGAACAAGTGCCGAGGTCTTCTTGAAGATAAGTACTCTCATCGGCGCTCACTCCGAAAATACGCGGTGCCGGAAGCTGCTGATTTTGGAAATGGTGAGCGAGGTAGAGAAAGGCACGGTTTTCGGAAATGTTACAACCTTTCACTCCCACAGCGGTGTTGCCCTCGCTGTCCGAAATACGAAAATAAGCCCGATTCGACCCCGCTTGTGCCAAAGGAGTGATGGAAGTGGGCGTTTGCCCGAATTTCTGTTGAAAGAGCGCTCTGAGTGCGTCCATATCAATGCGATTGTTTGAGGTTCATCAGTTGTACGGCGACCAAGGCCGCTGTTTCGGTGCGCAAACGGCTTTCGCCTAAATGTACACTGCGGAAACCGGCTGCTTCGGCGGCGCGAACCTCATCGATGGAAAAGTCGCCCTCCGGCCCAATGAGCACCAACGCCGGACGTGCCTTCGCGAGCACATCAAAGAGAAAGGGCTTCTCGCTTTGTGGAGCGATGTCGGTGGGTGCGTAGCAATGTGCGATGAACTTGTCGCCGTCAAAAGGTTGGGTGATGAAATCGCGAAATCGGGTAAGTCCTTCCACTTGGGGCTTGATGGCTTTGTGACTTTGCTTCGTGGCACTCACCACAATCTTTTCGATGCGTTCCGTTTTGAGCACTTTGCGCTCAGAGTTGGCACATTCGAGGAAATGGAAAGCATTAAGGCCGATTTCGGTGGCTTTTTCCGTGAACCACTCCATGCGGTCCATGTTTTTGGTGGGAGCAACGGCGATGGCAATTGATGCTGCCCACGGCTGTGCCCAAGTGTGCGATGTGTGTACGTCAATACAACATTGAGGATGCTTGCCACTGCCGGCCAAGGTGATGCTGCCATCGAAAAAAGTTCCTTTTCCATCGGTCATCCAAATGGAATCGCCCTCTTTCATGCGCAACACACGCAACGCATGAGCCGCTTCCTCTTCGGGGAGTTGGGCGGTTTGGAGAAGGTCGGGAGCGTAAAACAAATGTTGTTCTTTCATGGAAATGCGTCTGCTGGTGAGGGGGGATGGAGGCGAACCCATCCACCGAATTTTCAGAAAACAATGAGGAGAGGGGGGAGGCGGACGGCAACTGTTTGGGATCAATGCCTCACAAAGACCGTGTTAATTCCCCGCTTTCAAAAGAATGCCGGTGAAAATACGTCCGGACGAGGTGCCCAGTCGGCGGGCAGAGAAAAAACTGTCACTGGTGGTCAACGTGTCGATGCCGGCAATGCGGATATGACTCAAATCGACACCTTGCTGTTCGAGTAAAAACGTGCAGGCTGCCCAAAGGTCGAGATGCGGCTTGGAGTAGGAACGATGGACGATACCCGACGGAAAACCGGCTTGTAGAAAGGCATCTACCACCTCTTTGCCCACTTCAAAGGAATGGACGGCTATGCTCGGCCCTATCAGGGCTTGCACATCCTGCGGACGGCTGCCCAAGTCGGCCATAGCTGCCAGGGCGTGCTCCGGAATGCGCGCTACCATGCCGCGCCAACCGGCATGCACTGCAGCCACTACCCCTTTCACAGGGTCATGGAGCAAAAGCGGTACGCAGTCGGCTGTGGAAACACCGATGCAAACACCTTGTTGTCGAGTGACCAACGCATCGCACGCTTCCAAGGCCGCTGTGCGCGCTTCGTCGCTCAGCGAGAGAAAGTCGTTGTCGATGGTGAGCACACGATGGCCATGTGTTTGACGAGGGAGCAGTAGGCGGGTGTCGTCAATACCCAGTTCGGCACACAAAGCCCGACGGCATTCAGCCACGTTGTCCGGACTGTCGCCACAATAGTGGGTGAGGTTAAATGAAGCATACGTGCCTTCTCCAATTCCTCCGCTGTGGCGCAAGGTGGAGAAGGCGCGTACGCCATCACCTAAACGATATTCGAGAAGCTGCATGATAGGAGGAGTTTACGTAAGGGAAAGTAAGAGCAGACTACTCTTCAACATCTTCAATCTCGTAGTCTTCGAGTTCTTCAATGTCGTCATCGTCCACTTCCACCACATCGTCCTCCCAATCGGAGAAGTCACGATCGAGGTGGAACACTTCGCGGTCACGATGCACGATGCTGCCTCCCTCGGCAACACTTTGCAGTTTGTTGCTCTCTGAGTTGAGTTCCTCCCAAAGCGTGTCTTTGAGTTGCGTGATGTTGAAGCCGGTTACGGCCGAAATGAAAATCACAGGCAAATCATCGGGCAGGTCGGCTTTGAGCAGTTCCATCAGTTCCTCGTCGAGCAGGTCGGCTTTGGTGACGGCAAGGATGCGGTGCTTGTCGAGCAATCCCTCGTTAAACTGTGCCACTTCGTTGAGGAGTATCTCATATTCGCGGCGAATGTTGTCGGTATCTCCGGGCACCATGAAGAGCAAAAGAGAGTTGCGCTCGATGTGGCGCAGGAAACGCAATCCCAGACCGCGACCTTCTGCCGCCCCTTCGATGATACCGGGAATGTCGGCCATCACAAAAGAGCGTCCATCGCGGTAAGGCACGATGCCCAACGAAGGTTCGAGAGTGGTAAAGGGGTAGTTGGCAATCTTGGGGCGGGCATTGGTGATGGAACTGACCAAGGTCGATTTGCCGGCGTTGGGGAAACCCACCAAGCCCACATCGGCCAGGAGTTTGAGTTCCAACACCACCATCATTTCCTGCATGGGTTCGCCCGGCTGTGCAAAGCGGGGGGCTTGGTTGGTGGCGGTTCGGAATTGGTAATTACCCAATCCGCCGCGTCCGCCTTTGAGCAGCATCACCACCTGTCCGTCTTCGACCACATCGCAGATATACTTTCCCGTTTCGGCATCGTAGGCCACAGTGCCGGGGGGGACATCAATATAACGGTCTTCGCCATCTTTTCCTGTGCTGCAACATTTCGAGCCGTTGCCGCCATGTCCTGCAAAGATATGGCGGTCGTAGCGCAAGTGGAGGAGCGTCCAAAAGTTGTGATTACCGCGCAGGTAGACGTGCCCACCGCGTCCGCCATCGCCTCCGTCGGGGCCGCCGAGAGGTTGATATTTGCCGCGGTGCATGTGCATGGAGCCACGTCCGCCCTTGCCGGAGCGACAATAAATCTTTACGTAGTCGATGAAGTTGGTTTCCATTTCTTAAAAATTCAAGATGCGCCAACGTGAAATTCGTTGGCGCAAGTGAAAGGCAAAAGCCTGTGTTGATGTAATCGGGAGGGGAGGCAGCAGCCCTTAGAGCGTGTCGATGACCGCGCAGAGTTGGGCGTTGATTTCTTCGAGCGAACCATAACCTTGCACGGTGTTGCGAATGCCTTCTTGTGCATACCAGTCAATCAGCGGTGCAGTTTGTGCGTGATAGACGCTCAAGCGTTTGGCGATGGTTTCTTCGTTGTCATCGGCACGACCACTGGTCTTTCCGCGGTGGATGAGGCGCTCCATGAGCATTTCGTCGGGAACGGAGAGTTCGAGCATGGCGTGTACCTTTGTGCCACGTTCGGCCAGCATGGCTTTGAGCGCATCGGCCTGAGGAATGGTGCGGGGGAATCCGTCGAAGATAACCCCTTGAGTTTTGGGCAGTGCGTCGTAAGTGGCGGCGAGAATATCAATCATCAGACTGTCGGGAATGAGCTGTCCGTGGTCGATGTATTGCTTAGCAGTGTTGCCGAGTTCGGTGCCGGCTTTGATTTCGGCACGCAACACATCGCCCGTGGAGATGTGATCAAAACCGTATTTTTGAACCAAGAGGTCGCTCTGCGTACCCTTGCCGGAGCCGGGGGCACCAAAGATGACAAGATTTTTCATGTGCTGATCAGAAAAGTGATGAGGGGGAGGCAGCGGCCTCCGTCAAAATTTAGTTTTTATGTTGAAGAGAGAGGATTTACTCCATCACGGTGTAGATGGCCGGGAGATTGCGGCCGTAGCCGTCGTAGTCGAGGCCGTAGCCCACGATGAAATCGTTGGGGATTTCAAAACAAGTGTAGTCGATGGTGAGCGGCACGGTGAGTTTTTCGGGTTTCACGAGCAGCGAAGCAATGTGCAGGCTGCCGGGATTGTGCCGACGAAGGTTTTCAATCAACTGCTGCATGGTCAGTCCGGAGTCGATGATGTCTTCCACAACGACCACTGTGCGTCCCTCCAACTTTTCGGACAGTCCGATGAGTTCTTTCACCGTGCCCGTGCTTTCCATACCCACATAGCTGGCGAAGCGTACGAATGAGATTTCGCAGGGAATGGTGATGTGGCGCATCAAGTCGGCCGCAAACATGAACGACCCATTGAGCACAGCCACAAACAGAGGATTCTTGTCGGCCAAATCTTTGCTGAGCTGCGCACCCACTTCTGCGATACGGGTTTGAAGCTGCTCGGTCGGGATGGAGATGGCAAATTTTTTGTCTTTGACGGTAATGGTTTCCATAACAGCAATTATATTTGAATGCAAAAATAAGAAAAAAAAGCCACACTCTCCCCCCTTTTCCTGCTTTTTTATCAAAAATAAAGGGAGGTTTTCTTTTTCATCGCGCTAAGCCCCTTCTTTGTTTTCGGTGAACCGGTTCGGCTGCCTGCACGACGAAGGATATCCGGACGTTATCTGAGAAATGTCCGTACATGTACGAACGTTTTTCCGTACACGTACGGAAGTTTGTCCTTACATGTACGGAAGAATGTCCTTACACGTACGGAAAATGATTGGATGAGGACAAAAACACAACGCCTAAGCTCTCCGAAACAATGCCTGACCTCATTTTTCCTCTGCGTCTGATTACGGCGGTCGAAAAGAAAAGCAACCGACTCGCACAAAAAGAGCGATGTCGGTTGCTACACAAACTAAAAAAGCAGAGTTATAAAAATAGAATGTGAATCTCTGAGGGAAGGAAGAAGACGGAAATGCTGTGCCTTCTCCTCTATTACTTTTTCACTGCAAAATTACAAAGAATAGTAATATGTGCCAAGTAACTTGTAAAACTCGGAATATATTACTATTTTTGCCTCTTCTTTCAGGAGTATTATCTGTTTTACCTCTTGAAAATCATATTCGTCAGAAAAATCTTCTCTTCTCCCGTTCATTCTCTTTCGGTATGTTAGACTCCAAAGATATTGAAATTCTGCGCATTCTCCAGCAAGATGCCCGTTTGACCACCAAAGAGGTGGCTACGCGCATCAATCTCTCCGTCACGTCCGTCTACGAGCGTATTCGACGCTTGGAGCGTAACGGCTACATTGAGCGCTATGTGGCCATTCTCAACGCTGAAAAGCTCAATCAAGGCTTTGTGGTGTTTTGTTCGGTCAAACTGCGGCAAATCAACAACACGATAGCCCACGATTTTGCCGAGTTTGTGCGTAACATTCCCGAAGTGACCGAATGTTATAACATCAGCGGCGCCTTCGACTACTTGCTCAAAGTGCATTGTCCCAATATGAAGTATTATCAAAAACTGGTGCTCGAAGTGCTCGGCCGTCTTGACACGCTGGCACACATCGAATCGACGTTTGTCATGGAGTCCGTCAAACAGGAGTACGGCGTCGATATCCTCCATGCTCCGTTGTAGTTCCGGCTTCAAACTCCTCTCTCTTATGTCACGTTCCATTCTTCGTATTGCCGTCCCCTCGATTGTGTCGAACATTACCGTGCCGCTGCTCGGACTGGTGGACACCGCCATCACCGGCCATCTCGGTGCGGCTGCCTATCTTGCCGCCATTGCGGTGGGGAGTACCCTCTTTTCCACGACCTACTGGCTCTTCAACTTCCTCCGTATGGGGACGGGCGGACTCACCGCACAAGCCTACGGCGCAGGCCGCCCGCACGAAACCGCTGCTTTGCTTTGGCGTTCGCTGGCGCTAGCACTGACCCTCGCTCTTTTGATTCTCCTCTTTCAGCAACCCATTGCCGCCGTGGGGTTTGGGCTTCTGGATCCGGAGGCCGAGGCTGCCGATTTGGCACGTACCTACTTCGACCTGCTCATTTGGGGCGCTCCTCCTATGTTGGCACTCTTTGCGCTCAACGGTTGGCTGCTGGGTATGCAGAACGCCCGCTATCCGATGACGATAGCCATTGTGCAAAACTTGGTGAATATCCTCGTCAGCCTTATCCTCGTGGTGGGGCTGCATTGGGGGATTGCCGGGGTGGCGGTCGGCACGCTGGTGGCACAGTGGACAGGGGCTGTTTTGGCCTTTGTGCTGGTGCTGCGAGTGCTGCGTCAAGATGGTTGTCGCGCCACTCTGCGTGTCGTCGTAGGCTCTCTTCCGGAATGGATGGAACTTTTTGCCGTCAACCGCGACATCTTTTTCCGCACGCTCTGTCTCGTTGCGGTCATGTTTGCCTTCACTGCCTTTGGAACACGGCAGGGAGAAACCCTCTTGGCGGTCAATGCTCTGCTCATGCAGCTTTTTCTCCTTGTGAGTTACTTTATGGATGGCTTTGCCTATGCCGGTGAAGCCCTTGGCGGGCGCTTTATGGGAGAGGGCAATGTCGATGCTTTTCGTGGACTTGTGCGCCGGCTTTTTGTATGGGGCGGAGGGGTGGCCGTGGGGTTCACTCTCTTCTTCCTCGTTGGCGGCACGAGCCTGATTGCCCTGCTCACCGATGTGGAAAGCGTGCGCCATGCGGCACTTGACTTTCTGCCTTATGCCGTTGTGATTCCCTTGGTGGGATTCTCGGCCTTTTTGTTCGACGGCCTCTTCATCGGCACCACCTCCACACGTGCCATGCTCCTCACGGTGCTTCTCTCGTCCCTCAGTTTTTTTCTCCTTCATGGTGTTCTTGCCCCTACTTTGGGCAACCATGCTCTTTGGCTCGCCTTCTTGACGTTTCTTGCTCTTCGCGGCGTTGTGGCTGCCTTACTGCTGCCTCGTGTCGTGAGAAAAGTGGGGAAAAGGTCGGCAAATTCTTGATGTTTTCTGAAAAAGTGGTACATTTGCATAGACTTGCAGGATAAAGCAGGTCGTGACTATCGGCAAAGCCGGCATATCATCATTAAAAAACTACATATCATCATGAAATTTAAGCGTATTCTTTTGAAACTCAGTGGCGAGAGTCTGATGGGCGAACAAGGTCACGGCATCGACACCAAGCGTCTGAACGAGTATGCCGCACAAATCAAAGAAGTCCGGGCGATGGGCGTTGAAGTCGGCATTGTCATCGGGGGCGGCAACATCTTCCGCGGCCTTTCAGGTGCCAGTAAGGGCTTCGACCGCATCAAAGGCGACCAAATGGGGATGTGCGCAACGGTCATCAACAGCCTTGCCCTCTCTTCGGCATTGGGTGCGGTGGGAGTGAAGAGCCGCGTGCTCACCGCCATTCGTATGGAGCCCATCGGCGAGTTTTACTCAAAGTGGAAAGCCATTGAGGCTTTGGAACGCGGCGAAGTGGTCATCATGAGTGCCGGTACGGGAAATCCTTATTTTACCACCGACACGGGTTCGTCGCTTCGCGGCATTGAAATCGAAGCCGATGTGATGCTCAAAGGCACACGCGTGGACGGCGTTTACACGGCCGATCCTGAGAAAGACCCCACGGCGACAAAGTTTGCCGACATCTCTTACGACGAGGTGCTGCAACGCGGATTGCGGGTGATGGACGTCACTGCCACCGCGATGTGCAAAGAAAACAACCTGCCCATCTACGTGTTTAATATGGACATCGTGGGCAATCTGAAACGCGTTCTTTCGGGCGAAGACATCGGAACTTACGTACATGCCTAAGTCGTCTCTCCGCTCGCTGTGACCCAAAAAAGTCGGCCATCCTTCATCAGAAAAGGATAGCCGACTTTTTATGAAAAAACTAATCGGAGGAATTAGAAGTTGTAGTAAACACCGAAGCTGAGGTCTTTGCTGGAGAAATTGTAGCCGTAGATCTTGCCGTTGACGTCGCTGTCACGATAGCCCAAGAAGCCCATACGGGTAACGAGGCTCACACGAGGAGAAACATTGACGGCCAGACCGGGACGAACACCAACACCCCAAGTGAATTGAGCGTTATTGCCCTTAACCTTTTCCCAGCCGAGGTTGACACCACCTTCGAAAATGAGGTTGACAGGACCCCAAGAAACAGCAGTGTAACGAGCGTAGGGATTGAAAGAGAAGGTGTTGAGGTCACGGTTGCCGAGTGCCTTTTCTTGCAGGTCGTAGCTGAGTTCAGTGGCTACCGTCCATTGGTTGTTGAGCACATAGCCCACTTCTGGAGCAATCGAAACATGGGTGGCTTCAGTCTTAGAGCTGTGCATAAGACCGAGACGGCCACCCAAGAATACTTGTGCATCGGCAGTAGTAAACGAACCGGCTGCAACAGCGAGAGCGAGTAAAAACTTTTTCATTGTTTTGTGTTGTTAAATAACTGGATATATTTGAGTTTTTATGTGGTCGACGGACGGAGAGTTTTCCTTCCGTTTGACGATGCAAAGGTAGAGAGAAAAAAAAGAAACTACCAAACCTCCATGCTCTTTTTTCTCTTTTTTTGAGGAATAAGCACAGGCTTTGCTATCTATGCCTCTCAAAAACTTTGTAGGTGGTCTTGGTTTTTCTCTTGGAAAAGCTGTTTCTCTGACTGCCGACTGCTTTTCTTTTTTCGGGATGAAAGTTGTCGGACAATAAAAATCTCCCATATCTGTTTGAGCAGATAGGGAGATTGATGAAGGGAAGAAAGAATTAACGCGGCAATCGTATGAAACCCTTGTCTATGTGGGTGTACATACACCTCATTTATATTACGTGCGTGCACGTAAGGGGGATTTCGTTATTTCTTTCCTTAGCGGGCAAGTTGGAATTTTAGGTTGATGCCGAAGTCCTGCGTGGTGGTAGGATAGGCCGAAGAGGTGAGAAGCGGACGATTTATCTGCCGGTCGAAGTAGGCCGAAATGGTGAGGTATTTCGACAGCATGTAGTCGGCGGAGAAGGAGATTTGAATGGCGCGGTTGCCGCTCGTGGCTTGTGAAGAGGCCGTGAGGATATTGCGCTGGAGGGCACTTTGGTCGCGCAGCGAAATGTCTAAGCGCAGGTTGAGGCTGTTGGCAAATCCATTGTTATTGCCGGAAGGGGCGGGCTCGCTATTCTTATCGGCCGACTTGCGTTTGCTTCGGGTACTTTTCTTCACACCGGAAGGAACATCAAAAAGTCGGAAATCATTGATTTTATAGCCCATGCCGAGGACAATATCATTGGAGCGAGCTTCGGTGATTTGCTGCGAAGTCATGGAAAGCGTGAGCACTCGCGTGCGACGATATTCGAGTTTGGCCGTCATGTTATTGTAGAACGTCGCGTCAAATCCGAGTAACGGACTGAAACTTTCGTTGAGCGTGACCGTCGAAATGTCGTACATGGAGGAGGGAGTCGGTAGGCCGCTCTCCACGCTGTTGATAAAACCTAAGCCAGCCTGCAACTCGCGGTAAGACTGGAAACTATTGTAAGCGCCTACGGTATAGATGCTCTTGTAGCCGTGGTTGAGGTTGAAAGAGCGGAACCAATCTTTGAAAGGACTCACCGAGGAAAGACCGCCATAGGAAAGCGTCCAGTTGGGAAGAATACTCGTGAGGGCAGGGAATATGTCAAGACTCGACCCACCGCTGCCATAGGCGCTGAGAAAAGCCGGTATCATCACTTCACTCGAATACTTGCTCACACTGCCGTTGGCAGGATTGTAAGTTTGTCCTGCCAAGGAAGAACCTGCGGGGTAAGTGGTGCCGGTGTAGCGCGCTTCGATGCGGTTGCGGTAGTGGTCGAGCAATCCCAGGAACTTTTGGAATGTCGGACTCCAATAACCGTTGTCGGCATTGCCTCCGGAGGTAAAGGCGGTGCGGAGGGAGATGGTGGTCATCGTGAACGAGCCTGTGCGCGTGGAAGGAAAGCCAGGGAAGTATTGGATGGTCTTGGCCATATTTTCATTGCGCGCAAAATTGACACTGAATTTCAAATCGCGAATGGGTTCAACAGTCGCGCGGATTTGAAGGTCAATCGTGCGATTGATGACGGCAGGAGTGATGACGCTGTCGGAGCGCATAAGCCATCCTCGGTCGGCAGCGGTACGGAGGTAGTCATCACCCACGGTGGCAAACGCAAATCCCAATCCCGGCGCGAGCAAGCCGCCGTTATGCTTTTGTCCGAACGCATCACCCACTTCGGGTAGGAAACCCGAAATGGACATATTATTTGTGTTGCGATAGGAGATGTTGATGTTGCGCACCATCATCAGACCTCGGGAAGCATATTGGAGCGTCTTAAACCACGTCTCGTCTTCCGTCTGCTTACGAGAAGCCACAGAGATTTTCACTTTCAAACTGTCGCGATTGAGCACCTCGATGCGGTTGGCATCCAGGATTTTGTAGCGGACAGGATAGGTGCTGCCGTCTTCGCGAAGCGCCACCACACGCAATCGTTTCGAGTGCTGGTTGTGAGGAATGGTGAGGGTGGTGTCGGCGCGGAGTTGGAATTCCTGCTCAAACTTTTTCTTCTGCTGCTTTTGTGCCGCATTGTTTCCAGAGGTTGAAAACTTGCGGTTCACCTTTTTAAGGAAGGGGAAGTAGTTGTAGAGCGTTTCGAGGTTGAACTTCGCGTTGGCGGTGATGTTGCGCTGGTTGTTGATGGTGTGCCCCATCGAACTACCATTGGCGAGTTCGGCGCCACGTGTCCAGTTGTAGGTCGAGTTGTATTTGGCGTCCGAAGTAACCCAATCGAAATAAGGGATTTTATTGATGGGAAGATTCCACGACAAGTCGGCCGTTTGCTGATAATTTAAGGGGCGTCCGAAGTCACGGATAGAGCGCATCACGGAGTCCTTCCAATGGGCATATTCCGTGGGGAAGAGGTCCTTATTGACCACTACGTTGGGCTGCTCAATCTCGGCATTGGTGGCCGATGAGAAGTTGAAGTGAATGAGTTTGGTGGGATCCCAGCGGAGTTGGAAAGAGCGGTTCCAAAGAAAGTCGGATGAGAAAGAAACAGGCAACGTATTGTTGTCGAGTTGCTGCATGTCGCGCTCCTTAAACTCGTAGTAGTTGCGAGCGATGTCGGAGTTGAAAGAAAGACTTTGCGGAATGTAATTGAAACCAAGTTCGCGGAACAAACGGAACGCCTTGAGTTTGCTCGGAATGAGTTTTTTGAAAGGCTCATAGGTCTTCATCCCCGGACTGTAGGCATAAGCAAAGTTGAACTTCCAGTGGTCGTCATATTCCCAATCGGTGGTGTGGCCGGTGGTGTGACGCGTCGCTTTGGCGTAGCCTAAGGTAAAGTTGGCCAAGTCGTAGGGCATAGGCATTCCTCGCGTGACGCGGTTGAAACGCAAGCCCGAAACCGAGAAGTTCTTGTTGACCACCACCTTATTGGTGATGTTGCGCAGCGAATCGCGCTCGGCACGTGTGGTGAGCGCGCTCATGGCTTCGCTCATTTCCATATCGGTGTCGAGGGGGTTGTAACGAGGCACGACACGTTCTTTAGAGTAAGAATAATAGACGGGGGCGGTGAGCTTCAACTTTTCGGGAAGGAACTTACCGGCTTCTACTTGTGTCGTGATGGAGTACTGGTAAAGGTCGTCGTCACGGCGTTGGCTCACCGTCTCTTCCAATCCGCCGAAGCCGTTGGTTTCGATGTGTCCGCCGAGATTGATGGTAGCCAAATCAGACAGTTGGATGTTCAGTTGGCTTTGTGCCGCCCATCCTCCTTTGTTGGAAAAGTCCTGCAATCGGAGTTCGTTGGCCCAGACTTCAACGCTCTGCACGTTGCGCGAGTTGTTGCGCACCCCGATCATGATGGTTTTGATTTCGCCTAAAGAGGGGTTGCCCTGCACACTGACTTTGTTTTTCGGACGGGCTTTTTCGTACTCGCTGTAAAGCTGAGTAAAAGTCGTGAGGCCGAGTGATTTTTGATGATTGCGGTTCTTTTTGGTACGGGTGAGCAAGTCGAGGTCGATGTCAATCATGTTCTCCTCCGGCCACACGGCTCTGCGCCCACTCTCACCTGCATACTTGTCGTTTTCGGGGGTGAGGATGAGCGGGATTTCGTACTCGTAGAAATTGTTTTTGTAGTCCGAACCCAAACGCAGGAAAAGGCTCATTTGGCCGTTGCTCAGATTTTTATCGCCCGGGAGCGCGTTGGCATGGACGAAGAGTTGGAGATGCTTGTAGCGGCGCAGGTCGAGCTGCGTATTTTTGTACACCGCGCGGGCATCGCCACTGGCCAAATCTTTGACTGTGAGGGCAAGCGCCTGCTCGTTGTTTTCCATCACCTGTTCCTGTCCGGGTTCGATGGAACGGCTGATACCCGGAGGAAGGACATAGTTGACCGGCTTTTTCTCGTTGTTTTCTTCAAAATTAACAGCACTCACTGCCAAACTTCCTGAAGAAGCCGGAGCCGCACCGGTGTATAGTGCCTGCTGGTAGCTGCGCCATTCTCCCCGCACGAGGTTGAGCGTGGCAAAGCGAAGGACAGTGGGACGATCGAAACCCGTCATGAACATACGCATAAAGCGGATGGACGAGAAATCGCTGATATTTCCTACTTTGCGTTCATACTCCCGCAGAGGAATGCGAAAGAGATACCATTTGGTTTCCACCTTGTTCCCATCGCGCGTCTTGGGATTGGTGGTGCGCATGTCTACAATATAATTCTTGCCCACGGTCATCTCCGTGGGGTCGATGCGCACGCGATACTGATAGTACTTCTCGTACTCGTTGAGCGTGTAGTCTTGATTGGTGTCCTCCACGTCGGGCGTAGTCTTGTAGGCCGTCGAATAGCTTTCAGGACTATCCTCTGCGGCTACGGAGTTGCCGTTCGGGTTGTTGATATACTTGTAGCGGTCGAGGATGGAGGTCTGTCGGCGATCCCAGTCCGAACCGCGGAAATAATGATACTTGTCGGCCGATGGGCTTTGCAGCAGCGAGTCGTACACCTCAGGGCGCACCACGCTCTGCACCTGTGAGAGGAATTGGGCATAAGCACCAAATGTACGCTCGTCCTCCGAACTCAATCCGTTGAAGCCCACGTCCTGACGCCGACGGCTGCCGGCACTCGTATTGAAAGCATAAGTCACAGAGTTCTGTGTGGGCACGCGTCCCCACGCCGTGGTGGTATATTTTGAAGCGTCGTTGTCGATGGGCAGACCGCTTTCGTAAAATTTCTTTCCATCTTTGAGCACATCTTCCGAAATTTCTCCCAAGTTGAAATAGAGATCGCCCGTAAAGGAAGGCTGCTGACCATTGCGCTCGGTAAAGGGGTCCATCATCCAAAACTCCACGTATTCGATGTTGGCGGCTTCAAAGTCGGACGTTTCGAGTTTGCGCATCATACCTCCCCACCGCTGCGTAGGATGGAGCAGGTGCCCGTTGCGGTCAAGGCCGGGGTCGAGGTTGTAAGGACCGCGTTCGTTAGGATAGAAAGCCAGGTTGAGCACAGAGAGGGTGGACGCCTCTTTGTAGTTGATGCTTTTGTTGGGGTAGAGATCCGACATATACACCTCCCGCACCCAAGGGTCGGAAAGCTGTTTGAGGTCGTTCTTGATGTGTCCCGGAGTGAGCGATGAACTGCGGCGCGTGAAAAGCGGGTCGATGTAGTACCAAGCCAAAAGGGCGCGGTTGTAGCCGTAGCGCACATCGTTGCTCAGTCGTGATTCCGGAAAGAGGGCGGGTGTGGAGGAGATGCTCCATTGCTGCGGTTGCGACACATCGATGACCGACTTTGAATTTTCAAAGTCGTCAATGTAAGACGCATTCCCTTGCGCATCACTGTTCTTGCCGGCAATGAGTTGCGCAAATTCCGCAGTAAAGTTGATGCTCGAAGGTGCGGTGGCGTGAACGAACGGAAGGCGGTCTATGAGGTTGGTAAGCCATTGGCTTTGCTTTTTCCAGGCCACGTTCAGCCCCCAAATGGTGTTGTTGAGCGGTTCGCTGCCCATCGCCACCTTGTTGGTGAGCGGCTGTTCGCCGAGGTGCATGATTGAGCCGCCCACTTGGAAGTCGCGTGAGAAGTCGTATTGGAAGTTGAGTCCCAACATCGTTTTACGCTGCATACCGTAGTCCGTGTTCGACTCCAAGGAGCAGTTGATGGGCGTACCGGCATCGAGAATACTCTTGTTGAGAATTTTGACGATGCCCGAATAGTAGTCTACCGTGTAGTCCGACCCCTCGGTGAGGCGTTGTCCGCCTGCCGTCACCACCACACTTCCTTGCGGAATGTTGGTGGCACCAAGTTGGATTTCATCATTTTTGGTCGCTTTATACTGACCCGTAATCACAAATTTATTGTGTTCCGCAATCTGTCGGGCAATGGTGTGGGTCGAGTCGTAGAGTTCAGTATAGGCGTAGCGTTTCGCCACGGCGGCATCACCGATTACCTTAGCCAAATGGCTGCCGAAAGGTTCGACCACGGGGAAATAGATGCGACCGTTGTTGGCGTCGATGGTGTAGCCCTCCACAAAGTCGAAGTAGCCGTTCGGGCGGCGCTTGTTGCTGTTGTCCAATTCGTCTAGCCCCATGAGGCTCAGCAGTTTCTTGTCCTTGAGCGTGGGTTCAGGAAGATAGGAAAGGTAGACACCGCTCGTGTCGGAAAGGAGTTTGATGTCCAAGCGGAAACGCTCTTTTTGAATAGAGGTGGCTCCGAGCGAATAGACGTTACGCATCATCAGGTGCCAGTTCCTCATCTGCGGTGTGCAGGCTGTGTTTTTGAGGGTCTTGACCAGCAGTGCCTGCGTGTTGTCTTTGCGGTCGGTGGAAAATTCTCCCACCTGATAAGTCTGCCCACGATAAGTGTATTCGAAGGCCACCGCCAGCACCTGATCCGTTTGGAGCGAAGAGCGCAGCGAAATGTAGCCCAATGCCTCGTTCAATCGATATTCCGAAGGAGTGAGCAGGCGGGCATTTTCCAGTTTTTCGTAATCTTCCCCCCCCACAAGCCCCATACCGTCGAGCGTGGCAGAAATTTGTGAAATCTCTCGATTGCTGCCGAGGTTGGCCACCACGGTGGCATATTCCGTATTGGCATTGTTGGAGAGCTGTTGTGTCGTTCCGGCCGTCCAAAGTGAGGAGTTGAAGCGCTTGTTTTCGCCCAAATCCGTCAGTCCTACCAGGTTGCGGGTGTTGGTGGTCGCACCGTTTTTGTTGGTCGTCCATACCTCTATGCGGTTGATGACGATGCCCGATAACACTGTGGGCAGCTGCGTCATCCAATAGTCGTAGTTGTCGCGGAAGAAGTGGCCGAGGAAGAAGTGGCGGTTTTCATCGTAGTCGGCCGCCGAAAAACGATAGTCGGTGAGTTGCACACCGCCCTTCGACTGCACTGATTGCGCCGAACTCTTCTTTTGTGCCACCATCGTTTGGAGTTTGAGACGTCCAAACTGGAGGTCGGCACGCGCACCGAAAAGACTCTGTGCTCCGCGGATAAGGCTGGAGTTGGAGCTCATCGACACATTGCCCGCCTCAATGAGTTTCACAATTTCGTCTTCCTTCCCTTCGTAGCGCAGTTTAAGACTTTGGGTATCGAAGTTGAACGTGGCTTCCGAGTTGTAGTTGAAATCCATATTGACCTTGTCGCCCACCTTGCCGTTGAGCGAAAGGTTCACCTTCTCATTGAAGTCAAAGCCGAAGACGCTGCGGTTGCGTTCGGAGAGCGAAGGGTTGTCTGTCCATCGGTGGTTGGTACCGATTTTGAGTTCGGCGCTTCCCTGCGTTTTGACGCGCACCCCGCCGGGACCGAAGATTTTTTCGGCAGGGCCGAGGTCGAACTTCATGTCCGAAAAGTCAAACTTCTCTTTGCCTTTGTTCTTGAAATCCTCACTGTTTCGACGGCGGAAATAGTCGCGCATGGACTGCTGAATGCCGGCACGGCGCACCTCGTCGCCTGCGAGAAAGTAGGGGACGTAGAGAAACTCTTTGCCTAAGCGTGTGCCGTAGCGGTAAAGGCCAGAGACTTCATCGTAGACCAAGCCTGTGGTGAGGTTTTCAGGGTCTTTCAAATCGCCCGATTGGCGCACACCGTCCTGTCCGATGAGACGGATGCGAAAAGGCACAATCGTGCTGTCCTCCGCCACCGAAGGAACAGGCGCGGCAGCCGACAAGCGGGCGACCGACGCAGAAGCCGTGACCGCAGGCGCATCAAGTGCGGGCGGTGTGGCTTGACGTTCCACTTCTTGATGATGTACGGACGCGGCAAAGCCCGCCACGCTCAAGAGCGCCACGAGCAGCAACAACCAAATATAGGATTGACGTATCAAGGAGATGTTCAGTAGGTGTATGGGATTAAACGTACTTATCGGCAGGAGTGAAATTTCGGACAAAATCTCAATCGGTCGCCTTACGAGTCTGGCGAGATTTTTTAGCCTCCATGTTATTTGATTTCTTTCAAGCCACGTTTGATGACTCGCTGTACTGAAAGTCCTGGTTCTTCTTTGAGGATCCCTGCGACCACTTTGCGCACGGCAGCCGCTTGAAAGCCCAAGATGGAAAGGGCGGAGATGGCCTCTTTCGCTGTGGCTCTGTCGGCCGCTGCGATACCTCCTCCGGCCGATGGAGCGACATCGATGATACCGTTGGAAAGCAGGGCACTGATTTTGTCCTTCAAATCAAGCACAATGCGCGCTGCAGCTTTCGGCCCGATGCCCTTCACGCTTTTGAGCATAGCGGTCTGTTCGTTTTGAATCACGTCGGCCAGTTCCGCCGGTGTGAAGGCCGAAAGTACCATGCGTGCCGTAGCGCCCCCGATGCCGTTGACGGAGATGAGGGCTTCAAAGAGCGTGCGTTCTTGTTTGGAAAAAAAGCCAAATAGGTCGTGTGTATCTTCACGAATGACCTCTTTAATGTAGAGTTTGGCTGTTTCTTTGCCTTGCAAGGCAGAGAACGTGTTGAGCGATATGGCGAGTTGGTATCCTACGCCGGCGGCTTCAATGACCGCTTCTGTGGGTGAGAGTTCGCCCACGGCACCTTTGATATAAGCTATCATGTGAAGGGGATTAAATAGAAAAATGATGTTTTGAGTATGTTCTTACAAGTGCTCCGCGCTATTAACAACGATGTTTTTTGGTGCACGGATATATTAAATCTTTTATCACAACGCAGGCAGTGCACAATTATTGTGTATAGCGAGAAAAAATCACACTTCGACTGAATGAGTAATGTTTTTCCAAAATTTTTCCATACTGATGGAAATAAAACTCCATGGGCTTGGAAATAATTTTCCATATTATTGGAAAATTGTGGCTCTTGGGAAGATAATTGTTTGGTGAAAGCGTGCGTTTTCGATAGTAGGCGGTTGTTCTCCTCTCCATATATTCCCGTGGAATAGGCATGCTTTCTGTTATAAATGACGGCTGTTTTGCATATTTTATCTGTTTGAGAAATCGTGGTAAGGCGGTGTGTGCTTTGCTGTTTCGACTTTTTGTCGTATTTTTGCAGCCGAATTATAGATTAACGAAATGAATAAATTCTTTTTATCCCTATGCTTGTTGCTGGTCAGCTTTGCGGCCGGCGCACAAGAACGTCTGCCTAAATTGACCCTCAAAGATATTAACGGAAAAACCGTGCAGACCGACACGATTTCCAATGGAGGAAAGCCTCTTGTCATTGCTTTTTTTGCCACTTGGTGTAAGCCCTGCAACCGCGAACTCAAAGCCATTGACGAGGTCTACGACGAATGGCAGCGCGAAACCGGAGTGCGGCTCGTGGCCGTTTCTATTGATCAGGCGCAGAACATCAATAAGGTGAAGCCCTTGGTCGACCAAAACGGCTGGTGCTATGATGTGTTGCTCGATCCCAATGGGGAATTGCGCCGCGCGTTGGGCATTCAAATGATTCCCTTTACAGTCTTGCTCGATGGAAAAGGCAACATCGTCTACAAGCACAACGGCTATACCGATGGTGCGGAAGTAGAACTTTATGAAAAGGTGAAAGAAACTGCCGGCAAATAACTTATGAAAAAATGGATGATGATAGGGCTGCTCTCAAGCATGGGGAACACTTTTCTTTGTGCGCAAGAGCCGTCCGATAAACTACGCCTTTCCGGAAGCTTACAGAGCGATGTACTGCTGCCTGAAAAAGACAAGGCTACGGGAGCGGAGGCTTCCAACGGCCGATTCCTGACGAATACTTATCTTGACTTGAAAGCCACGAGCCGCTATCTCGAGGCAGGGGCAAGATTGGAGTATTTGCAACACCCACTGCCGGGATATGAACCCGACTTCAAAGGCTGGGGCGTGCCCTATGCTTATCTGAAAGGACGTTATAAGGAGGCAGAATTGACCTTGGGCAGTTTTTATGAACAGTTTGGCTCGGGCTTCATCCTTCGTTCCTACGAAGAGCGCAGTCTGGGTATCGACAATTCGTTGCAAGGCGCTCGCTTGGCTTATCGGCCTTGGGTGGGGGTTGCCGTAAAGGCGCTCACCGGTCGTCAACGTCGATATTGGCAGCACAACGATAGTTGGCTGACGGGTGGCGATATGGAATGGAATGTCGATGAGTGGTTCAAAGCGCTCCAACAGCATCACACCTACGCCACACTGGGGGTTTCTTATGTCCATAAATACGAGAAAGACGAAGTGATCATGACCGACCCGACTCACCGCCTGCGTCTTCCGCACAACGTCAATGCTTTCGATGTGCGGCTGCGCGTGCAACACCGTTCGCTGAACGTGTTGGCGGAGATGGCCATGAAAACACAAGACCCTTCACGCGACAACGGCTACATTTACCGAAACGGCTACGTGGCCATGCTCTCCGGATCCTACTCCAAACGCGGAATGAGCCTGCTTCTGCAAGCCAAACGCAGCACGAACATGGGTTTTCGCAGCCGTAGAGGGATGGAAGGTACTTCCTCCTTCATCAACCACCTGCCGGCTTTCACGATGGAACACACCTACACGCTGGCAGCTCTCTATCCCTATGCCACGCGTCCCGAAGGGGAGTGGGCATATCAAGCGGCGGCGGCCTACACCTTTCCCAAAGGCTCGATGCTGGGCGGCAGGTACGGCACAACGGCCAAAGTAAACTTTTCGCACGTTCATGCGGTGCGTAAGAACACTGTCGGCGGTAGCGGCACCGATGGCTATGGCAGTCCGTTTTGGGCTTGGGGGCCGTCCACTTACTACCAAGACATTGATGTGCAATTGGAAAAGCGGCTTGGCAAAGACACAAAGCTCAACTTGATGTACATGAACCAACGCTACAACCAAACTGTTCTCGAAGGTCATGGCGGTATGCTGAACTCGCATATCTTTGTGGCCGATGTGAAGCAAAAGTTGTCGGCCAAAACCACCCTGCGCATGGAGGCTCAGTATCTCGCTTCGAGAGACGGCGACAAGGATTGGGTGTTCGGATTGGCGGAATTGTCGCTCGCTCCGCATTGGATGTTCACCTTGAGCGACCTTTACAACCACGGCAACACCCGTGTGCATTATTATCAAGGCTTCGTGACATATAGCGGTGGAGCGCACCGATTGCAACTAGGGTATGGCCGCACTCGTGCCGGCTTTAACTGTTCGGGTGGTGTTTGTCGTTACATTCCGGCCACCAAAGGGCTGACGCTCTCTTACAATTATAATTTCTGATTGAAATGAAAAGTTTATATTTTGCCCTTTGGGCAGCCGTGCTGCTTCTGACTGGCTGTGACCCCATTGCAGCCGACCGGCGTCTTATCGAAGTGCCTGCTGCTACCATTCAACGCAATGTGCTGATTGAAGATTTCACGGGGCAGCGTTGCATTTTCTGTCCCGAAGCTACCGAGGTCATCACACAACTACAAGCCCGCTACACGGCCGACCAACTGATTGCCGTTGCCATCCATGCAGGTCCGCTCGCCATCAAAGCAGTGCCTGGTTTTGTGGGATTGCGCACGGAAGTGGGCGACGCTTACTACAAGCAGTGGGCAGTGCCGAATGTGCCGAAAGCCATCATCAACCGCCGAGGCGGTGTGCTCGCCAAAGAGGATTGGGCAGGGCGTATCTATGATGAGTTTGCTCGAAAAACAACGGTCGGCATTGCCTTGAACTGCCAATATGATGCCGACACGCGTCGGGTGGAAATCGAAACCCAAACGACCACTTTGAACGGCGAGGTAAAGGGGTGGCTGCAACTTTGGTTGGTGGAAGACGGCATCGTGGCCCCACAACTCTTTCCCCATAATAAAACGGAGAAAAATTACGTCCACAATCATGTGTTACGAGCTGCCGTCAATGGCGATTGGGGTACGGAACTGACGCTTTCTCCTCATCAAGCGCAGAAAGAACGCACTTCCTACACGCTCCCTGTCGACATCGTGCCTGAAAAAGCTTGGGTGGTGGCTTTCGTTTATAATGCCGACGGAGTGCTGCAAGCCGTTCGGAAAAAGATTGCTCTTCGCTAAATAAATCAAAATACAAACATTAAAAGACTTAACATGAAATTACGATTACTGATGCTTTTCGGCCTTTTGGCCTGCATTTTTGGTGCCGCCCAAGCGCAGACCAGTGCTTCTGAAGTGGCTTTCGCGAATGTCAAAGGCGAACTCCTTGCTCCCGATGCAACGCTCCATCTGAACGAGGTGCAGGAATCTCCTATTTTCCCTGGTCAGAAACAAATGCTTGCACAACTGTTTTTGCTCAATACGTCTGAGAAAACTCAAAAGGTAAAAATTTCCTATGAGATTATTTCCATCGAAGAAGGCCAGTTGCAAGTTTGTGCACTTGAAAACTGCACTTTGGAAGATGCTGTCGGCACTTACGAGGTCGGAGAAAAAGCATTGTTTGCTAACGGTGAAAAAGAAGAAATTAAGGTTGACTACTCCTTCACTACAAAAGGAAAATGTGCAATGAAGCTGCAACTCACCATCTTGGAAGACGGAGAAGATGGTAAAGTTGTCAAGAAAGCCGGCCCCACGGTTACGCTCAACTTCGATGCAGAGGGTACAGGTATTGCCGAAACCTCTATGGACGGCAGCACTTACGATGTCTACAATACCCAAGGCGTATTGCTGTACAAAAACGTCACTTCTCTTCAAGACCTTTCCAAAGGTATCTACATTGTGCAGCAGAAGGATGCGAAAGGCCGCCTTTCCACCCAAAAACACCTTGTTCCCTAACATAGTCTTTCTACAAACGAATTTTATAGTACTATTATATGATTAAACGAATTTATGTACAGCTTTTAGCCCTCGTAGCAGTCGTTTGCTATGCCGGCACTCTCTCAGCCAACGATTACAAGTTGGCTCCCTCTACCGGCCGAAAAGTGTTTGTGCCAATCACGGCAACGAGTGCAAAAGGGCAACTGCTAATCACCAATTATGGCAGTTCCACAATCAATAATTTTGAGTACACGCTCTCTTTTGAAGGAAAGGAACTCGCAAAGAAAGAGTACACCCTGCCTACACCGCTGAATCGTATGGAGGGCACAACGATAGAAATCGATGTGCCGCCGCATGATCGTGTTTCGGAAACCAGCTTACAGATTGTGATTACAAAAGTAAATGGTGAACCCAATCGTGCCAACATCAACAATGCTTCTCTTCCTCGACTTACCGTGACGAAAGTGCCTCACCGTCGGGTCGTGGTAGAAGATTTTACCGGTATGTGGTGTCCATACTGCACACGCGGTCTGGCTTTGATGGATAATCTCGCCAATACCTATGGCGATGACTTCGTAGGCATTACCATTCATACCAACGACGCTTTGCATTGTTGGGATTATGCCGGAAAAGCTCGTGAGAACACCCGTCGCCCTTGGATTATGATGAATCGTAATCTTCTTTTGGGGTATGAAAAGGCAACCAACGAATTTGAACAGGAGAAGGCAGTAGGAGCTGAAATGGACATTGAGGTTACCGCCGTGTGGGATGATAAGAAGGAAAACATCACGGTAACTCCTCGTGTTACTTTCTGTGTAGATCGCGAAGAAGCCCCGTACGGTTTTGCCTATGTGCTGACGGAAGATGGAAAAGCCAGTCAGAACTGGGTGCAGGCCAATGCTTATTCCGGAAGTGAGAGCCATCGTAATATCTCGAAAGAGCTCGATTTCTATATCGATTCTCCTTATGCCATTAAGGGACTTGTGAACAATTTCGTGGCCATTGCGGCAGAAGGAGTACAGTTTCCTTTGAAAGGCTATCTCGAAACTCCGATTGTGGCCGACAAGACGCAAAGTCATGAGTATGTGTTTACGAATATCTCCGGCAAGCGCTTGATACAAGACAAATCAAAACTGGGCGTTTGTGTGTTGCTGATTAACCTGAAGACCGGACAAATTGAAAATGCTGCCAAATGCCGGATTTCTGATCCTAAAATCACTGGTGTTGCTCCCTTGCAGCAAGAACAGGGCAGCACTGTGGAGATTGCACGCTACACGCTCGATGGTCGTCGCATTTCAACGCCTCAAATGGGAGTCAATCTCGTGAAGTACAGCGATGGCCGTGTTCGCAAAGAGGTGGTGACAGAATAATCTCCCTCCGCCGCTGAGCTTTTTTCATTTCAATCCCCCTCCCGCTTTCATTGAAGGCGGGAGGGTTCTTTTTTGTTACGAACGGCCTCCCGCCATAGTGAAGAGAAGAGTGAAACGTTGTGGTTTTTCGGAGAGAAAGATACCACAATTTGGTATTGTCCGCAAAAGTGTGTAAGTTTCTCTTTTCCCCCTCCCTTTTGTTAG
>CAUUGL010000010.1:0-62824 GCA_963544845.1 uncultured Alloprevotella sp.
CTAACAAAAGGGAGGGGGAAAAGAGAAACTTACACACTTTTGCGGACAATACCAACCTGTTACCCCAATTCGGTTTAAGGTCACCTCCTTTTTACTCAGATTATAGTTCACAACAATTCTTTCGACCTTGTTTCAGGCCGAAGATTCATTATTTCACGCAAGTAAATTTAGAAAAGTGTGAGCTGTTTCACTTCTGCTTCTCCCTCCATCTCAAACTCCATATTGATAGAGGGTTTTGTGTCGTAGAAAGCATAAGCCGCCATTCCTGCCAAAAGGTTGACAATAAAGTTTGAGATACTTCTGTGGCGGGTATGAACAATCTGTGCCACGTTCTTGAGCATATCGTTGATGGTCTCGATAATGCTTTTTTGCGGAGCCTGATTTTGTCGTGCACATCCATTAAGCGGTTCTTCATATTAGTGCGTATTCCAGTGACGATGTGCCCCCATATCGAAGAGTGAAGCAAAAAGAGATTGTGAAATGTATCCCTTGTCCGCATGGAGTTTATCAGACAGTAATAATATACAATACTTTATGAGATGTATCAGTCTGCGATTTTGATTTATAAACCGAATTTGAAATCAAAAATAGTTATACCACGAGGAGCAAGGTAGAGTGAATCGGTGAGAGGCAAAGTCTTCTCTGTGAGGACTTCGTAAGCTAAAGAGGTAGGAATACTTTCAGCAAAACGTGTCAAAGAAATATGTTTGGATTGATTTGTTCCGTTAAAAATAACGAGGCAAGAACGGTCAGATGCTTGACGAGAGAAAGCATATATTCCATCTTTGGGGGCAAACTGTGTCATAGAACCCTCGGAAATTGCTTTATTGCCTTTTCGCCAATGGAGAAGTTTACGGGTGAACTCAAAATAGGCTGTTTGTTGCTCATTGCGCCCTTCGGGAGAGAATGCGTTTTTCGCATCACCAGGAAATCCACCAGGGAAGTCTTGACGAAGTTCACCATCTCCCCTATCTTTGTTAGCTGACATCCCGATTTCATTGCCATAATAAAGTTGAGGGATACCACGCAAAGTGAGTAGGAGGGTGATAGCTTGACGATAGCGGTCGATATTTTTTGCCATTTCAGGATTAAGCTGAAAGCGATTAGTATCGTGATTGTCGAGGAAGGTGAGCAAGTTCATAGGGTCGGCATAGATTCGATCTTGAGTGAGATATTCATAGAGTCGGACAAATCCATAATCCCAATCATCAGTTTCCTCGTTTACTGTACTGTTTAGAAGGTACATAAGGGGAAAGTCCATGACAGAACGCAGTTGACTGTTGCGTGGGGCAGCAAGGCGGCTATCCTTCTGCCAAAAACTTACCCCAACATTGTGGTTGATCCAAGTCTCACCTACGATGTTGAAGTTGGGATATTCCTGCTCAATCCGTTGGTTCCACGTAGCCATCGCTTCAAGATCAGTATAGGGGTAGGTGTCTTGACGAATTCCGTCAATTCCGGCTTGCTCAATCCACCAAAGGGAGGTTTGGATAAGATAGGTCATTACCGCTGGATTCTTTTGATTGAAGTCGGGCATAGGCTCTACAAACCACCCGTCTTGTGCCAACTCTTTATCTGCCTTTGCAGCATGAATATCAGAAACAGTCGCTATTTTATAATTGGTCTGTACATATCGACTGTTGAAGTTGAACCAGTCATCGGCGGGACGGTCTGCATAAAGAAAATTATTACTGCCACAGTGATTAAAAACGAGATCCATAATGTACTTTATACCATGCTGGTGACAGTTTTCGACCAAAGCATAGAACTCTTCGTTAGTACCAAAACGTGGATCTATTTGGTAGTAATCCGTAATGCCATAACCATGGTAGGTATGACTTTTTTGGTTATTGATTTGAACAGGAGTCGGCCAAAGAGCAGTAACACCGAGATCTGCAAGATAATCGAGATGTTGGGCGATACCAGCCAAATCTCCACCATGTCGCCCATCCGGATTAGACCGCTGCACCTGAGGCTCAAGTAAAAAAGAGATTTTGTCATTGAGGAGATTGCCATTGGCGAAGCGGTCAGGCATGAGAAGGTAGACAACATCAGCAGCCGTGAAACTATTCACAGTTCGTGATGTACGTGCCTTGAGAGTATAGGGTATGCGCTTTTGTAGATTTTTTCCGCGCAAGATGATATCGAAGGTTTGCGGTTGTGCCTTGCGAGTATCAACGTAAAGGATAAGATAGTTGGGATTGGATGTGGTTTCGGAACGGATAATTTGTACCTCGGTGGTGGATAGGGTAGGAGTACAAGTTCCCACATTCTTACCATGAATTAAAATTTGTAATTCAGGATTCTTCATTCCCGCCCACCAATGAAGAGGGTGGACGTGTTGGATGTCGATTTTCGCAGCTTGGAATAACGAACAAGTGCAAAGGAAGAATAGGGTTAGAATGAAGTAGCGTTTCATAAGCAGGTTGGTATTGTAAAGGTTAGCAGAATGGATGAATTGATTCAAAAGGGAAATATAATTCTCCTATCAAGTTTTTAGGAGAAGAAAAGAAACGAAGAAAGTACAACCTCCCTTTTTGTCCTGCTGGAGCAAGAAGGGAGGTTGAAAGTAATGCGGCACAAGCGTTATCCACCAAAGTCGTCGAAAGAAATCATATCATCCTCTACACCAAGTGAGTGAAGAAGATCAAGCACGGTCTTTGACATCATTGGAGGACCGCAAAGATAATACTCAATGTCCTCTGGTGCTTCATGCTCTTTGAGATAGGTGTCACCCAAAACAGGAGCGATAAATCCAGGTGTATAGCGAACTCCTTGCGCATCAGCTTTGGGGTCAGGCCGGTCAAGTGCCAAATGGAAATGGAAGTTGGGAAAATCCTTTTCGAGTTCCAAGAAGTCTTCTAAAAAGAATACTTCATCAATGCCGCGAGCACCATAGAAATAGTGCATTTGACGATCGCGTACATTTTTAGTCTTAAGCAGGTGCATAATTTGTGCACGAAGAGGAGACATACCGGCACCACCACCTACCCAAATCATTTCACGCTTAGAGTTGTAGCGCGGATGGAAGTCACCATAAGGACCGCTCATCACCACTTTGTCTCCTGGCTTAAGGCTGAAAATGTAAGAGGAAGCAATACCTGGATTAACATCCATAAACCCTGTTCCTTGCTCTTTGGGTTTGAAAGGAGGCGTGGCAATACGCACCGTGAGAGTGATGATATCACCTTCATCGGGATAGTTGGCCATCGAGTAGGCACGAATGGTCGCTTCTTTATTGACACACTTAAGACCGAATAAGCCAAATTTTTCCCAAGCTGGAAGATATAAATCTCCAATGAGAGACTTGTCAAAGTCTTTGTCGTAGTCAATCTCAAACTCTGGAATTCGAATTTGGGCATAAGAGCCAGGCTCAAAATCCATATGTTCACCCGGAGGCAATTGTACTTTATACTCTTTGATGAAGGTGGCAACATTGCGGTTACCTATCACAGTGCACTCCCACTCTTTGACGCCCATGACAGAGTCAGGCACCTTGATGCTCATGTCACTTTTGACTTTGGCTTGACAACCCAAACGCCAATGATCCTTAATTTCTTTACGTGAGAATTGTCCCTTTTCGGAATCTAAAATCTCACCGCCACCTTCTGTGATTTGGCATTTGCATTGACCACACGAACCTTTTCCCCCACATGCAGAGGGTAGGTATACCCCTTGTTCAGAGAGAGTGGAGAGCAGGCTGCTACCTTGTTCTACTTCTAAGGTCTCTTTACCATTGATGGTAATCTTTACCGAACCAGAAGGCGAGAGGTAGCGTTTGGCAATGAGCAACATCACCACTAATAGAAGAATGATGATAAAAAAAACGAGAATGCTCGAGATGATTAAATTGGTATCCATTTATCTATTGATATCGATTAGAGTTTAAGGCCGGAGAAACACATAAAAGCCATAGCCATGAGCCCTACGGTGATGAAGGTGATGCCAAGACCTTGAAGAGGTTTGGGCACATCGGTGTAGGCCATTTTTTCACGAATGGCAGCTAAACCCACGATGGCCAACAACCATCCTACACCTGATCCCAAAGCATATACTGCTGCATCAAGAGTGTTGGCAATAGCCTGTGAGGAGGTGGTAGGGTCCATTTGAATGCGTTGTTGCATAAAAAGTGAAGCTCCCATAATGGCACAGTTTACGGCAATCAACGGCAAGAAAATACCGAGAGCAGCGTAGAGAGAGGGAGAGAAACGCTCTACAACCATTTCTACCAACTGCACAATACCAGCAATGACAGCAATAAAGAGTATAAATGAGAGAAAAGACAAGTCAACTCCAGGGTTAAGACTTCCATCAGGGGATAAAACTTCTGTTTGTAAGAGGTAGTCAATCGGAACGGTAACGAGCAATACAAAAGTGACTGCAACCCCGAGTCCCAAAGCTGTCTTTACGGTCTTCGAGACGGCAAGATAAGAGCACATACCTAAGAAGAACGCAAAAATCATATTATCCACAAAAATAGAGCGGACGAAAAGACTGAACAAATGTTCCATTGTTGTTATAATATAGACGTTTGAGATGGATTAGTTGTTTCCTCGATGTTCGTTGATGGCGCGATGTGCCCAAATGACGCATCCTAAAATAATAAGAGCCATAGCAGGCATCGTCATCATACCGTTGTGGAAGAAATCATATTGATCCAAAAAAGCAATTTTGTGGCCCAATAGTGAAGCAGAACCCAATAGTTCACGAATGAATCCGACAACTACTAAAATCCAAGCATAACCTAAACCATTACCAACCCCATCCAAGAAAGATTCCCACGGTCCATTCATCATGGCAAAGGCTTCGAGGCGTCCCATCAGGATGCAGTTGGTGATAATCAACCCTACATAAACAGAGAGTTGTACACTCACATCGTAAGCATAAGCTTTAAGAAACATACTCACTATGGTCACCAAGGCTGCTACTACAACGAGTTGGACAATAATTCGGATGCGAGCAGGTATTGTGTTCCGAATGAGAGAAATGATGACATTGGCAAAGGCTGTAATGACTGTTACAGAAAGTCCCATTACTATGGCAGGCTCAAGTTGAGAAGTAACTGCAAGTGCAGAACAGATACCCAATACCTGCAGGACGATAGGGTTGTCAAGATTGAGAGGAGCGGTGAATACCTCTTTGTTCTTTTGAGAAAAAAGACTCATATTTATTGTCCTCCTTTTTATTTGTTGTTTGTAATAAAGTAATTCTTGTAGGGAGCTAAGCTGGTTTTGAACATTTCGTCCACACCATTAGAAGTCAGCGTGGCACCGGTGATTACATCAACTTGGCTTTCAGGATGCTCAACCTTTTTACTCATACCCAAAGAGATTTGAGAGAAAGTACTGTCAGTAAAAGCAATTTTATTGATGAATTTCTCTTGAAATTCTTTTTCAACAATACGTGCTCCCAATCCAGCAGTCTCACCTTCATGCCCATAGTTGGCACCATAGACCGTTCGGAAATCTTTTTTTAGCGCCAAGTATCCATAAATACCACCCCACAACCCTCGTCCGTAGAGAGGTACAACGTAGAGCGTGTCATTGTTTACTTTGGCGATATATAAGGGCAATTGTTTTTTACTATCATTCTTTGCCGTAATCAATTTGCTATCTACATCAAATCCTCCATTTTTTTTCACTACTTGACCTGTCACATTAACAATAGGATCAGCGATAATAGTTTCGTTATAGACTTGCTCCACATTCTTTACATCGCGGATGTTCAGAGCAGAGAGAATTTGACTACGCTTATCATTGGCCACATTAGCCTCTTGGATGTCTTTGAGAACAGAGGAGATAAAGGCCAAAAGGAAAGCGACGATAATAACCATTACCGAAGCGTAGACGATGGTATAGACATTGCTATTAGTGTTCAGTTTCATGGTAATATCGTTATTTAGAATTCAAACGTTTGAGGCGTTTATTGATGTTGTTCTGTACAAAACAATAATCTATGAGTGGTGCAAACATATTCATAAAGAGGATAGCCAGCATCATACCTTCAGGATAGCCGGGATTGAGTACACGAATGGTAATTGCAAGCGCACCAATTAAGAACCCATAGATAAATTTTCCATTTTCAGTCCGTGTAGAAGTTACAGGGTCTGTTGCCATAAATACGGCTCCAAAAGCGAAACCACCCAAGCAGAGATGTTGTACTACACCTAAGTGAGCTGCAACATTGCTTGTAGATCCGAAAGCATCAAATAGAGCTGCGACAATAGCTCCTCCCACAAAAACACTAATCATTGTCTTCCAAGAAGCAATTCGCGTCCACAGAAGAATGATAGCGCCAATTATAATTGCTATAATCGAGGTTTCACCAATTGAACCGGGAATAAGTCCTATAATAATCTCACTCATAGATGAGTTTACTAAATGCCCATTGGCAGCTTCACCAAGCGGGGTTGCTGCTGTAAAGCCATCCAACTGGTTTCCGAGACCTAACCACTGCTGAGTACTAACCCAAACGGAATCACCACTCATTTTAGTAGGCCAAGCAAAGAAAAGAAAAGCACGTGCGACAAGAGCAGGGTTGAAGATATTCATTCCCGTACCTCCATAAATTTCTTTAGCAAAAATGACGGAAAAAACTACTGCACAAGCCAACATCCATAGAGGGGTTTCAACGGGTACAATCATAGGGATGAGCATACCGGATACGAGATAACCTTCTTGAATTTCTTCCTTTTTCCATTGGGCTACAACGAACTCTATACCAAGACCTACGCCATAACTTACCAGTAACTTAGGCAGCATGACAACCAAGCCATAACAGAAAAGTTCAATGAAAGAGGCTTCTATGTTGGCGGCTTTATAATTTTGAAAGCCAATATTATACATACCAACTAAAAGAGCAGGTAGAAGTGCTATAACCACAAAACTCATGATGCGTTTAGAATCAATAGAGTCGTGGATACTCACTCCGCTTTTAGAAGTCTTATTAGGGACCAAAGCAAACGTTTCCAAACCATCATAAACACTGTGGAACGCTTGAAGTTTACCACCAGGCTGAAAGTAAGGATGGATTTTGTCGAAGAATTGTTTAATCATTATTTTAAGCGTTTTCTTTGCGGAGGATGTCTAACCCTTCGCGCACAATGCGTTGAAGTTCAAGCTTAGAAGAGCAGATAAATTCGGCCACTGCAAAGTCCTCAGGGGCCACCTCGTAGATACCCAATGCTTCTTGACGATCAATGTCGCCGGTAATAATCGCTTTGATTAGAAAAGAAGGATAGATGTCCATTGGGAATACGCGTTCGTATTCGGCAGACATAATCATGTGGCGTTCTCCACCTTTGATACGGCTATCTAAATTGTACGTTTTTTTGCCAAATAACCAAGAAAAATAGCTACGTGAAGTCGAGTACTGGTTAAATCGAGGCATAATCCAGCCTAACACTTCGTTTACATCATCACCTTCAGGAATAGCCGTCACTTCAGTAACGTGGGCGCCCAAGAAATCGGACAATTCAGCTTTAGTACCTACCAAAGGATTTCCGTTAATGATACGTACGTGATGTGATGATGGTTTTAATTCTCCATCTAAGATGCTACTGAGGGGATATCCAACTTTAGCCCGCACATAATGAGGGTCGCGCACCTCACTACCTGCCACAGCAATAATACGCTCAAAGCTAACTTTACCAGTTTCGACTAAGCGTCCTAAAAAAAGGACTTCTTCCGCTCCCAATGTCCAAACAACTTCTCCTTTGTTGATGGGGGAGATTCGGTTAATTTGCACACCTACATTTCCTGTAGGGTTGGGGCCTTCAAAACAAGCCACCTTCACATTGGGAAGGTTAATAGGAAGCAAGTTGGTGTTTAATTGCTCGGGGCTGACTCCGATATGAACCCTTGCAATTTTACTGAGTGCAGCAATTCCTGCTTTGAATGTCTCTTCCTGACCTTGAACCACAAAAGAAAAATTCGCGGCTAAAGGCATAGTCGAGAATGCACTTACAAAAATCGACTTCGGGGTAACATCAGGTGCAGGGACACAATCGTAAGGACGTTGTCGCAGATAAGCGAAGATGCCGGATTTAAGCAATAACTCTATTACTTCCTCTGCTGTAGTATTATTAAAATCAGGTAACTCAAAGGTTTTTGCCATTTGAGAAGTGTCTGGCTTAATACGAATGGCTAAGAGTTTACGGCGTTCGCCGCGCTCTACACTTGTCACAATGCCACTCACGGGGGCAACGCACTTAATACGCTCGCTGGCCTTGTCGACAAAAAGAGGAGTACCAATCAATACTGATTCACCTTCCTTGACAAGAACTTTTGGAGTAATTCCCCCGAAATCCGCTGGGCGAAGTGCATACTCTGAAGCTAGCCTTGCATCGCAAACCTGCCACTTCGCCTCGCCCTCAAGTGGTATGTTTAACCCTTTTTTGATTTTGTAAATATCCATGGTTTGTTATACTATTTTCTCCGCGAATTTACGCTAAAAGTAAAGAATAGCAAAGGTTTTCTTTCCTTTTTTCGCTTTTAATAGGTATTTTATCGTCTTGAATCCGTAGGTGTGAATTTCTTCTATACTCCTTGCAAACTCAGACCTGTTTGAATGAGAATGTTTTATCCTGAGAGGAGACAAAGAAATCGCAAGAGAGGAAAGAAAAAGCCGCATCAAAACCAATAAGGTTTTGACACGGCCTCTGTATGATTTAGACTTTGTTGGAGATGAACGCAAGGCGGTTACCAGACGCATTGCTCTCCAATCGTGGAGGAAACTTATGCTTCAGCGGGAGCTTCAGTTTCTTCAGCCACAGGAGCTTCTTCGGTTGCAGTGGCTTCTTCTTCAGCAGTGGCTGCAGCTTCTTCCTCAGCCTTTGCAGCAGCAACAGCAGCCTTCTTTTCAGCTATCTTCTCTGCAATCTTGGCGTTAGTAGCCTTTTCAGCTTCGAGGCGGGCAGCAGCAAGACTCTTCTTAGCTTCGGCAAGTTTGCCGGTGAGAGCAGCAGTCTTGTTTTCCTTCTCTTGCTTCCAAGCTTCAAACTTGCTTTGAGCAGCAGCTTCGTCGAAAGCACCCTTCTTGACACCACCACGAAGGTGCTTCATAAGCATAACGCCCTCGTCAGAGAGGATGTTGCGCACAGTGTCGGTGGGTTGCGCACCGGTTTCTACCCAGTAGAGAGCACGGTCGAAGTTGAGGTCAACAGTTGCGGGGTTAGTGTTGGGGTTGTAAGTACCAATCTTTTCAGTGAACTTACCATCGCGAGGAGCACGAACGTCAGCGATAACGATGCTGTAGAATGCGTAGCCCTTACGGCCATGACGTTGCAAACGAATGCGAGTTGCCATTGTGTAGAATTGATTTAGTGGGGACACGTCCCCTGTGTTAAAAAATAAAATTGAATCATACCGTCATCTCGTGACAGTGGCGCAAAGTTACGACAAATCCGCGGATTGAACAAGAAAGGCGTTACTTTTCCTCTGATTTTCATTGATTTTCGCCTACTTTTGTCAGGTTCGTCTATAAAAATGCGCCTCTGTTTCAAAACAGAAACGCACTAGGGGAGAGAATATGAAAAATGACATATTGCTGTCTGGAAACTTCAAAACCGCAAAAATACGGTTCATCCGACATTTGGAGTGATACGGCAATCATGTAGAGCATATAATCTCAGCTCAAAGTACCTTTCGTCCCTAAAACCATAAGCCACTCTCTTCATGACCTTTATCTTGTTGTTTATCCCCTCTACTTTTCCTGTCGATATGGGACAGTCATACCATGCTAGAATACCGGTTCTGTAAGCCATGATTGTGTCGGCCATTTTCATCAGCTGTGGCACTTTGCTCTCCCGCGCTTGTTTTACCCAATCGAGCATGACCGTTTCGGCGGCTTGCTTATCGGGCTGTGTCCATATCTCTCTGAGTTGCTCTTTGAGATAGTATGCCTGTGAGAGAGGTTTGTTCATATCCAAAGCATTATCAAGCCTTGTTCGATACTCCTTGTCGAAGATGTCTGCTCCATTGCGCAGCAACAGATAACGTGTACCTTTCAGCACTTTGCGCTTGTTGATGTTCTTTTCCATGTTGTATTGCAGCCTGCGTATATCGTCCAACTTCTCATTCATGAGTTTGACCACATGGAAATGGATAGTGTCCTAAATTTATGTGTAAGCTCCAAAGTTCTTATTTTTGGCTTAAGGGTCAAATATGCTCCTGGAAAGGGCTTTAATCCATTGAAATTCATACCTTTGTAGCACATTATAAGTTTATGACCCACTCAACTCGTAAAAAAGTGCCCCAAATGTGGCTCTGTTCACATAATTCGCAAAGGGTAACGCAATGGCTCTGCATACTGGTATTGTAAAGACTGCAAACGCTTTCAAGCGGCCGTAAAAAGCCTTCTCAAGACGCTGTTTTCAATCAATATAGCCAAGGTGTATGTAGCATCAAACAGCTCTCTGAAGAGTTCGGAATCTCTCCTTCCTCCATCAAGCGAATACTCAAGCATTACAGCCCCACCAAAGTGGAACATTCCCCTCGAAAAATCGTGGTACAAATGGATACCACTTATTGGGAGAGGAACTTTGGCCTCGTCCTTTTTATGGATGCTGAAAGTCATCAGATCCTCCATCATTTTTTCATTTATGGGAAAGAGAGAAATCAAGATTAGAATCAAGGATTAGAACATCTCAAGAGTTTAGGATTTGACATTACCAGAGTCGTTGCAGATAGACTTAAAGAATTAAAGCTCAGCATCTTGCATATCCCCTATCAGTATTTTCAGTTTCACCAAAAGCAACGCATCCATCAGCGCCCAAAACAGGCTGATGGGAAGCGCTTTGGGGACTTTGAGATGGAACTCATTGTCGACCCATCTCATCACGCCATACTTACCATCGTCAAGCGCTCAACCAATATGCTCTTTATGACCAAGCTCCGCCATGGCAAGAAGTCTGAGCCATTGGCCAAAGAAGTGCGTAGACTGCTCTTGCTCTACAAGAAACACATCAAGACCATTACCACTGACAACGGCCCTGAACTTGCTGCACACAAGCTCATTACCCAATACCTTGGAGCAGTCGTTTACTTTGCCGACCCCTACGCATCCTGACAGAAAGGAGTGATTGAAAACACCAACAAGCTTATCAGATAATACATACCTAAACAAGCCAACTTTGAGGAGTATACGGACAAGAGAATTGCCAGCATTCAGAAGAAAATAAACAGAAGGCCAAGGCAAAAACTTAATTTCCGAACACCAAAAGCAGAGTTCTTCAAAAGAATAATCTAATTTTGCACTTACTGGTTGACTCTACGCATTAAGGCCTTTTGAGTTAATGTTCCTAATTCTATCCTGTTTCACGGCTTTTTTTTGTAAATTTGCGCCATATTACACTTCTCATAAACAAATTAAATATGGTCAAACGCCATCAACATAACTGGGTTGTTGCTCCCGGAACAAAACCAACCCCATTCGATTGTCGCATTTTAGAAATCCAAGAAAAAGGATTTATCGTTCCGAACAATCGTTTGGTGAAAACACCTGAACAAATTGAGGGCATCCGTCGAGCAGGCGTGATTAACACTGGGATTCTTGACATGCTCACTAACGAAATTCACGAAGGGATGACTACTGGAGACATTGATCGTCTCGTAGCACAATATACTGCTGATCATGGGGCCATTTCTGCCTGTTTAGGGTACGAAGGTTTTCCCAAAAGTTGCTGTACGAGCATTAATGAGGTTGTTTGTCATGGTATTCCTTCGGACGATGAAGAACTTTTTGATGGTGACATTATTAATGTAGATGTTACCACGATTAAAGACGGATACTATGCCGATGCCTCGCGAATGTTTATGATTGGCAACGTTGACCCGAAAGTAAAACGGTTGGTAGAAGTCACAAAAGAGTGCTTGGAAATCGGTATAAAGGCAGCACGTCCTTGGGGATTTGTCGGTGAAATTGGTAAAGCCATCGGCAAGTATGCTCACGAGCACGGATATAGTGTCGTACGCGAATTAGCAGGGCACGGCACTGGACTAGATTTTCATGAAGAACCCGTTGTAGATCATTACGACACAAGACGTCGAGGTATGCTCCTCGTTCCTGGTATGGTATTCACCATCGAACCGATGCTAAATATGGGAAGTCGCGAAGTCTTTATAGATGAAGAAGATGGATGGACTGTAGTCACTGAAGACGAACTCCCTTCTGCGCAATGGGAACACACATTTGTAATGACCGAAGATGGTCTAGAAATCCTGACTCACTAAGCTTATCACTTCTTTAGTTTATGAAAACTGCTATTACGATTCTGGCTATCGAATCCAGTTGCGATGACACATCGGCAGCTGTGATGCGCAATGGAGTATTACTCAGTAACGTAACTGCCTCTCAAGCAGTGCACGAGATGTATGGTGGCGTTGTGCCGGAACTGGCTAGCCGCGCTCATCAGCAAAACATTGTTCCTGTGGTGGATGCCGCACTCAAACAAGCCCATATTGAAAAATCACAACTTACAGCAATTGTAGTGACTTTAGGCCCTGGTCTAATGGGTAGTCTTCTCGTAGGTGTGAGTTTTGCCAAAGGACTTGCCGCCAGTTTGGGCATTCCCCTCATCGAAGCGAACCACCTGCACGGGCATATATTGGCTCACTTTATTCATGCAGAAGGCGAAACTCACGATGACCCTCCCTACCCTTTCCTTTGTTTGTTAGTGAGCGGTGGAAATTCGCAAATCGTGAAAGTCAATGCCTACAATGATTTTGAAATTATAGGGCAAACCATCGATGATGCAGCAGGAGAGGCCATTGACAAGTGCTCAAAAGTGATGGGGTTGGGTTATCCCGGTGGTCCTATCATCGATCGCCTGGCACGTGAAGGAAATCCAAAGGCATTTTCCTTCTCCAAACCTCAAATTGGCGGATATGACTATAGTTTTTCGGGACTGAAGACCTCCTTCCTCTATTTTTTACGCGACCACATAGCTGAAGATCCCAATTTCATAGAGAAAAACAAGAACGATTTGGCCGCCTCACTCGAAGCAACCATCGTAGACATTCTCATGAAGAAACTTATTGCAGCCTCTAAAGCCACAGGTATCCGCCACGTAGCTCTATCGGGTGGAGTGAGTGCAAATACAGCACTACGTTCTGCCTTCAAGACAATGGAGGAACGTGGAATTTGGAAAATCTATATCCCTAAGTTCTCTTATACGACAGACAACGCGGCTATGATTGCTATGACGGGGCACTACAGATACCTTGACGGAGAGTATTGTCCACTTGATAAACCTGCTTTTTCACGCACAGTATTTTAAGATAAGTATTCAATATCAGACATCAATTCAGTAGGTCTTCTACTTCGACTTTATTCTTAGTTTTCTCTTTTCTATAAATAGATACAATAAAAAACAGTCCAAAGAAATTTCATCTTGGCACCTATTTTATAAAGAAATCATCATAATCTCAAATATAATGGAATTAGACCTTAAAGTTACCAGCAAGGATATTAACGAAATCCTTTGGCGCAATCGCAAAACCCTCTCTGTTGCAGAAAGTTGCACTTCTGGACGTGTAGCTAGTGTGATTACCTCTGTTCCTGGTTCATCACAGTATTTCAAGGGAGGTATCATTGCTTACTCTGACGAAGTAAAGATTAAGAACCTAGGCGTTTCTGAAGAGCTACTCAATACCCAGACGGCAGTGTCGGAAGAAGTGGTAAAAGCTATGGTATTGGGGGCCAACCAAATGTTCGAGAGCGACTATGCTGTTGCCATAAGCGGATTTGCCGGCCCTGGTGGTGTAGAGAATGGAAAGAATGCGATTACCGTGGGTACTATTTGGATAGCAGTGGGTAATGAGGAAGAAGTCGTAACCACTATGCTTGAAGAAGACAATGGGCGCGATAAAAATCTTGCTTCAGCTACCAATACTGCCATTCATATGCTATTCGATTACCTTAAAAAGCATCTCGACACGACAACAGAGGAGTAAAATCTCCCTTTAACAGCGTTTTTCGTCGGAAAAGTTTGTTAGTTAGGATTTTAAATCGTAATTTTGCTCTTCGATTGGGAATAACAACAAATTAAGCAACAGAAAATTACAGATAGCAATGTCTAAGATTTGTCAAATTACCGGTAAAAAAGCCATGATTGGCAACAACGTTTCGCACTCAAAGCGTCGCACAAAGCGCACTTTCGATGCAAACTTGTTTACTAAGAAATTTTATTATGTTGAGCAAGACTGCTGGATTTCTCTCAAGATTTCTGCAGCTGGTCTCCGTCTCATCAACAAGGTCGGCCTTGATGCTGCACTTAACAGCGCAGTCAACAAAGGATATTGCGCTTGGAAAGAAATTAAAGTAATCGGCTAATCAATAAACAATATGGCAAAGAAAGCGAAAGGTAATCGCGTTCAGGTAATCCTCGAATGCACCGAACACAAAGATAGCGGCATGCCCGGAACTAGCCGTTACATCACCACTAAGAATCGTAAGAACACTCCCGAACGTCTTGAGTTGAAGAAATACAATCCTGTTCTCAAGCGCATGACCGTTCACAAGGAAATTAAGTAAACAACCACGAAATCTCCATAAATCATGGCAAAGAAAACAGTCGCTTCGCTCCAATCGGGTAAGACTGATGGACGTTCGTATACGAAAGTCATCAAGATGGTTAAAAGCCCTAAGACAGGTGCTTACGTCTTTGACGAGCAGATGGTTCGCAATGAAGAGGTCGCTGACTTTTTTAAGAACTAAACACTGCTTTACAGCATAGAACTAAAGTTCTCTCCTATCGCTTCTGCAATCTTCTTTGCAGAAGCGTTTTTTGTCTATTTTCCGCAAAGAAAAACCCACAATCCAGTTTTTTGTTGTATTTTTGCAGGAAACAGTTTGTAGTAATATGGGATTTTTTAATTTTTTCTCTAAAAAGGAAAAGAAGGAGACCTTAGACACGGGACTTCAAAATACTAAAACCAGTGTTTTTAGTAAGTTGGCTCATGCAGTTGCGGGTAAATCAAAGGTAGATGAAGATGTACTCGATAATCTAGAAGATGTTCTCATTACGAGTGATGTCGGTGTAGATACAACACTGGATATCATCCATAATATAGAAGCTCGAGTGGCACGTGACAAGTATGTCGGTACCTCCGAACTCAATCAAATCTTAAAAGAAGAAATCATTAACCTTCTAACGACAGATGGAAACACTGACGCAGAAGGTTTCGAAATCCCCTCCCTCAAGCGCCCCTATGTCATTTTGGTAGTAGGTGTCAACGGTGTTGGTAAGACAACAACTATCGCCAAATTGGCCTATCAATTCAAGGCAGAGGGAAAAAAAGTCGTACTAGGGGCAGCAGATACTTTTCGAGCAGCGGCTGTGGAGCAACTTTCCGTCTGGGGAGAGCGTATAGGTGTGCCTGTCATTAAACAAAAAATGGGGGCTGATCCTGCCTCAGTAGCTTACGATACACTGGCACATGCTACCGCAGAGCACGCCGATGTTGTCATCATTGACACCGCTGGCCGCTTACACAACAAAATAGGCTTGATGAATGAACTTACTAAAATCAAGAAGGTCATGCAAAAAATTGAGGTAGAAGCTCCTGATCAAGTTTTACTTGTATTAGATGGTAGTACCGGACAAAATGCTTTTGAGCAGGCCAAACAATTCGTCAAAGCTACCGAAGTAACTGCATTGGCTATTACCAAGCTGGATGGAACTGCCAAAGGAGGTGTGGTTATTGGAATTTCTCACCAAATGAAGGTGCCCGTGAAATATATTGGCTTAGGTGAAAAAATGACCGATTTGCAACCTTTTAATCGTATAGAATTTGTCGAATCCCTCTTCTCCCAAGACTAACTATCAAAATTATCAATTTACTCCCATGAAACACACCATAGATGTCATCACTATGGGATGCTCCAAAAATCTTGTTGATTCAGAGCGTCTACTCCGACAATTTGAAGCAATCGGCTGTAATTTTCATCACAACCCTGAAGAGCTTCATGGAGACATTGCTGTCATCAATACATGCGGGTTCATCGGTGATGCCAAAGAAGAGAGCATTAACACTATTCTTGAACTCTGTGAACAAAAAGAACAGGGAAACCTTAAAGAAATTTATGTGATGGGCTGTCTTTCGGAGCGCTATCGTGAAGAACTCAAGGAGGAGATTCCAGAAGTTGACAAATTCTATGGAAAGTTTGATTGGCAAGACATAATTAATGATCTCACGGCAGCCAATGGTTTAGAAAATCTAACCTGTCAGAGTTTGAACCATCGTGTACTGACGACCCCTCGACATTACGCTTATTTGAAAATCTCAGAAGGTTGTGACCGAACTTGTGCTTATTGTGCTATTCCTCTAATTACGGGGCGCCATAAAACACGTCCCATGGAGGAAATTTTTGATGAGGTAAAAGAACTTGTATCACAAGGTACTCACGAGTTTCAAATTATCTCGCAAGAACTCACTTTCTATGGAATAGACCTCTATGGACGTCAAGCCATTGCAGAGTTAATAGAAGGTATTGCTAAGATTCCTGGAGTAGAGTGGATTCGTTTGCATTATGCTTATCCCGCTCATTTCCCAATGGATCTTCTCCGAGTGATGCGTGAGTACGATAATGTTTGCAACTATCTAGATATTGCCTTGCAACACATTTCGGATAATATGCTTTCGCGTATGAAACGCCACATCACCAAGCAGGAGACCTTAGATCTCATTGCTACTTTCCGACGAGAAGTTCCAGGTATCCATCTGCGTACGACACTTATGGTAGGTTTCCCAGGCGAAACGGCCAAAGATTTTGAAGAATTGATGGAGTTTGTCAAAGAGGTTCGTTTTGAAAGGATGGGAGCTTTCGCTTATAGTGAAGAAGAAGGCACCTTCGCTGCCGAGAATTATGAAGACAACATCAGTACAACAGTCAAGCAAGAACGTTTGGATCGACTGATGGCTTTACAAGAACAGATTTCAGCCGATAATTTAGCCGAAAAGGTCGGAAGAACCTACCGCATCATCATTGACCGGCGTGAAGGAGACTATTTTATAGGACGGACAGAGTTCGACTCCCCTGAAGTGGATTGCGAAGTACTTATTAAAGCAATAGATAGTACACTACGTATAGGTCAATTCTACCACGCCCGCATTACACGCACTGAGGAATTCGATCTCTATGCCGATATTGTTTAAATCCATTTTCTAAAGCCTTTCCCATGAATAATAAAGAATTTCTTAGCGAGCTTTCTACTCGTTGTGATATCAGTGTGAAGGAGGCACGTCTACTCGTTGAAGGACTGACCAATGTTTTGGCAGATACTTTGGATGATGGAGATTCTTTTTCTCTACAAAACTTCGGCAGTTACGAAGTGAAAATGAAGAAAGAACGCATTATTGTCAATCCTTCTACTAAGCAACGTCAATTGGTTCCGCCCAAACTTACAATTGCCTTCAAAGCAAGTAATACGCTAAAAGATAAACTAAAAAAATAAAAGAGAAGAATGGCTCGAAAGTTTCTCCTTCAAGACATTGCTGAAAAACTCTCCGCACGAGAAGGTATCACTAAACGAAAGGCCGAACTCTTCCTCCGTGCATTCTTTGAATTGACAGAAGAAGGAGTGCTTCGTGATAGTTTTGTCAAAGTCACCCACTTTGGCACAACTAAACTTGTAGAAGTTAGTCCACGGGAAAGTGTGAATGTCAATACAGGTGAACGCATTCAAATAGACGGACACACAAAAGTTTCTTTCACTCCCGATAATTTGTTACGTAGTTTGGTCAATCGTCCCTTTGAACTCTTCACGACTGCCCTACTCCATGACGACACGACAGAGGCAGAGTTAGACGCGGTTGATACAGCACAAGAGAAAACAATCAAAGAGGAGGCTAAAAATATTGAACAGCTGCCACAGCCTGATAATGCCCTCCCTTCTAAAAAAGCAATAGCTGCAACTCACAGCAACAATAGCCCTACAAAAGAAGAAAGAAGTACTCTTGAAGAGGATGTGGTATTTCCGGCTTCCACTTTAAAGGACGAAGAAGCCGAAGGAATAGAAAAAGAAACTTCTACTCCTATAACTCGTCCTGAGGAAGCCCCTTGCCAAAGCAGGGAAACAGGTATTCTTAACGATGACAAGAACTACAAGAAAACTGCAGAAATCGATATTGACACAGAAAGTCAAACGATTCTAACACCTTCTACCTCTATAGCGACTTCTTCATCTGGAGTAACGAATATTAAAGGATCAATTATAGTGAAAACAGAAAAGACTGAAAAAGATGCTGCGACAAAAGTAATCAATAAGTGGATGATTTCCTGTGTCGTATTATTCGTATTACTAATGACAGCAATTGGTTACATTATTGGTTTTCAATTGGGACAAAATACAGCCCGTTTCTCTAATTCGACCAATGCGACACAGCAGGTAACCAGTAGAAGTTCGCAACAGCGACCAACCACGACCTCCAAACAAGAGATACAGACAAAGACAATCACCCAACAGGGAATAGAAGCAAAACAACCAAAAACAACATCTTCTACACAACCTATTTCTGTTCCTCCTGTACAAGCAACGGAAGTTTCTCAAAAGCCCACCCTCTCTCCAACTCAAGAAGAACTTGAAAAATCGAAACGATATCAACAAATGCCAAAAGGAAACTATCTCATCGTAGGTACGCTAAGCACTCACGTTTTGAAGCCAGGAGACAATTTATATCGTCTTTCCAAGCAAATTTATGGTGACAAGGCTTTCACACGCTACGTCATTCTCTATAATGGTCTACAAAATCCAGACTTAATAACCATTGGGCAGACGATTAAGTTTCCCAAATTGGTAGAAAAGGCTCAATAAACAAAGCCACCTCTTGTTTTTTCTTTCACTACGATTCAAAATAGACAACCATGTTTGATATCCAACTGAATGAGAGCGGAACACGCCATCTACAAGTCAGCGAAGCTAATCTGCGCACTATTGAGAAGTATGCCCTTTTTCGTGATCTCGTAGATTCCACAGGCTATGTAACAGAGGACGTATTGGATAAACTCAAGTATAACATTCGCTCCATCATCGCCCACTCGACAGAGAATAGTAAAGAGCTCCTCGATCTCTGTATTGATGTGATTTACCATGAAAAGATGAAGTCCTTTGGTTTGAAAAACCTCATCTTAGTTTTCTTAGAGTGGGAGGCATCCCGCCCCCTTGTTTCTACCGAAGAAGCGTAGTTCCTTACTCGTTTCTTTTCATCTTATTTCTAAAAAACAACATCCTATGTTTCCTTTATATCTGAGGAAACATAGGATGTATATTTCCAATCGACCCACAGCACAATAGTCTTCTTACTAAAAGGGACAATAGGGTTAAAAAAGATATTTCCCTACTTCTTTCTTATGCCACAACTCACTGATTGGCTACCTACCACGAAGCGCGAAATGGAGCTTCGTGGATGAACACAGCCCGACATCATTCTCTTCTCCGGCGATGCTTATGTCGACCACCCCTCCTTTGGAGCTGCTGTTGTCGGACGCTTATTTAAAGCCGAAGGATTTCGCATTTGTATTGTACCACAGCCCTCGTGGCATGGTGACAATCGTGATTTCAAACGCTTTGGACGTCCACGCCTTTTCTTCAGTATATCTCCGGGTAACATGGACTCGATGGTAAACCGCTATACTGCTGCACGTCGATTGCGTTCAGAAGATGCCTACAGCCCCGATGGTCGCCATGATATGCGCCCAGAGATGCCAAGTATTGTCTATACCCATATTCTCAAAGAGCTATATCCCGACGTCCCTGTAGTACTGGGCGGCATTGAAGCTTCTCTACGCCGTGTGACCCACTACGACTATTGGAAGGAAACAATGCGCCCCTGCATTCTGGAGGAAAGCGGTGCCGACCTACTCATCTATGGAATGGGAGAACTCCCACTTGCAGCTTTATGTCGGCTGATGGAAGAGAAACTCACGCATTACAAAGAGGAACTATACGCTTCTACAGAAGAGTTCCGTCAACTCCTACGCAAATACCCCATTCGACAAACCGTGACACTCGAGCATGAAAAAGACATTCATGGTGGTATCTGTCCTAATGATATTGTGCTACACTCACATGAAGATAGTGTACGCAATCGTAAACTCCATTCTGCCATTTTTCGTCATGTCGAAGAGGAAAGCAATAAACTCGAACCTCAGCGTATCCTCCAACGTATCGGTAAATGGAAAGGTGTGGGTATAGAGGAAGCCTACGACCCACGCTATGCTGTGGTCAATCCTCCCTTCCCTCCCATGAGCACAGAACAAATAGACCGCATGTTCGACTTCCCCTACACTCGGCTCCCTCATCCCAAATACAAAGGAAAGAAAATACCCGCCTATGAAATGATTAAGTTCTCGGTCAATATGCACCGAGGATGCTTCGGTGGATGCTCCTTCTGCACCATCTCTGCCCACCAAGGCAAATTCGTCATGAGTCGATCGAAAGAAAACATTCTGCGCGAAGTTCGGAAAATCATAGAAATGCCTGACTTCAAAGGATATCTTTCCGATTTGGGTGGCCCATCGGCCAATATGTATGGAATGCGTGGTCGTAATCTTGATATCTGCCGCAAGTGTAAGCGCCCCTCATGCATCCATCCCAAGGTTTGTGCCAATCTCAATGTCGATCACAGCCCTATGGTCGAAATATTCAAAGCCGTCGATGCTTTACCTGGAATTAAAAAAGCTTTATCAGCTCAGGTGTGCGCTATGATCTCCTACTCTACAAGCAAAAAGACCCTGCTTTGCAAAAGGCAGCGATGGATTACACTCGAGAACTCATTGTCAACCACGTATCGGGACGTTTGAAGGTGGCCCCGGAGCATACAAGTGAACGCGTTCTGAATTTCATGCGAAAGCCTTCATTCGATCTCTTCTATGAGTTCAAAGAACTTTTCGATCGTATCAACCGAGAAGCTGGCCTGCGTCAACAACTCATCCCTTACTTCATCTCTTCCCATCCTGGTTGCGAACCGGAAGATATGGCTGATCTTGCTGCAAAGACGAAAGACCTCAACTTTCAACTTGAGCAGGTACAAGACTTCACCCCAACTCCCATGACGGTAAGTACCGAGGCCTGGATAAGCGGTGTTCACCCCTATACTCTGGAAAAAGTTTTCTCTGCCATCTCACCTACCGAAAAAAAGAAGCAACATATGTTTTTCTTTTGGTACAAGCCCGAAGAGCAACAACGTATAGTACAGGAGTTACGTAGCATAGGGAGAGAAGATTTACTCCATCGACTCTTTCCACGTGGTACAATGCGTCAAATTGCATCACAACGACACCCCGAAAACTATCAATCACGAACCTCTAAGTCTCGTCAGCAACCCAAACATATGAAAGAGCAGGATAGTAAATCGAAAGTAAAGAACTCCCCACGCAACTTTCCCTCCAAGTATTCCAAACACCGCAAGGATTAGATTCTGCTTCAGTAGAGGTTTGTTGGGAGTTATTCAAATAATTTGCTGTCTGGTAAAAAATGAATTACCTTCACAACTTTCTGAAAAATAGTTGTTTGCTGAGAGAATTGGATTAGGGGCTTGTATTTTCCATACTATCTATTTCAACAGACTCAAGCCTCTTTTCTCTCCATATTTATCATCACAAAAACTCCCCCTTCTTGTTAGGCCGACCTAACAAAAAAGAGAACCCTACACACTTTTTCGGACAATACCTCTTTTTCAAAAAGCAACCCCTCTGTTTATATATAGACATCTCACCGGCCAAACTTACCACGGAGCCTCAACTTTAACATTTCAGCGCTCTCCGAACGAAGTGGGTCAATCTATCTCAGAGGTAGATTTTCTCAGCTCCTATCTAAATCAAACTACCTCTGAGGAAAATATTCGCACTCGGCACACACGAATACGCGCGCGTCATACACACAAATTCCGTGTTTTTATCCTTCACTTCCTTCACCTCCTTGGCCATCCTCTCAAAATCATCCCCTCCGGTGAACGTTTTCGTCCAGCCGGACGAGCAGTGCCCAAACGAAGAATGAGTTTTGAACAATGCCGTGGCGAGAAAACGTCTGTGAAATGAAGGATTTAGAAAAATAAATCCTTCACCCACAACCCTCTGTTTGACAGGAGAATATCATATCAGGTGAAGGAAGTGAAGGATAAAAACACATTTTGCAGGGGATGTGCGCGTGTGCGCGCGAGGATTTTTGCTCCCTGAGTCCATTTGCCGCGTGCCGCTCCTTTCTACAAAAAGTCTTCCAAAATTTAGAGCGATGATATTGTATCTTTTGAAAACGTTTACCGGACAGCAATAAATTCAAATATACAAATAGTTCAGCGATTTTCTTCTTCAAAACGATATCACTCGAAATGTCGAATGAGTCTTTTTCTTATCCCGTTTCTTTATAGGAAATCCTGCTTTTCTTCTTAAAAAGCGTGTCCAAACAAAGATAATTTATTATTTTTGCTGCAGCAATGGATTTACGACTGCCACTCTACCCAATCGGCAAGGTGAAACCCATTGTTCAATCATCTATTAACACTAACAACAAAAGTATGAAAGCATACGTATTCCCTGGTCAGGGAGCACAATTTGTAGGTATGGGCAAAGATCTCTACGAGAATCACCCCATAGCCAAAGACTATTTTGAGAAAGCTAATGACATCCTTGGCTTCCGCATTACAGACGTAATGTTTGCAGGTACCGATGAGGAACTTAAGCAAACGAAAGTGACGCAACCCGCGGTGTTTCTGCACAGTGTGATTAGCGCTCTTTGTTTGGGAGAAGGTTTCCAACCCGAAATGGTAGCCGGACATTCGTTGGGCGAACTTTCTGCTCTTACAGCTGCCGGATGCTTGACCTTTGAGGATGGTTTGCGCCTTGTGGCTAAGCGTGCTACTGCAATGCAAGCGGCATGTGAAGCACGGCCTGGAACAATGGCTGCTGTGATTGGCTTGGAAGATGCTCAGATTGAGAAAATCTGCCGTGAGGTGAGTGAAGAAACCGGAAAAGTGGTGATTTGCGCCAACTACAACTGCCCGGGTCAGTTGGTAATTTCCGGCGAACGCGAAGGTGTTGAAGCAGCCTGCACCCGATTGAAAGAAGCCGGTGCAAAGCGTGCTTTGGTGCTGCCCGTGGGTGGTGCTTTCCACTCTCCTATTATGCAACTCGCTCAGGAAGAACTGGAGGCGGCTATTGCAGCCACGGAGTTCCACATGCCCCGTTGTCCTGTTTATCAAAATGTGGACGGCGAAGCTCATACGAATCCGGAAGAAATCAAGGCCAATCTCATAGCTCAACTTACGGCTTCTGTGCTCTGGACGAAGGAAGTGACCAACATGGTAGCTGCCGGTGCAACGGAGTTCACCGAGTGCGGTCCCGGAAAAGCATTGCAAGGTATGATTTCCAAAATCTGTAAGGGTAATGATGCCGTAAGTGTAAGCGGCACCCAAATGTAAGTTGTACAACTCTTGATGGAGAAGGAAGTTTACGACTATCGTAAACTTCCTTCCCTTTCTATTTTAAGGAACTTTCTCTTGAAGCCTGTTTTCTCCCTTCTGCAAATGCCTCAGCAGGGAATAACGGAGGCTTGTTTCTCCTCGTTGGGCTTCGAAAGGTTTTGAAAAGACGAGGGTTTCAGTGGTTGGTTATCCGGCTTTTATAAGGCTTTTTCCTCGACCTTTAGTGTCAGGATTTCAGTAGGATAAGCGTTTCTCTTTGCCCTCTTCTTGAATGATTTAAGGCTATGATTATCTATCAAATTTTCACCCGTCTTTATGGCAACCCCAATGCGTGTAACCTCCCTCATGGTACACTTGAAGAAAATGGTTCTGCCAAATTGAACGGATTTACCTCCGACGTGTTGAAGCGCATCAAAGATTTTGGTTTCTCTCACGTTTGGTTCACCGGACTCATTGAGCATGCCACTCAAACGGACTATTCGCGTTATGGTATTGCTCAAGACCATCCTTCAGTAGTGAAGGGGAAAGCCGGTTCTCCTTATGCCATCAAAGATTATTATGATATAGATCCCGACTTGTCCGAGTGCGTGGAAAGACGTATGCAAGAGTTTGAAGAGCTTGTTGTGCGTACTCACAAGGCGGGTCTCAAACTAATTATCGACTTTGTGCCCAACCACGTGGCACGGCAATATCGTTCCGACGCTGCCCCTCAAGGCATTGAAGATTTAGGAATGGGCGACAACAGTAATCTTCATTTTTCCACTTCCAATAATTTCTACTATTGCTGGGGAGAACCTCTCCATACCGAAAACTTCGCATCCAAAGGTGTCGGGCTCCCCTATTCGGAATATCCGGCCAAAGCAACCGGCAATGACCAATTTGCTGCTTGGCCAGGTCGCAACGACTGGTACGAAACGGTTAAGATCAATTACGGCATAGATTACTGTGGTGGAGGAAGCAAACATTTTTCCCCTATCCCCGGCACTTGGCATAAGATGGTGAACATCTTAATCTTCTGGGCTTCTAAAGGTGTTGATGCCTTTCGTTGCGATATGGTCGAAATGGTACCTGTCGAGTTTTGGCACTTTGCCATCGAAAAGGTGAAAGCTGTTTATCCACACATCGACTTTATTGCGGAAGTCTACAATCCGGAGCTTTATCGGAGTTATATCTATGAAGGAGGTTTTGACTACTTGTATGATAAAGTGGGTCTCTACGACACTTTACGCTCCGTGGTTTGTAGACAATCAGCCGCAGCCTCCATCACTTACGCTTGGCAGGCAGTTGATGACATTAAAAACCATATGCTCTACTTTTTGGAGAACCATGACGAACAGCGTATCGCTTCAGACTTCTTCTGTGGTAATGCTACAGACGCCCTACCCGCTTTGGTAGTTTCGACCTTTATGGGAACAAATCCCTTGATGATTTATGCCGGACAAGAACTAGGAGAGCGAGGGATGGAGGAGGAAGGCTTCTCTGGTCGTGACGGACGGACGACCATCTTTGATTACTGGAGTCCCGAAAGCCTACGGAAATTGGCTCAGCTCCCCTCCCCCAAAGCGCGTTCCAAGAAATTAAGTGGGGAAGAATTACTCACACCCTCGGAGCGTGCGTTGTATGATTACTATCACCATATCCTGACACTACGCACCACCCATCCGGCCTTTACTTATGGTTTGTTTTACGACCTTATGTATGTAAATTATGATGCTCTTGAAGGATTTAACCCAGGACGCCATTATGCTTTTCTACGCCGTTCGGAGGATGAAATTATTTTAGTAGCCGCCAATTTTAGTGACGAAGAAGCTCGTGTAGGTGTGCGTATTCCGGCTCATGCTTACGATTTTTTGTCGCTCCCCGAGGGAACCTTTAAGGTAAAAGACGTAATCAGTAAAGAGCGGTTGACACTTACCTTCAACCGCGATGGTTATAGTGCAGTATGTATTCCTGCCAATGGTGCCATAGCCCTATCTTATCGTTTGAAATAAAAAGATTGTAGAATATGGTAGTTTTTCCATGTAGTAAAATCAACCTTGGGCTGAACATCGTGGAGCGACGTCCGGATGGTTATCACAATATTGAGACAGTGTTCTATCCCATTCCTCTCCACGATAACCTAGAAGTAGAGAGTGCTAAGAATGCAACACAACCCTACCTTCTTCATCTGTCAGGACTCCACTTAGACAACGCTGACTCTCAACATAATCTGGTGATTAAAGCCTTCAACTCCGTGCGTGACGACTATCAGCAAATCCCGCCGGTTGAGATTTGGTTGCACAAACGTATCCCTTCTGGTGCAGGACTCGGAGGCGGAAGTAGTGATGCAGCCTTCATGATGCGTTTGCTCAATGAAAAGTATCATCTCGAGATGAGCGATGAGGATATAGAATATCGTTTGTCGCGCTTAGGTGCAGATTGTCCATTCTTCTATAAAGCACAACCTACGTTTGCCACGGGAATCGGCAATCAACTGATGCCCATCGACTTTGATTTGGGAGGCTATGTTCTGTTGCTCGTGAAGCCCGATATCCACGTTTCCACTCGTGATGCCTATGCTCTTGTGTGTCCGAAGCCTTCGAGAGAAAGCCTATTATACTCGCTCTCCCGCCCTATAGAAACTTGGCGGGAAACGGTGAAAAATGATTTTGAGCACAGCGTCTTCCAGCAACATCCTGAGATTGCTGCCATCAAGCAAACACTTTACGATATGGGGGCCGTATATGCTTCTATGTCTGGGAGCGGTTCCTGTGTATTCGGTCTCTTTACACGAAGCAGATTGGAAGCTGAAGAGGTTTTTCCCGATTGCTTTGTTTACGAAACCCGTCTTCGTTTCCAAGCGATATGATATATTATTTCTCTGGTACCGGTAACACCCGTTATTCAGCAACTTTGCTAGCGCGACTACTTCACATAAAAGCCATTGATATTCGTCAGTGGCTTTTGTCGCCCATTCCTCTTCCTGATTCTTTTTCCGATTATCCTTCGATAGGCTTTGCCTTTCCTGTTTATGGTTGGGGGCTTCCCATTGCAGTTGAAACCTTTTTGACCCATCTTCCGTTGCTTAAAGAAGACCAATCGACATATGTTTTTGCTCTCCTTTGTTGTGGTGACGATATTGGTTATACACATCATCAACTTCGTAAGTTGCTGGCTCAGAAAGGTTATAGTTTGTCGGCTGTTTGGTCGTTACGCATGCCCAACACCTATACAGCTCTTCCGTTTTTCGATATAGATAATCCGGAGTTGGCAGAGGAGAAGGTGCGTGACGCCGAGGCTTTACTTCCGCTTATTGCTCAGAAAATCATGGATAGAGAGCAGGACGTAGTAGAGGTTGTGGAGGGCAGTATACCAGGTTTGAAAAGCGGGATTATTCGCAAATTTTTCAATCGCTTTCTCATCTCCCCCCGCCTGTTTTACACCGACCATCGTTGTACTGCTTGTCAGCGCTGTGTGCAAGTTTGTCCTCTAAAAAACATTACTGTCGTTGACGCAAAAGGCGGTCCTGAATGGGGAGATACCTGTACTTTCTGCCTGGCTTGTTATCACATTTGTCCTCTTCACAATATCCTCGTTCATCCTGCAGGCACGGGTAAGAAAGGAAGGGTTTGCCACAGGCTTTAATACAGCCATCATGGTCAGAACCAAGCTGTGAAGTAACTTATAAGGTATGTGTTCTCTTTTCAGGATGGTGTAGTCCGAAAAAGTGTGTAAGCTCCACTGTTCTTGTTTTTATGGCGAAAGAAAAAACAAACAAGAGCAATGGAGCTTACACACAAATTTAGGATACCATCCACTTTTTCGGAAATACCAAAGGGAACTCATTCCACATAAAGAACAAGCCCTTTTAAGTATTCTCCCTCGGGGTGATAGATATTAATGGGATGATCGGCCGGTTGATGCAGCTGATGGAGAATGCGCACATGGCGGCCACTTTGGGCAGCTGCTGTGAAAACAGCCAAGCGGAACTGATCTTTATTGACTGCCTGCGAACAAGAAAAAGTGAAGACGATTCCCCCAGGACGAATTTTGCGAAAGGCTATGGCGTTAAGACGGGTGTAGCCCTTGATAGCATTGCGCAAAGCATCTTTATGTTTGGCAAAGGCTGGTGGGTCGAGAACAATAAGGTCATAGTCGCCTCCCGCACGTTCAAGAAATCGAAAAGCATCTTCGGTATAAGCCTCGTGTCGATTATCCTCCGGAAAATTGAGAGCGATATTTTTCCGAGTGAGTTCGATGGCTTGAGCCGAGGCATCAACGCTATGTACAAGGCGAGCCTCACCACGCATAGCATAGACTGAGAAACCACCTGTATAGCAGAACATATTGAGTACAGCGCGATTGCGACTGTAATGTTCAAGCAAACTACGGTTTTCGCGTTGGTCAACGAAAAATCCCGTTTTCTGACCATGAAGCCAGTCAATGTGAAACTGCAAACCATTTTCGCAAGCTACATCATTCTCTGTCTCACCACATAAGAAACCGTTTTGCTGATGAAGTTTCGCTTTGAAAGGCAATGTGGTTTCACTCTTGTAGTAGACGTTGTCAATCAACCCTTCAGAGGCTTCAAGTAGGGCTTTGGCAATAACTTCACGATTGCAATGCATCCCAACGGAGTGCGCCTGCATAACTGCCGTACGAGCAAAGACATCAACAACCAGTCCAGGCAGTTGATCTCCTTCACCATGAATGAGACGGTAAATATTGTTTTGTTCAGGAATGCTGGTCAAACCGAGAGAGGCACGCATCACAAAAGCTTGGCGCAAACGGCGCACCCAAAAAGCATAATCAATCGGCTCATCTTGGAAGGTGAGCACTCGAACAGCAATAGAGCCGATTTGATAGTGACCGATGGCCAAGAATTGTCCTTCTGCATCTACAATGCGAACAACTTCGCCTTCAGTGAGAGGAGTGTTACGGGGCTGTGTGCCAAGGATGGCACCAGAAAATATCCAAGGGTGAAAGCGTTTCAGACTTTCAGATTTGCCACGGCGTAGAATGAGAGTGTTCATAATGAGGAAGCGTCTTTAGACCGTTGAGATTGGATGCGTGAAGTGGTGCGTTTACGTGTGGTGGTTTTACGTTTAACGGTCGCTGTTTTGGAGAGCTTAGTTTTGGCTGCAGAGGTTTTGCTCTTTCGCTTAGCCGCTGTCTTACGAGGGTTATCACCCTTTTTTACTGTGCAACACACAGAAGTAGAAGTGGTAGTAGTCTCGGTTGTCTCTTGAGGCTTGGGCGGAGGGGGAAGTAATGTAAAATCTTTTGATGCCTGAAGCTGCGTCATACGTTGATAGAGTTGAATGCAAGCATCTGCATCTGTTGCCGCATAAATACACTGCTTCTCATCGAGTACATCGGCCTCCCAGTTGGTAAGTTGCGCAGTCTTGGAGATGCGTTGTCGGAAGAAGTTGGCAAAAAGCTTTGCCAGACTCATGTCTTCAATCCCCATAGCAGTCGCAATCTGTTGAAGGTCGATGCAGTTGCGTGGGGTGAATCCGGGACAACGATGGCGTAGTTGAAGGAAGTCGTCTTTGAGAGAAAGGCCTACCTTACAGAGTTTTTCATCCTCAAGGAGTTGTACCAAACAATCAGGAAACCCCATAAAGTTGAGTCGAAAGAGAAAACAAAGATTGCCGCCCGCCACTTGCAACAGCGCCACCTGATGGGTAATGCCTCGACGAAAAGAGGGTCGAGTTTCGGTGTCAATCCCCAACAGAGGACAAGTACGGAGATAGCGCACAGCACGCTCTGCCTCACTCTCACTTTGCACCACGACAATGCGTCCGGCGAAGGTGTAACGAGGCAGGGTAGGAATGAGTTTTTTATCAGTTTGAGTGAAGAGTGCTAACATAAAATGTGAGAGTCGGAGACTACAATTCATCAACTTGTCCCGAGGCGACGAGTTCGTGCAAAGCACGAAGTGCACCGAGGAGCTTTTGCCCCCATTGGAGACGAAAATCCTCAAGACATTCATAGAGTGCAACCTCCATGGCTTCATCGATTTCGGAGCGGAAGGCTTCGACCATGTTACGGAGTGACTGATAGCAGTCGGCAAGACTCTCGCTGATGGTACACACTACTGGGCCATCGGAGTAGCGAAAATCTTCAATAAAAACATCGAGGTAATCATCGGCATTGCGTAGGATTGCAGCGATGCTGGTACGTACAAACTCGTAGTCGGCTTCGGTAACAGCGGGTTCAACATAACCTATGCCTTCTTCGACCTCCTCCACCATTGTGGCTTTGAGGTAGACCATGGGAAGAAAGCGTTGCATGAGAGAGGTAAACTCTCCTCGCTCACTACCGGGACATTGCTCAAGCTGTTTACAAAATTCGGTGGCAATAGTGACGAATTCAAGGACATCTCGACGATAAATATGTTGAAGTTCTTCCATAAAAGTAGGGGTCAATTGATTGAATTATAGAGGTAGAAATACCAATAAGTTTTACCGTAATCGCTGCGCAACAAGTTGCTCTCGGCTATGGTAGAATGGGGATGTGTAGCGCGAAGTTTCTGTCGCAAATCGAGAAAATCTTGATAGTTGGCCTCGCTCGTTGCAGCGTTGTAAAGAATGAAGGGGTGTGAGTGGGTACGGCGATAGAGCACAAGGGCTTCACGATAAGCAGTGGGCAAAGTTTCGGGACGAGAGTCATTAATCAGATTGGGCGGAAGGCTGAGGGAAAAATCTTCGAGTTTTCTATCTAAAAGCAAACCAATCAACAACAGGTGCTGCCGCCTTGAATGCTGAAGAGCAGTAGAAGCCTGAGTTTTCCGACACATAAGCGAAGAGTAGTAGGGGGCAACACCAACTGCTGTTGAATCGAGTTCAAGCATAGCCGAATTAGCCTTTGGGGGCAGGGGGTAGTCGAAGAAGTTTTCAGCCAAAGGAGTATGGAGTGTATCGTTTTGCAGTTGTGTCAAGGCGAATGCTCTTAGAGCAAGCAACTGAGGCGTAGGTCGGAAAAAGTTTTCGCCCACTGACAATGCTGTTCTATAACGCCCTTGTAGGCACAAACGTGCCATCTTCAATTCCAGAGTTTGGGCTTCATCGGCAGGAGTGAGAAAGCCCATACTGAAACATACGACAAGAAGTATGCCCAAGGTACGATGCAAAGTGACTTTGGGACATTGGGAGCAGACTTTCGGAAGAAGAAACCGTTGAAGCAGATAGATGACAAGAAGCATCAAGAATAATGCACCAACTCCAAAGTATATTGGATTGATGAGGAAAGCCCCTTCGGTAAAGTGGTAAAGCCATGCGGTCAGACTTTCTCCTTTAAGTACTCCGGTGTAGAAGAAGATAAACACTCCGAAGAGTGCGTATAGCAGGATACGCACTCTTCGGAGATAAAGGGAATAAAAGCAAGAGGGAAGTTTCATCTATTTACTCTTGTGTAACACAACGGCAGAGCGTGCAGGAATATACAACTGCAACCAACCCTTTCCATCAGCGTCGAGGATGGGGTCATCAGTGGTAAAGTGAGTGATGCTATCATCGGTATTTCCAAAGCCGCCAAAGTCTGGATTGTCGGTATTGAGTACAACCTTGTAGGCTCCTTTCTTCACCATAAAACCATAGTCTGTGTAGGAGTTGACCGGAGAGAAATTAAAGACAAACAGAAGATTGCCACGTTGGTAAGCTAAAATCTGATCACCATCGTTGTGCCAAATCTCTACAACGGGGAGTTTTTGAATGTTTTGCTCTAATTTGAGGGTGTTGAGCATCGCACGATCAAAATCGCCTAAGAAGTGATAACATAATTCTTTGTTATCTACAAGATTCCATTGTCGACGAGCATATTTGTAACTCCAATCGTTACCTTGGCGAGGGAAGTCAATCCACTCTGGATGGCCGAATTCATTACCCATAAAGTTGAGGTAACCGCCATTGGTGGTAGAGGCCGTCACAAGGCGTATCATCTTGTGCAGGGCAATGCCTCTGTGGGCACGTTCGTTTTCATCTCCCTTGCGGAAATGCCAATACATATCGGCATCAATAAGTCGGAAGATTAGTGTTTTGTCACCGACAAGAGCTTGGTCGTGACTCTCTGCATAAGAAATATTTTGCTCATCAGCACGGCGATTGGTCAGTTCCCAAAAGATGGAAGAAGGTTTCCAATCCTCGTCTTTGAGTTCTTTGATGGTTTTAATCCAATAGTCAGGAAGGTTCATCGCCAAACGATAGTCGAAACCATATCCCCCCTCCTTGAAGGGCGCAGCCAAACCTGGCATACCACTCACTTCCTCTGCAATGGTTATGGCATGAGGGTTGACTTGGTGAATGAGTTCATTCGCCAAAGTTAAGTAGCAAATCGCATTGTCATCTTGGTGACCATTGAAGTAGTCACCATAACCGCCAAAAGCCTCACCAAGTCCATGGCTATAATAAAGCATTGAAGTCACGCCATCAAAGCGGAATCCATCGAAACGATACTCTTCAAGCCAATATTTACAATTCGAGAGAAGGAAGTGAATCACTTCATTCTTGCCGTAGTCAAAGCAAAGGCTGTCCCAAGCAGGATGTTCGCGACGATCACCGGCATAAAAGTACTGGTGAGGATCACCAGCAAAGTTACCCAAACCTTCTATCTCATTTTTGACAGCATGACTCTGTACCAAATCCATGATAACAGCGATACCATGCTGATGAGCCTCATCGATAAGAGCCTTTAAGTCTTCAGGAGTGCCGCAACGACTGGAAGCTGCACAGAAGTTGGAAACGTGATAACCAAACGAACCATAATAGGGATGCTCTTGTACGGCCATAATCTGCAGGCAGTTATAGCCATCAGCAATCACTCGGGGAAGAACATTTTCTCTAAACTCATTATAAGTACCCACCTTTTCTGCATCTTGCGACATACCGATATGGCATTCATAGATGAGTAGCGGGCTGCGGTTAGGCTTGAAGTTGGTATGCTTAAATTGATAAGTTTGCTCAGGTGCCCATACTTGTGCAGAAAAAATTTTGGTTTGCTCATCCTGTACAACACGATGAGCATAGGAGGGAATGCGTTCACCCTGCCCTCCATTCCAATAAACATGAAGTTTGAACAAATCTCCATGAGCCATGGCTTCGAGTGGTAATTTGATTTCCCAATTGCCATTCTCTCCTATGCGTTGTAACTCGTATTCGGACTGTTCTTGCCATTGATTGAAATCGCCCACTAAAAACATTCGTGTCGCATTGGGTGCCCATTCTCTAAAGACCCATTGCTTGGCTTCACGGTGCAGACCAAAATAAAGATGACCAGATGCAAATTCCGCAAGAGTCTGCTTGCCCTGTGTGAGTTCGTGTATTTTTTGCAGCGTATGTTTATAACGTCCCTGAATAGCACCATTGAAGGGCTCAAGCCACGAATCGTCTTGGACGATTTTAAGAACTATGGGGGACTTTTCTACACCCTTTTTTATTTCTTTTTGAGTGCGTACTTCCTGTTTTTTCGGAACTTCCATATTTTCCTATTTTTGATGATGCTATTGTTGAATATTGGATTGGAGGATGAGAACAAACTTATCGCTTGTAAGTTTCAAGTCGTCGTCCATTCTCGTAAGTACCCGCAGCCACTTTATTGCCATTCCGGTCGTATTCGATAAAATCACCATTACGCACTCCTTCCGAATAAGTGCCTTCAAAGCGCGTACCATCTGATTGTATCTCTATGCAACGACCATGTTTAAGTCCTTTTTCAAAATGCCCTTTGTAGCGTTCTCCAGCGGCAGTGTGAAGTACCCCTTCGCCATCCATCTGCCCATCTTTCCATTGTCCTGTGTAACTATCACCATCTTTGGTTTTATAGATACCTTGGCCATTAGGTTTGTCAGACTTCCAGTTTCCTGTATAACTTGCTTGTCCTTTCCAGGTGTAGGTTCCCATACCGCTCTGCTCACCATTCTTGTAACTTCCAACATATTTGTTGCCATTGGCAAAGTTACAAACCCCTTCACCGGTCCGTTCACCAGCGACATAATGTCCTTCGTAGACATCACCATTGTGAAACTTATAGATACCTTTTCCATTTTGGTTGTCGTCTTTCCACTCACCGGTATAAACATCACCATCAGCATACTGGTAGGTTCCATAACCATTGCGCAAATTGTTGAACCATTGTCCTTCATAGCGTGTGCCATCATGCCAATCAAAAGTGCCTTTTCCTTGTTTTTTATCGGCCATCCAATGTCCACGATAGTAGGCGCCACTGACGAAAGTATAAGTGCCTTCGCCATCACGCTTATCTTGTTTCCAATCGCCTACATAAACATCACCGTTGTAGTAGTACATCGTACCCTTTCCTTCTCGGAAATCACGATACCACAATCCTTCATAACGATTGTTGTTAATGAAATAATACGTACCGCGACCATGTTGTTGATCTTTATACCACTCTCCTTCATACTTCTCCCCATCAGCATAGAAGTAAGTGCCATAGCCGTGTCGCTTTCCGTTTTCATACATTCCCTCATAACTATCCCCATTAAGAAAAATGGTTCTGCCCTTCCCATAAGGTTTTTTACCTATCATCTCACCAGTATAGACGGCTTTTGTTTTCGGAAAGGTATAAGTCCCGACTTCTAGTTTTTGCGCATTGAGAAAAGCTATAGAAAAGAAGAAGAGTATGAAAGATAGAAAGTTTTTCGTCATATTGTAGAAACCCAAGGAGAATAAAGTCATGAACATTTTTCTTGGGGAGAAATTCCCCCTCTATATCGGCAAAGTTACTATAACTTTTGCATATTACCAAGAGATAACAAGGTTTTATGCTTGTTGCCTCAAGAAAATCTCTGCATTTTGCAAATCTTCTGGAGTATCGATACCGATGGTTTCTACATCAGTTTGTCCGACACGAATTTTCAAGCCGGCTTGCAACCAACGTAGTTGTTCAAGACTTTCTGCTATCTCTAAACTGCTTTGAGGCAAAGACTGAATGATTTGTAGCGCTTCTTTGCGATAGGCATAAATTCCGATATGCTTATAGAAAGTATGGTGCAAAAGCCATTCTGATTGGGGAACACCACGCAAGAAGGGAATCACAGAGCGAGAGAAATAGAGGGCAAAGTCTTGGGTATCCAACACGACTTTGGGAGAGTTCGGATTGGAAAGCGCCTCCCAGTCTTGGCTGGATGAGAAAGGCTTCACCAAGGTTGAAATTTCAGTTTGCGCGTGCTTAAAACAATCCATCAACGTGTATAGTTGTGAAGCTGCAATAAAAGGCTCATCTCCCTGCACATTGATCACTACGTCATAGTCTATATTCAGTTTGCAGGCTGCCTCATAGCACCTGTCGGTTCCACTCCGATGCTGTATGGAAGTCATGACTGCTTTACCACCAAATTGCTCAACTGCTGTAAAAATACGTTCGTCGTCAGTGGCCACAAAGGTATCAGGAATTACTTGTGAAACGCGCTCATAGACATGTTGCACTATCGGTTTTCCCCCGAGCAACGCAAGGGGTTTAGCCGGAAATCGAGTGGAGGCATAACGAGCTGGGATTATGGCAATAAACTTCATAGACTAATCAATTAAAAAGTTTGTCATCTGACATTTCGGACTTGGCGGGCATATTGTTTTTGTTTTCTCCTTTTCCTGACTTCGTATTAGCATTAAGAGGAGCACTTTGCACAGAATCGGGTACTTGGGCTGCGTCTCCAAGGTAGAAGTTTTCTTTGGGGTCATATCCCAGTTGAGCCTCTTTGAACACACGACTCATATACATGCCCCAAATAGGAAGAGCCGTCGATGCTCCCTGCCCTTGTGCCGTTGAGTTGAAATGGATGTCTCGATCTTCTCCACCGACCCAACATGCTGTAACCAAACGCGGAACATAACCAACAAACCATCCATCAGAATTGTTGTTCGTCGTACCAGTTTTCCCTGCAATAGGTCCTTCCAAGTTGTACTTATAGCGCAAACGACGCCCGGTTCCTTGATCAATGACCGCACGCATTATGTCTATCATTTCATAGCTGGTCTTTTCCGAAATCACCTCGTTCATTCGAGGCGTAAATTCTGCCAGCACATTACCATCACTATCCTCTATACGAGTCACCAATATGGGAGCACAGCGAATTCCTTTATTGACAAATGCGGTATAGGCAGAGGCCATTTCTGCCACTGTAATTTCACATGGGCCAAGACACAACACCAGAGAGGGGTAGAGGTCGGGATTAACCACTCCAAATGTACGTAGTAACTCCGCAAGGCGGACACCCGTTCTGTCCACTTCATTCATCAAATTGGCCGTTGCCCAGTTGCTTGACTGAGATAAAGCCCATTTCAAGGTAACCATTTCCCCGGCACGCGCATGATTTGCATTACGAGGGGTCCACCCCCCATAGGTACGTTGAGCATTGGAAATGAAATCACTCGATTTATAACCATCCTCCATCGCCATTGAGAATACGAAAGGCTTCATCGTCGAACCAATTTGCCGGCGTCCCACCATGGCCATATCATACTGAAAATATGCATAGTTAAGTCCACCGACATAGGCCTTCACATACCCCGTTGTAGGTTCGATAGACATCAATCCAGCACGCAAAAAACTCTTATAATACCGAATAGAGTCTAAGGGAGACATCACTGTGTCTATCTCTCCATGATGAGAGTAAACCGTCATCGGAACTTTGGTTGCAAATGCTATCTGAATATCTTCGTCGTCAGCCCCAGCCGCTTTCATAGTGTGATAGCGCTCGCTTTGGCGAATGGCTTTATGGAGAATCTTATCAATTTGCTTACGAGAAAGTTTTGAAGAATAGGGGAAGGTCGAAGAAGTACGCCTTCCCTGATTGAATGCAGGTTGTAAGTTGAGTGCCACTTGCTTAAACACAGCTTCCTCAGCATACTTCTGCATGCGTGAATCGATAGTCGTGTAAACTTTCAAACCATCGGTATACAAGTCGTAGTTCTTACCTTCACGATTTTTATTTTTCTTACACCACCCATAAAGAGGGTTTTCCTCCCACGATAGCGAATCGCTATAGAACTGCTGCATTTGCCAAGCACGATAATTCCGTTTATCCGGCTTTTCGGCCATTAAAATTTGTCGTAGATACTCACGCAGATAAGTTGCTTTTCCCTCTTTGTGATCAATACGATGAAAATTAAGTTGGAGCGGTTCTTGACTCAGCCGTTTACAACTATCTGCATCAAGATACCCCGCTTTTACCATTTGTTGCAATACGACATTGCGGCGCTGACGACAACGTTCCCCTTCACGAACGGGATTAAAATAAGAAGGGTTCTTACACATACCAACCAGCAAAGCAGCCTCATTGATGGTTAGGTTGCTTGCAGATTTGCCAAAGTAGACATTGGCAGCTGTTTTAATACCAACTGCATTGTGCAAGAAATCGAAATAATTGAGATAGAGCGTCATGATTTCCTCTTTGGTATAATAACGCTCAATTTCAACTGCAATCACCCATTCTACCGGCTTCTGAAAAAGACGTTGCAAAGTGCTTTGCGCATGTTCGGAATAGAGTTGTTTAGCCAATTGCTGAGTAATGGTTGACCCCCCTCCGGCATTTTTCTGCCCCAACACACCTCGCTTTACGATGGCACGCATAAGCGCCTTGGCATCCACTCCGGAATGATTATAGAAGCGGGCATCCTCCGTGGCTACCAGCGCCTTGAAAACATGGTCGGAAATACTATCTTTTACCACAAATACACGATTTTCATTGCGCGACCACGTACCGAGCAACTCTCCATCCACGGTATAAGCTTGGGAGGCAAATCGGCTAATCGGGTTTTGTAATTCTTTGAGATCGGGCATATTGCCTATCCACCCTCGTTCAATCATAAAGACACCGAGGGCAAAGGTTAGAATCAGTCCAAAGAGCAAGCACCAAAGAGTAATGATGAAAGTGCGACGCATAGATTTTTGTGGATTAAAAGGAAATGCAAAAGCGTAGAGATGAGTGGCTTTGAAAGTTAGAAAGAAGCAAAAAGTGGTCATGCAGGAAGATTATCTTCCTGCATGACCACTTTTTTACTTAATGAAGCGTGGACAGTTAGATGATGTATTGACTACTGATGCTTTCATTGTTGAGAACGCGACGAATAGTTTCTGCAAAAAGAGGTCCCACAGTAAGTTGTTTAACTTTTTTGCATTTTCCTTTATAAGGAATGGAGTCAGTGAATACAATTTCTTCCAGTTGACTATTGCTTACGCGCTCATCGGCAGGGCCAGACATAATGCAGTGACTGGCCAAAGCACGCACAGAGTTGGCTCCCATTGATTTGATAATATCGGCTGCCTTGGTGATTGTGCCTGCCGTGTCAACCATATCATCAACCAAAACGACATCCATACCCTGAACATCGCCAATCACCTCCATAGAAGCCACTTCATTGGCACGTTGACGGGTTTTATTGCAAATCACCATCGGACAATCCAAATACTTTGCATAGGTGCTAGCGCGTTTTGTTCCTCCCACATCGGGAGTTGCTATACAAAGATTCTTGAGGTTGGCCTGCTTGATATAAGGTAGTAAAATTGTAGAAGCAAATAAGTGATCAACCGGCACTTCAAAGAAACCTTGCTCTTGATCGGCATGTAAATCCATCGTCATGATGCGATCAATACCTGCAATGCTGAGCATATTGGCCACCAATTTAGCGGCAATAGATACACGCGGTTTGCTTTTTCGGTCTTGTCGTGCCCATCCGTAGTAGGGAACAATGGCATTGATGGTACGAGCGGAAGCACGTTTCGCTGCATCAACCATGAGGAGAAGTTCCATGAGGTTGTCAGCGGATGGGAAGGTGCTTTGTATCAGAAAAACATCACAGCCTCTGATTGACTCTTCATAACAAACTTCAAATTCGCCATCGGCAAAATAGGTAATCGTCAGATTACCCATTTCACAACCTAAGTTCTCGCAAATTTTCTCGGCAAGATAACGGCTCTTAGTACCCGAGAAGACCTTAATTTTACTATTCATTTTGATTGGGTTATTGAATGGGTGGGTGTGAAAGCAAGAGTGAAAATCAGTTCACCGCCTTTCGGAGCTTCCGAAAGTGGTTGATGACACTTTTATAGTCGTGATTTGTATGAATGTCAAAACGGTTCCAGAGGTCTCCTAAAACAACGGCTCCACCGAAGCCATAGTCTTTGAGCAAAGGCAGGTTGTTTAACCCCACATTCCCCATAGCCATCACTCTTTTATTGATGACATGTCGTTTACTGAAGTCGTGAAGGCGGGCAGAAGAAAACTCTGTACTAAGTTCGCCATCACTTACACTTTCAAAGATAGGAGAAAGAAATTCGTAATCACAGAACGTGGCACAGGCTTTTAGTTCTTCCTCTGTCTGACAGGAACAAGAGATGTGTCCTTTGTAATTCTGAGGAAGTTCAGGATTACGTTGATTAAGGTGAATCCCTTTTAATCCATATTCATTTTTGAGATAAAAGTGATCGTGCACAACTATATTCCGTCGATAAGCTTCAGGAATGAGCGAAATCAGACGCTCTGAATAGACCGGTTCAGTATTGGGTTTGCGGAGGTGAAGTGTGTCTAATCCCTCGTCGAAAAGCGCTGTAAGAATCTGATGTTCTTCGACAAAGAACTCTGGTCGAGTCATTAAGATAAGTTTCATTACCGCTGGCTTAATGTTTGAATGTGATGCAAAGGTAGTGAAAAAGGATGACCTAACCTTGTGTTCAAGGTAGAAAAAGTCGTTTTTCTCCACCCTGTTTCCTTATTTTGTCGATAAGAGTTGCTATTTTTCACTTAGAGAAGTTCTTCCCTTAGGACTAAGGTGGTGCTCGTTTCTTTTCTTTGTGTTGCTGTCCGGTAAACCTCAAAGCCAGAGAAAATACCAGCCCGAAGCCCTTAAAACAGGACTTCGGGCTTTCTTTTTCAAAAAAAGCAAGCCCCCTGTTTATATATAGACATCTCATCTTCGATTCTTACCACTGAACCTCGACTTTAACACTACTTTAACATTTCAACTCCCTCCCTGTAATGTTGTTCAATCTACCTCAGAGGTAGTTTTTTTCGGCTCCTATCTAAATCAAACTACCTCTGAGGAAAATGCTCGCACTCGGCACACACGCATACGCGCGCGTCATACACACAAATTTCGTGTTTTTTCCTTCACTTCCTTCACCGCCTCGGTCATCCTCTCAAAATTGCCCCTCCTCGGTGAACGTTTTCGTTCAGCCGGACGAGCAGTGCCAAAACGAAGCATAAGTTTTGAGCAATGCCGTGGCGAGAAGACGTCTGTAAAACGAAAGATTTTTATTTTTTAGCCATTTCTCGCAACACTCTGTCTAACAGCAAGATAATCCCATTCGGTGAAGGAAGTGAAGGATAAAAACATATTTTGCAAGGGATGCGCGCGTACGCGCGAGGATTTTCGCTCTTTGGTTCCATTTGCCGCGCACCACTTCTTTCTACCAAAAAGGTCTTCCCCAATTTATAGTGATGATATTATATCTTTTGAAAAACTTTTACGAGACAGCAATATTTTCTTTGCCAAAAAATACCGCAAAACTTGCAGAGAAGAGCTACAAGTTTTGCGGTATTGAGAAAAGTAGTATTTCATCTTGCTTACGAAAGTTTCGTAAACTTTTAATGACGGAGATTGAGAATCTGACCGGGCTTGAGCTTTTCGGAGGTGCTAATCCCATTAAGATTACAGAGGATTGCCACGGTTAGTCCTGTTTTTTCGGCAATAGAGTAGAGGGTTTCTCCACGAGTTACTTTGTAATGCTTTGACTGCTGCATCGCAAGGCTACTGGAGATGGTATGTTCACTTCCTTGATCCGTTTTGGCAGCCAGACGAGTAGCAGTTCCTGAATAATCCTCATTGGCATGAAACACAAAGTAATCAGCTGTCACATCTTGATTAACAAAGTCAAAGAGCAAGGCGGGATTGATGGCTACTCCCAGCAAACGCGTTTCAAAGTGAAGGTGCGAACCATAGGAACGGCCGGTGTTTCCTCCCAAACCAATCACATCGCCGGCCTTCACGATGTCGCCCGACTTTACCAACTGCTTAGAGAGGTGCCCATAGATGGTTTCCAATCCATTCTTGTGACGGATGACCACGTAATAGCCATAACCAGCAGCTTCATAGTCGGCAATCCTTACCTTACCATCAAATGCGGCAACAATCGTATCACCCGTATAGACTTTAATATCCAACCCTTTATGCACACGACGGAAAGCCGGCCGATAGCCAAACTTGGAAGTCACAACGCGGCTTGGGGTAGGCATGGCAAAACCTCGCAAATCAATACGATAACTTTCAGGCAAGACGGCATTACCATAGCAATGCACCTTCGAAGTATTCCAGGTGGTATACAGTTCGGTCGTTTCGTAGTTCGTTATCTCCGCACGCTTAATCACCCGATTGATAGATACGGAGTCTATCGTTTTCATTTTCCGATCAATAGGTGCTTGACGAGCTATCAGGTCCTGCCCAAAGAAAGTTGTGGCAAAACAAAACGCAAAAACGAGAGAAAAAATTCGAGAAAAACTAATGGTGTGCATTGGCGCATAAGTGAGGTTCCGCCTGCAAAAATACTTATTTCCTACTGCGCAAACAAATAAACCAAAGAGTTTATTCCTAAAAGTAATTAAAAAACAGTCCCCTTTTTCTATAATCCAGTTGCCAAATTCGTATTTATGAAATAAAATAAACGAAAAAAACTTTCTACCGAGAAGCTCGCCAAGGCTGTAACCATTCGTAAATGTAGATGTAAAAGCCATATTCCTCCTCGCCCAACGCGCTGAGCCATCGGCATGTGGCTCGCAAAGGATAGATTACAAGTACAAGCAGCAAGATGAGAGCCGGAACATCATAAAACAAGTCCTTCCAAGCATAAACAGGAAAATCTACGGGAAGAAGAATACCGACTTCACGCAACCAAGGCCATTGAGCCCCGAAAAAGTAAACTATCCTCGTGAGCACAAAACACAAGGCAGAAATTTGAGCCAAACAAAGTGCAGAGGAGGCTAAACTATCGCGCACAAAAGTCCAGCAACGGCGGTGCGGAAGTAGACGATGCACCTCTCGCTGTTGGTGACGTTCTTCGCGCAGTGCTTCTATGTCCGGCAAAGGAATGCGCACTTTGGCTTCAGGATGCAGTACCACTGAGATGCGTTGTGCTTCGGCACGTAAAGCCACCAGCATCATACACTCTCCATAAGGAAGCGAAAGACTATCCACAAAACCACCTTGAGCTAAAAACCACTCACGGCGAAATGCGACATTGCAGGCATCGCACCCCACCACCGTTCCACGTGCCAGCGCCTGCACCTGCTGTGCAAAGCGATGAGCCCGCTGCAAAACGGCTCTTCGACCGGGACTCCCTAAACTATCATCATAGTTGGCATACCCCATCACAACATCTTTTGTATCATCAAAACGGCGGGCAAAATGTGCCAACCAATTCGAACTTTCGGGTGCCCCTTCAGGATTGATAAACACCACCCAAGGCGCCCATGCGGCTTTCACGCCCAAGGTGAGCGCCAACTTGCGCAGCACAATGTTGCGGTTGGTATTAGGCACGGCCGTGTAGCGCAAATTGGCATATTGCCTCTGCAAGCGCTTCACGATATGTTCGGTAGCATCTTCTGCTACAGAGGCATCGGCCACAATCACCTCAAAATTCTCAAAGTTCTGTTTCAGCAAATACTCTAAATGGCGTTCAACCCACCAAGCATCATTTTCACACGGCACTACAATCGATACGCGCGGCGGAAGATGATTCACTTTCTGTTGCTCATTGATAAATAAAGCTGTACCCTCGGACAAGGTTTGTCCACGCTGCACCGAAGCCCATTTCACCAAGGTGGAGAAAGCGCTCCAGCGGAGACAAGCCAGCAACACGATGGATACGGCCATAGTGACCAATGGGATTATAAAGAACAAAGAAGACATAAGCAACCAATAACTACTAAATCAAGACAAACGACGACGAAACTCTCCGCAAACGATGGCCGTGGCGATAGCGACATTAAGACTTTCGCTTGTGGAACGATCGGCAGGATAGTTGGGAATGAAAAGTTGGCGATTTACATGGCGCAACACTTCGGCCGAAATGCCTTTTCCCTCATTCCCCATCACGATAACTCCTGCCGATGAAAGAGGTTCTGCATACAGATTTCGCCCCTCCAAAGTTGTCGCGTAGACATTCACCTCTTTGGGCAGTTCTTTTATCCAATCTGCCAAATCCACTTGGTGTATCTGCACACGACCAACAGCTCCCATAGTCGCTTGTACGGTTTTAGGCGAAAAGACATCGGCTGTATCGCGTGAACAAAAAAGATGTTCGATGCCGAACCAGTCGGCAATACGTACAATCGTGCCCACATTGCCGGGATCTTGCACGCCATCCAAGGCCAAACACAAGTGCGTCTTTGCCACCTCACAAAGGTCGCTCTCAGCAGGGCGCGGTTGTTGAAACACCGCCAACACTTCATGCGCCGTTGTGAGTTGTGAAATCTGCGCCAATGTTCTCTCATCCACCATCACCACCTCCTCCGCCTTCACCTCCGGATTTGCCTGCAAATAGGATTCTGTCGCACACAGCAGCACACAAGGTAGGAGTGGGAGCAAGTCGCCCACCACCTTCGGCCCTTCGGCAATAAACAACCCTGATTCATCACGGTGTTTTTTAAGCGCAAGTCGGCGGATATACTTCTGTTTGTTTTTCGAGAGCATGGAGAGTTTACATAAATTTATGGTGCAAAGATACGAGCATTTTTCTACAAATGCCTACCTTTGCACTTCAAAATCGCCTCTTTTCGTGAAGTTTTTCCGTTCATTCCTTATCGTGAGTCTGTGCTTGACTCTCTTTGCAGCTTGCTCCCCCATCCGTTTTATGACTGAGGGAGAAACACTTCTTGCCAGCGTCCGTCTCAAAAGCGACGTTGCTCAAATCAAGCCGGCAGACTACCGCTCCCACATCCGCCAAGAGCCCAATCTCCGTTGGCTCAGCACCGTCAAAGTCCCTTTAGGAATTTATTGTATGTCGGGCACCAGCGACCGTTTCCTTTTCAACCGTATCATGCACCGCATTGGGGAAGCTCCCGTCATCTACAACGATACGTTGATGCGCTACTCGCAGACTTCACTCGAAAACGCACTCCGTGCCAAAGGATATCTCCATGCCGGCGTCACCACCGAAGTGCGACAGAAGAATCGGCGCACGCATTTGACCTACCGAATGAAAGCAGGCCGACGCTCCTATGTGCAGTCCCTCCGTCAACTCTACGACAGCGACACCATTACCGCGATTGTACGTGCCGACAGCAGCCGGTCTTTACTCTATCGCGGAATGCCGCTCGACCTCTCCATATTGGACGCCGAACGCAACCGCATCGTACAACTCTTGCAGAACAAGGGCTTTGCCAACATCAACAATGAGTTTGTGAACTACACGGCCGACACAATCGCCAACTCAACCGGCATCGACCTCACCTTCCACTTCCGACTGCCGCCCAACACCGACCGTGCCATGGCCTATCGCGCCTACCGCATCGGACGTATCAACCTCTACGAGAATGTCGAAGACGGGCAGCCCACCGACAGCACTTTCTATCGCGGCATACATTTCTTCACCAACGGCCGACAGCGGATTAACCGCTTGGTTTATGCCCGCAACTGCTTCGTACTACTTGATAGTCTTTACAGCGACCGTGCCACTCGATATTCTTATCAAAACCTCAACGCGATCGGAGCGGTAAACTATTCTTCCATCCGCTACCTCCCGCCACAGCCGTCCGACAGCACTTTGCAAACCAACATCTTCGTGCAGCTCAACAAGCCGCACGGCATCAGCTTCGATCTCGAAGGCACCAACACTGCCGGCGACCTCGGAGGAGCAGCCACACTGGCCTACACCCATCGCAATCTTTTCCGTGGAGCAGAGTCGCTCTCCATGAAGTTGCGCGGTGCCTACGAGTCCATCCGACACCTTGAGGGCTATGCCCATCAAGACTATATTGAATATGGTATAGAAGGCACATTGCGCCTCCCTACCCTACCCATCACGACCACACGTGCAGGACTAAGGCGTTACAAAGGCGCGACCGACCTCTCACTGCTCTACAACTCTCAAAACCGCCCCGAGTTTCACCGTCGCCTACTCACGGCCGCTTGGCAACTCAATTGGAACAAGCACAACCGCCCCAACTGGCAGAACCACCTCGATATCCTCTCGCTCAACTATGTATTTATGCCGTGGATTTCACACACTTTTCGCCGGAACTACCTTGAGGGCGACGACCCACGCTATGCCATACTGCGTTACTCCTACGAGAATCTCTTCATTATGAAGTCGTCTTATGGTTTCACCTACAATTCGCTCCGCTCACGTTCCGGCGGTCAACTCTATCAGAGCAACGGTTATCAAGTGCGCGCCAACATCGAGAGTGCGGGCAACCTGCTCTATGGCGTGTCAAAAGTGCTCCGCATCCACCGCAATACCGATGGGCACTACACCCTCTTCAATATCCCCTATTCGCAATACGTCAAGGCCGACTTCGACTATTCTCAGAGCCTACGCCTCAACGAGAAAAGTTCCGTGGCTTTCCATGCTGCTTTCGGCATCGCCATCCCCTACGGCAATTCCACGATTATTCCTTATGAAAAGCGTTATTTCTCAGGAGGTGCCAACTCGGTGCGCGGCTGGAGCGTACGTACCCTCGGCCCCGGTGCTTATGTAGGGAAAGACGGCAACATCGATTTCATCAACCAAACCGGCAATCTCAAACTCGATTTCTCTGCAGAATATCGCGCCGCCTTGTTTTGGAAATTTGAAGGTGCTGCCTTTGTCGATGCCGGCAACGTGTGGAACACACGCAATTATATGGATCAACCCGGCGGACAATTCCGCTTCAACAGTTTCTACAAGCAAATTGCTGTGGCCTATGGTCTGGGATTGCGCCTCAACCTCAACTACTTCATTCTTCGATTTGATGGCGGTATGAAAGCCATCAATCCCACGGTGTCCTCAGGACGCGGTCACTACCCAGTCCTCCACCCGCGTTTCAGTCGCGACTTTGCGCTTCACTTTGCCGTAGGACTTCCTTTCTAATCCTCCCTCGGTATCCCCCAATCCTTCCAACCTCGTAGGCAGCAGTGCCGTCTACGAGGCTGTTTTATGACGATGTAAAAAGGGAATACGACTTCCTTAAAATTCTCTTATAAGGGAATTCGATTCCCAATATAATGGAATTTGAATTCCCATAGGTTGGGAATTAAATTCCCTAAGGAGGAAAATAAATCTCCCTAAGATAAGGCTGTTGAAGCCTTCCCTTGGCGCATTCCTTCTCCCTCTGCCCTCCATCGTCCCCACTTTATATCTCCCACCTCATCACTCATGAACTTCATCTGTTTCGGTAGTGGAAGCTCCGGCAACTGCTACTATCTCGAATCTCTCGGCACCGCCATTCTCATCGACTTGGGCATCGGCGTGCGCGCCTTCCGCAAACATCTGAGCGACTATGGCCTCACCCTCCCGCGCATTGCCGCCATTCTCGTCACCCATGACCATACCGACCACATCAAAGCCGTCGGCCCGCTCGCCCTCCAATTTCACATCCCTGTCTACGCCTCTGCTCGGGTGCACGAGGGCATGATGCGCAATCGGTTTATGACAAAAAAAGTTCCTCTCGAACAGCAGCACACCACCGAGCTCAACACGCCCTTTGAAGTGGGCAACTTCCGCATCACCCCCTTCTCCGTTCCGCACGATTCACGCGACAACAACGGCTATTTCATCGAACTCATTCAGCCCGAAAAGAGCGACGACATCTTTACCCCCGAACCGGCCGATGCTCGTCCCACATTCTGCTTGATTACCGATGCCGGCAGCTTCACCGAAGAGATGGTGCCCTTTGTGCAACGGGCACGCCATCTCATCATTGAAGCCAACTTCGACCGCACGATGCTCGAAAACGGCCCGTACCCTCCATTTCTACAACAACGCATCTCAGGGGGGCACGGACACCTGGACAATCGTCTCACCGCCGAAGCCTTACGCCGACATCTCACTCCGACCACCCGCCGCATCTGGCTCTGTCATCTCAGCGAAGAGAACAATCGTCCGGAATTGGCACGCGAAACCGTGCAAAATGCCATCAATGAACTGCCTTTTCCCGACAAACCGCAACTTGAAGTGCTGCGCCGCCGCACGCCTTCGGGACTGATACGCCTTGATTAGAAGCGGTTAGAATTGTGAAAACAACAAGCATTCAAAGGTGCATATCTCAACAAAACCTAAAAACTTCAAGATAATCGCGCTGAGGTCTTGCCATTCTGATTTTCTTTCCGACATTTGCGGTATTCAATCACTGTCGAACCTCCCTTATCGGCATAAAACTACGATGTTATGAAAAGATTTTTGCTCTCCCTCGTCCTCCTCGTTGCCGCCTCGGCTCTCAACGCGATGAGCTACAGAGAAGCCCGCGAATACGCTTACTTCCTGACTGACAAAATGGCCTATGAACTTAACCTCACGCCCGAACAATACGAGCGTTGCTATGAGGTGAATCTCGACTATCTCTTGGCCATCGACAACCGCTACGACCTCTTCGGCAACTATTGGTCGTTTCGTGATGCCGATCTCCGCTATATCCTCTTCGATTGGCAATATGCGCTCTATCGCAGTGCCGACTATTTTTTCCGTCCACTTTCTTGGAGCAGCAATCGGTTTGTCTTCAGCATCTACGACCGCTACACCCGTCCCGACTATTTCTATTACGACCGCCCCGGCGTCTATGTAAGTTATTCCGGTACGCGTTGGGCACAGCGTCGGCCGGGCACACTTTCGCCCTATCGCGGCATAGTGTTCAGCGGTCGAAAAGGTGGTATGCGCGACAACTATATCCCTACTGAACACTACGGCTACAACTACAACAACGGCTATCGCTACAACGAGCAGTACGACTACAATGACTATTATGGTTACCGCAACCACTATGGCAACCACTATGAAGGAGCGTACGGCAACAATTACCCCCGTCGGGATTGGGACCACTCCAACTATCGCAACAACGATCGTGGGTTCAACAACCGAAATAGTGGCTTTGACAACAACGTGATTGTGCGCGGCAATCGTGGAAATGATTTCAACAACAATGCCGGCAGCAATTACCGCAACAACAGCTTTGACAGCAACACCATCGTGCGCGGCAATCGTAGGAACGGGTTCAACAACAATACCGGCAACAACTACCACATAGAAACACCCGACAACAATCGGCAGAGCCGCCCCAACACCAACTTCCCACAACAACAGCAACAGCAGTCGGGCAGCACCCGCAACGTAGGTGGCGTACAAATCATCGGTGGCCGCCGCTAAGTCTCCACATTTACCCACTCACCTCACTGCTGTTTTTGCACTATTTCCCCCTCGTACACATCTATGTATTCAACCCTTATTTTTGACCTTGACGGCACCTTGCTCAACACTTTGAACGACTTGGCCGCCAGCGTCAATCACGCCCTTTCCACCCACCACCTCCCTTTGCGCTCACAAAGGGAGGTGCGCGCGTTTTTAGGAAACGGTATTCACCATCTCATCGCACAATCCGTGCCCTCCACACTTTCAGAAGCGGAGGTTGAAGTTGTTTTTCAATCCTTCCGCAGCCACTATCTTGAACACTGCCTTGAACAAACCGCTCCCTATCCGGACATTATGAGCTTGCTCCAAGCCCTTCGGCGGCGCGGCGTCAAAATGGGAATCGTCAGCAACAAGCTCCAACCCGCAGTGTCGGAGCTGCATCGTTTGTTCTTTGCCGACTTCATTGACATTGCCATCGGCGAAAGTGCCACAACACGGCGCAAACCTCATCCGGACTCCGTAGTCTCGGCTATGGAGCAACTGGGCTCCACCCCGCAAACCACCCTCTATGTGGGCGATAGTGAGGTAGACCATGCTACGGCACGAGCGGCCGGAGTGGGTTCCGCACTGGTATTGTGGGGGTTTCGCGACGAGTCGGACTTACGCCTTTTGAACGCCGACCACTACATTTCTTCCCCCCTCGAACTGCTCTCCCTCACAACACCACGGCAGGAGGAGCAGTAAGAAATTTGTGAAAACGGAAAAAAAAGTGTATCTTTGCAGTCATTTTTAATGGGTATTCTTTGGAATACCACTTGATTCTTTTTCGACCATTCACATTATGTATTACATATCGAAACGCATTGAAATCTCTTACGCACACCAGCTTGTGCTTGACTACGAGAGTAAATGCACCCACCTCCACGGCCACAACGGTGTCGTCACCGTGTTTTGTTGCGCCGAAACCCTTGACCACAACGGGATGGTGACCGACTTCACCCACGTCAAAGAGCGTGTACAAAAGAAACTCGACCACCGCAATGTCAATGACATTCTCGACTTCAACACGACCGCCGAGAATATGGCACGATGGATTTGCGAACAAGTGCCTAATGCTTACAAGGTGATGTTTCAAGAGAGTGAAGGCAACATTGCCGTCTACGTGAAACCCGGATTTGAAAATGCTGCTCTCTAATGAAGGTCAATGAGATTTTCTACTCATTACAAGGCGAAGGCTACTGGACAGGAACGGCTGCCGTGTTTGTTCGCCTGAGCGGCTGCAACCTCCGTTGTTCCTTTTGCGACACCGACCACGAACTCGGAGAGCCACTCACTGAGGCTGCCATCGTGGAGGCCGTAGCACAATTCCCCGCCCGCCATGTGGTCATCACCGGCGGAGAGCCCTCTCTATCGCTCACAGCATCATTGGTCGATGCGCTTCACAGCATCGGACGTTTTGTAGCAGTAGAAACCAATGGTACCCATCCGCTTCCCGACAATGTCGATTGGATTACGCTTTCTCCCAAAGATGCTTTTGAGCCCAAAGGCCGCCCTGTTCTCACCCACTGCGATGAGCTCAAAGTAGTTTTCGACGGAACGACGCCCAACCCATACGAAGACATCACGGCGGCTCATCGTTTTCTCCAGCCTTGTGATGTGGGCGATACACAAAAGAACAGGGCCATCATGGAGGCCTGCATAGACTTTATCAAAGCCCATCCGACATGGCGCCTCTCACTCCAAACTCATAAAATTACCAACATTCGGTAACCCCCCGACTCTCTTCCCTTCACACCACTTGTTTAGAAGTCTCCCCAACATGAAACATATCCGCAACTTCTGCATCATCGCACATATCGACCACGGCAAAAGCACCCTTGCCGACCGTCTGCTTGAACGCACCTCGACCATCAAAGTGACCGCAGGGCAGATGCTCGATGATATGGATTTGGAAAAAGAACGTGGCATCACCATCAAAAGTCACGCTATCCAGATGAACCATCAACTTGATGGCGAAAATTATGTGCTCAATCTCATCGACACGCCGGGACACGTGGACTTCGCCTACGAGGTGAGCCGCTCTATTGCAGCCTGTGAGGGTTGTTTGTTGGTAGTGGACTCAACACAAGGGGTACAAGCCCAAACGATTTCCAATCTCTACATGGCTATTGAGCATGATTTGGAAATCATTCCTGTACTCAACAAGTGTGATATGCCCAACTCGATGCCAGAAGAGGTGGAGGACGAAATCATCGAACTCATCGGGTGCAAACGGGAGGATATTATCCGCGCATCGGGTAAAACCGGAGAAGGTATAGACGACATTCTTCGGGCTGTCATTGAGCGTATTCCTGCTCCCCAAGGTGACCCTGACGCTCCTTTGCAAGCCCTCATTTTTGACTCGGTATTTAACTCTTATCGCGGCATCATCGCCTATTTCAAAGTGGTGAACGGCACCATGCGCAGCGGTGAGAATGTGATTTTTGTCAACACGAGCAAAGAGTATAAGGCCGATGAAATCGGAGTGCTAAAAATGGAACTTTCACCCCGCAAAGAATTGCGCTGTGGTGATGTAGGCTACATTGTGAGCGGAATTAAAACAGCCACCGAAGTAAAAGTGGGTGATACCATTACCCTTGTCGACAACCCTTGTTCCAAAGCCATTGAGGGCTTTGAAGAAGTGAAGCCGATGGTCTTCGCCGGAGTTTACCCCATTGAAACTGAAGATTTCGAACTGCTCCGCGCATCACTCGAAAAACTGCAGCTCAACGATGCTTCACTCTCCTTCCAACCGGAATCCTCGGTAGCCCTTGGATTTGGTTTTCGCTGCGGTTTCCTCGGCTTGCTCCACATGGAAATTGTGCAGGAACGTCTTGATCGAGAGTTCAACATGAACGTCATCACCACCGTGCCCAACGTAAGTTACAAAATTTACGACAAGCACATGGAGATGAAAGAGGTACACAACCCTGCCGGAATGCCCGATGCGATGGAAATCGATCACATCGAAGAACCCTACATCCGCGCTTCAATCATCACTCGCACCGAATTTATCGGCAATATCATGACCCTCTGCCTCGGCAAGCGTGGTGAACTCATCAAACAAGAATATGTGTCGGGCGATCGCGTAGAACTTCACTACGATATGCCCTTAGCCGAAATTGTCATAGACTTCTACGACAAGTTGAAATCTATTTCGAAGGGCTATGCTTCGTTCGACTACCACCCTATCGAATTCCGCACATCGCGTCTTGTGAAACTTGATATTCTCCTCAACGGAGAACCGGTCGATGCACTTTCCACACTCACCCACTTTGACAACTCCGAACGCTTCGGACGACGGATGTGCGAAAAGCTCAAAGAACTTCTCCCGCGCCAACAATTCGACATAGCCATTCAAGCTGCCATCGGTGCAAAAATCATTGCCCGTGAAACAGTGAAACAACTCCGTAAGGACGTTACTGCCAAGTGTTATGGTGGCGACATCAGCCGAAAACGCAAACTGCTCGAGAAACAAAAGCGCGGTAAGAAAAAGATGAAGGAAATTGGTAACGTACAAGTACCTCAAAAGGCCTTCTTAGCTGTGTTGAAATTAGACTAATACGAATAAACATCTTAATATTCTCCATAAGGATATGATCAGCAAAATCAACGACATTCTCGCCGAAGTGTCCAATCTCATCGCCGAGAACGAAGAACAACTCGAAGCTCTTCGACTGAAATACCTCAGTAAAAAGGGCTTAATCAATCAGCTGATGGCTGATTTCCGCAACGTACCTGCGGAGCAAAAGCGCGAAGTGGGTATGCGCGTCAATGAACTCAAAGATGCCCTGCAAAACCGCTTTAACGAACTGAAACAACAACTCGCGACAGCAGAGGAAGATCACAGCGACCTTGACCTTACCCGCACGCCCTACCCTATTGCTTTGGGCACCCGTCACCCCCTCTCGCTCGTCAAACAAGAAATCATCGATATCTTCGGGCGTATGGGCTTTTCGCTCGCCGACGGCCCGGAGGTTGAAGATGACTGGCACGTGTTTGGCTCAATGAACTTTGCCGATGATCACCCTGCGCGCGACATGCAAGATACGTTCTTCATCGAAAGCCACCCCGACATCATCCTCCGCACCCACACTTCGAGCGTACAAAGTCGCGTGATGGAGCAACAACAGCCCCCTATCCGCGTCATCTGTCCCGGTCGTGTTTATCGCAATGAAGCCATATCGGCACGCGCCCACTGTTTCTTCCATCAAGTCGAAGGGCTATATATTGATAAAGATGTTTCATTCACCGACTTGAAACAGGTGCTCCTCACCTTCGCTCGTGAAATGTTTGGCGCCGACACTCAAATCCGTCTGCGTCCCTCTTACTTCCCCTTCACCGAACCTTCTGCCGAGATGGACATCTCCTGCAACATCTGCGGTGGTGACGGCTGCGGCTTCTGTAAGCATACGGGTTGGGTCGAAATCCTCGGTTGCGGTATGGTCGACCCTGCCGTCCTCGAAGCCAACGGTATTGACTCCACAATTTACAAAGGCTATGCTTTCGGTATGGGTGTGGAGCGCATCACCAACCTCAAATACCAAGTCAAGGATCTCCGTCTGTTCTCGGAAAACGACGTGCGCTTCCTCGACGAATTTATGGCAGCTCACTAATCCTGTCACTTCCTACACACCCACACGACTTTATCCCCAACAGTGCTTAAAGTCGTGTGGGTACTTTGTTTTCTGAATCCTCCGCCTTATGCTCTCCATCCTCATCCCGACCTACAACGTCGACTGCTTACGCTTGGTCACCGACCTCCACCAACAATGTGAAGAGCTGCAAGCCCAGTTTGGTGTCGCGGCATTCGACTACGAAATCATCGTTGCCGATGATGCCAGTACCGACACCTCCATCATTACCCGTAATGAAATGATGGAATGTTTCGACAACACGCGCTATGTCCGTATGCAGAACAACAGTGGCCGATCCCTTATCTGCAACTGGCTGTTCACAGAAGCCCAATTTGACTACCTCCTCTTGATGGATGCCGATGCACAAGTGTGCAGCGAGAGTTTTCTTTACGACTACTGGATGCAGCGAACGGCCGCCAATGTGATTGTAGGCAGCATACGCACCCCCGAAAGCGCACCTCGCGGACACGAACTGCGATTGAAGTACGAACACGCCGCCCAACGCATACGTACTATCGATTATCGCAATGCCCACCCCGCTGCTCACTTTTCAACATTCAATGTCCTCTTCTCTCGCCAGGTGATTGAGCAAGTACATTTTGATGAGCGTTGCACCGAATACGGCTACGAAGATGCCCTCATGGGCTACACCCTCATTCAGCACCACTTTTCTATCCTGCACATCGACAACCCACTCCTCCACATGGGCATCAACAGCAACGAGCAGTTTCTGCGCAATACAGAAACCGCTCTGCGTGTACTCCATCGTCTTGGGGCACCTCTCACCGACCATGCTCACATCGCCCGACTCCATGCTCGCCTGTCGCACTATGGTCTGCTCCCCCTCATTCGCTGCTGGCATCACTGCTTCGCTGCCATTGAGCGTCGCCATCTTCTTTCCACTCATCCCTTTCTTTGGGTGTTTAAACTCTACAAACTCGGCTGCTACGCCTCTCTGACCACAGCCTAACCTTATCACGATAAAACAGCTGCCCTCACCTCTTATCTCCCCCACCATGTCTACCTTCCACCCTCAGTTTGACGCGGCACAAGAAGCTGTTGTCCGCTTTTCACAAGGCCGTGCTTTGGTTCTCGCTGCACCAGGTTGCGGCAAAACCCACCTGCTTACCCACCGCATCGTCCAAGCACACGCCAACGACCATGTGCCCTATGAGCAAATGCTCTGCCTCACCTTCACCAACCGCGCCTCACGTTCTATGGCAGAACGTGTGGCGGAAGTCATCGGACGTATGCCCGATGGTCTTTTCGTAGGCAACATCCACCGCTTCTGCATCCGTTTTCTCTTCGACAATGCACTGGTTCCCCTCGACACTACCATCATCGACGATATAGATCAAGCCGAAATCCTCACCGATTTGGCTCAAAAAGCTTTTACGGAAGACAATGTGTCGCGCAGCCTCACCCCCACCGACATTCGCCAAACTCTCAATGCTGTCAGCCGCATTATCGAAAGCCAAAATAACTTTCCTTCCGACCTTCACCTCCACAAGCATAGTTCTTCCGCCTATCTCCGATTTGCACAACGCTACATCGACTACAAGCGTGACAACAACCTCATCGATTTCGATGAAATTCTCATCCTCACCTATGCTCACCTTGCTCAGCAAACGGTGACACGACCGGCCTATGCTTGGCTGCAAGTCGATGAGGTGCAGGATCTCAATCCACTCCAACTCGCCATCATTGATCTCCTCGCCGCACCTGATGCCACACTGCTCTACCTCGGTGATGAGCGACAAGCTATCTACTCCTTTATGGGGACCGATGCGCAAAGTGTGAGTCGGCTTGCTCAATTATGCGAAGGACGTGTTTTCCATCTTTCCAACAACTATCGTAGTCCAAGTTATCTCCTCGACTTTCTCAACGACTATGCCCACAGCGTTCTCCAAGTGCCCACCGACCAACTTCCCACCGCCGTCAACAACCGATATATTGACGATGGTCTGCTTCTGTTGCGCGGTGAGCAAACGGGGGCTTATGAAAGCACTCAACCTCAGATTATCGCTCAACAGGCCCACCGACTATATGAGCAATCTCCCGATGAGAACATTGGTATTCTCGTGCGTAGCAACCGCGAAGTCGAACTCCTCTCCGCAGCCCTCGCTACCCATTCACTTCCCCATCTGCGCATCACCCACCGCGATGTGTTCAAAAGTATCGACTTCAAAGTTCTCTATGCCCATTTTTGCGTAGTGCTCAACGACACGCGCCATAGCGACTGGATGCGCCTGCTGCACCAAATGGGGGTCATTGACTCCATGGATTACGCCCGCCGCTGCCTCCAGCGAATGCGTACCCTCGGCCTCACCCCAACCGACCTCATGCACTACGACTGCAGCAGTTACTGCCTTGAAGTAGCTCGCAGCGTACAGGAACGCACTATCGTAGTCTTTGACACCGAAACCACGGGCACCGACATCTTCCACGACGACATCATTCAGATTGCGGCAGTAAAACTCTGCAACGGAAAGATTATCGAAGGCAGCGAACTGGATTTCATCATCGAGACCGACCAAGTTATTCCCGAATGTTTGGGCGACTTGCCCAACCCCATGGTCGAAGAATACCGCACCCGCGCCCACCTCAATCCAGACGAAGCCTTCGCTCGTTTTATTGATTACGTGGGCGATGCTGAACTCGTAGGACATAACGTCAATTTCGACCTCCACATCCTCATCGCCAATCTTCGTCGGCGCACCCCGCATCTCACCTTGACCCATCGCCCTGCTTGGGACACCCTCAAACTGGCACGTCTGCTGGACCCTCACCTCCAACACTATCGACTGGTCGATTTGCTCAACACCTACCAACTCGAGGGGGTCAACTCTCACAATGCTGCCGATGACATCCGTGCCACCGTTGCTCTCCTCCTACACCTCTGTACCCTCATTGAGCCTCGTAAAGCAGAGCAAATCGCTTTCTTGGAAAATAACTGGACGCGCACTATGCGCAACCGTTTGCTCACTCATTATGCTCCGCTCTACCACCATACACAAGAGCTTCTCTATTCTCCTCTCATCGACACTACCCATAGCTTCGACCATGAGTTTGCTCACATCCATCAGCAAATGATGGAGTGCAAAGCCATTAATCCTCTTCCCTTCTTATCTCAAATCTGCCGACTCTTCCAACAAATCATTCCGACCGAAAAGACCTTCCACGAGCAAATCAACGCCCATCTCTACGAAATCCGTAGTTTTAACGAGGCCGACCTCTTCGACAACCATCTCTTCTCGGAGCGTATCTTCGTTATGACTCTACACAAGGCCAAAGGTTTAGAGTTCGATCACGTCATCCTCTACAACATTTCCGAAGGCGTTTATCCTCATCCACGCAGCAACCCTGATGATCGAAATGAAACAGCACGTCTGCTCTACGTCGGTCTTTCCCGCGCCAAATCCACGCTTGCCGTTTCCTTCGCTCGTCGTCTCTCTCCTTTCTTAGCCAACCACCCCGAGGTAGTTGCCCACTTCGCAACACTCGAAGAATAAACAAATTACGATTTACGTATTCTTCGCTTATTCACGGTAGATGAGGGAACGGCAGGCTCCGTACCAATCTTTGGAAATGCTTTGGGCATTTCAAAGGATATGGTAACGATGCGTTGCTAGTGACCTTGCATACCTAGTCGTCCCTTAAAAAGCTTTGATAAGTGAAAAGTCGGTATTGTCCGCAAATATAGGACACTATCGAAACTTACACTCTTTTTGAGGACAGTATCCTTTTACAACGAACAACCGCCATCACGAGCAAGAAGCTCAATGATAGCGGTTGTTCGTATGACTTAGTTTCCTACAATTACATTGGGTTATTTTCTCCAAGACTGAAGACGTTGCGTGTAGAGCTTTACTTCTTGTTTTTGTTCTTGCTCTTTACATCGCCTAACTCTATGGTATAAGAGCGATTCAGACCACTTTGGGTTTTAGCACGAATCCAAAGTACACGGTCCTGACTCATATTGGCTGCTTTAACAGCTTCTTCAAAGTCGGCTACGCTGTTCATGGTTCGATCATTGATTTGAGTAATAATGATTCCCTTTGTGATTCCTGCATCCTGCATCTTACCAGCACGGATACTGCTCACAAGAAGACCACTACGCAAACCAAGTTCTTTCTTTTCGGCATCGGTGAGAGCACGAAGGGCAGCCCCCATAGACTCCGTGTCGACACTTTCAATGTTGGTGGTTGTACCTTGGACATTACGCAAAGTAAGGGTAACCACATAGGGTTTCTTCTTGCGATAGTAGATCACTTTAACCTTGTCACCGGGACGATGAGTGGTCAGGACTTCTTGAAGTTGGCCGAACTTTTCGATCTTTTTGTCATCGATAGCCGTAATTACATCACCTTTTTCCAAACCTGCGGCTGCGGCTGCACCATCATCGGACACTTCAGCCACATAAACACCACTTAGTGTACCGAGGTCGATATCCTTACCCTTTTCCTTTTCACTATCAATATAAGTAGAGAGGTCAGAGCCTTGGATACCTAAAAGTGCGCGCTGTACTGCACCAAACTGTTTGAGGTCATCGACCACTTTATTCATAATCGTGGTAGGGATGGCAAAACCGTAGCCGGTGAAGGCTCCCGTTTGAGAGTAAAGCATAGCATTGATGCCGACCAATTCACCATTGGCGTTGACCAGTGCTCCCCCTGAGTTACCCGGATTGATGGCGGCATCAGTTTGGATAAAACTCTCCACGGGGTTAGCTGCACTGAGTGAACGTGCTTTGGCACTAACAATTCCCGCCGTTACGGTTGAAGTCAATCCATAAGGGTTTCCAATAGCCAACACCCATTCTCCGATTTTGAGTTCGTCGCTCGAAGCGACTTTGATGGGGGTAAGTTTGTCTGCCTCAATCTTAATCAAGGCAAGATCGGTGTTCTTATCCAAACCGATAATGCGTCCTTTGAATTCGCGATTGTCATTGAGTTTGACCAAAATCTCATCGGCATCCTGCACCACATGGTTATTAGTGACAATGTAACCATCGGCTGTAAGAATAACGCCGGAACCCGCTCCGCTTCGCTTGGGAGTTTGTTTGGGCTGTTGCTGGCGAGGAGCTTGTCTACGACCGAAGAAATCGCCAAAGAAATCTTCAAAAGGGTCGAAATACTGTATTTGCTCATTGCTTCGCATGGTGCTGGCCACTTTGATGTAGACTACTGAGTTGGTGGCCTTTTCCGCAGCATAAGTCAGGTCGATGGCCTGATGGGGGGCGGTTGCACGAGGGGATGAGGCAACAGCAGCCAAAGCGGCGCTATGGCTGCTCTCGTTCTTCATGGCCAAGGCGCTATTACTGAACAAAACTGAGAGAAGCGCGACAGTAAGGGTTTTCTTCATCATATTGTTGATTAATCTTAAAGGTTTTCGAGTTCAATTTGCAGAAGCACAAACGAAATATAGAGTTAAAATCCCGATAGGAGTTATGTTTGCAAAAATAGTGCTTTCAGTGAGAAGGTGAAATACAGGAACGGTAAAAAGAAGCAGATTTAAGCTCATTTCACAGAGAACCCTTTTGATGTTTGCATTTCAGCAACTTCAAAACGTTGGTTGCTCATTCACTGAGTGCAAGAACGCAAGTTGCCGCCCTTAGAAAGGAGCTGCATCCTCAAAGACCAAGCGACTACCTGTGCGAGGATGGGTAAAAGCTATACATTCGGCATGCAAACAAAGACGAGTACTCGGCCGGCCATAGAGTGCGTCTCCCACAATGGGGATCCCCAATCCATCGGGGTGAGCGCAATGAAGGCGGAGCTGATGAGTGCGTCCTGTTTTAGGTTGCAAATGCAGACGGAGGTGAGGGCGGATGCCCACCACACGATAATAGGTTTCGGCCGATAATCCATGACGATAAGACACCATTTGACGAGGGCGATCATCGGGATTGACACAAAGTGGTAAGCGAATGGTTCCCTCACTGGTAAAAGGAAGAGGCCGGCCTTCGGAAAGTGCGATGTCAAGCAGCGCGACATAACGCTTCTCTATGGTATGCCGTGCAAACTGTGCCTGCAGACGATGATAGGCTTGAGAGTTCAGTGCCACAATCATCAATCCGGAAGTATCCATATCCAAACGATGCACCATCATCGGTCCTTCGGCTTGTGGAAAGCGCCGGCAGATTTCCTCACGAACTGACGGAACCTCGTCATTGCCGGGGACGGAAAGCATACCCGACGGCTTACTTATGACAACTAAATCCTGATCGACATAGAGCACACGAAGTTGGGCAGCCATAGTTCGATTACGTTCCAGCAATGGATTGGGCTCTATGTTCATTCCTCGGAGCATATGATTTAGTAAAGGGCGGCACTTACTACGACAAGGAGGATAAAACCGTCCTTCTTGTCGCAACTCCTCTCGAGGCGATTTCCCCATCCAAAACTCAGCTATACAAAGGGGGCGATATCCCTCAAGAAAAGCCGAGTGCAATAATTTAGGTGCACAACATTCTCCAGTGCCTGCTGGCGGAACTCCCTCAAATAGTGTAGGAAGAGCGACGACTTCCCCCAAAATGTTGTGCAGATGGTATTGGTTGAAAAGCCAAAATTGCAGGGCTGCAGACCGTCGGGCACGTTCGCGTCCCAATGCCTCAATCACCTGAGTAAAGGATTTACAACGCGCAACTGCTTTTGAGAGCCTCACTCTATGACGTTGTCGTAGGCGTCGGAACTCAGCCTTGAGATATTGGCTTTCGGCCAGCAATTTCGCATTGATTGTTGAAGTGTCGCTTACAGAACTACGCAACAAATCTCGCTGTACCTTTGCTTGTTGAAGATGTTTTTTAGCAGCTGCTATCTCTTCGGCAGCCTGTTCCTCACAGCGGTGGAAATATGCTTCGGCGGTGCGGCGGTGCGGGAGGTTTTGTATTCTTTCTATGGCACGCGTAAGCGCTACGATAGCTCTCTCCTCGCACTGAAAATGGCTGGTAGGATGAAGTAGGTCATAAATCGGTGGCACAAAATAAGGGTGGCGGTTACTCCCGGCCAGCTCTCCGGAAAAAGCTGCAAGAAATCCACGATCCTCACGACCATCAGAGCAGGGAACAGCCACAACAAGCACTCCCAACATCTTACCTTTTTGCACTTCTGTCATTAACCGGGAGTTGGTGCGCAGATAGTCGCGCACGGCATCGGTGGCAGCTACACAAAGCGGATGTGGGGTGTAATGGAAGGGATAGGTAAACTGTTCGGGTGAAGGAATATCACCACAGTGTGGAGGAAGCGGATGGAACATAATCAGTAATAAGAAAGGGTGTAGTGTTTCAGGCAGATTTATCGGGAGGTGCAGAAAAATATGTAATTTGTAGAGAAGCACCCTTTCCAGAAAATATCACGCAGCATTTGCGTACCTGTGGAAATGGGCAAATGCTGCGTGGTGGTAGGATGAATCAAGATTGAGAAGAGAAAAGACCGAAGAGTTCACTATCAATACGTTCAGTAATTTGTCGAAAGTGCTCCGGATTGCTTTCAAACTGGAGTTCATCCCCTTCAATGATAATAAGCCTTCCTTTATAACTGTCAATCCACTGTTCGTAAAGTTCGTTGAGTCCTTGTAGATAGTCGATACGTATGGTTTTCTCAAAATCACGCCCTCGCTTTTCGATGTGAGAGACAAGGGTCGGAATCGAGGATTTGATGTAAATCATAAGATCGGGTAGTTGAACAAGCGATATCATCAAATCAAACAAATCGGTATAATTTTGAAAATCACGCTCGCTCATCATACCCATTTTGTGAAGATTGGGAGCAAATATACGTGCGTCTTCAAAAATAGTGCGATCTTGGATAATCGTATCGTTGCTTCGTCCGATGGCCACAACGTCTTTGAAACGTTTGTTGAGGAAGTAGATTTGTAAGTTGAAGGACCAGCGGTTCATGTCTTGATAGAAATCCTCAAGATAAGGATTGAAGTCTACGGGTTCAAACAGAGGTGACCAGTTGTAGTGTTTAGCGAGCATTTTGGTCAGCGTGGTTTTTCCGCTGCCGATGTTTCCGGCTATGGCAATATGCATGGTGGAAGATTTGAGTTGAAGAAGGTTAGGGATTATTGAAGAGGCCGAAAAGTTCGGCATCGATGCGGTCCACGATGCCCGCAAAGTCGGTGGGGTTTTGCTGAAAGTCGAGCGCGTCGACCTCGATGACGAGGACGCGGCCGGTATATTTCTCGAAGATAAACTCGTCGTAACGGTGATTGAGGTTTTCGAGGTAATCAATCGGCATGGTTTGCTCATAATCGCGTCCACGCTTCTGGATATTGCTTACAAGATGAGGCACGGAAGCACGGAGGTAAACCATCAAGTCGGGGGCTTTGACCATGGAAGTCATGGTTTCAAAAAGTTCCATATAGGTAGAAAAGTCCCGATCGTCAAGGTTTCCCATGTCGCGATTGTTAGCAGAGAATACATGCACCCCTTCAAAAATACTGCGATCTTGTACGATGTTTTCTTCAGATTGGTCAATATTCAAGACGTCCTTAAACCGTTCTTTTAGAAAAAAGACCTCAAGGTTGAAAGACCATCGGGGCATGTCCTCATAGAAGTCATTGAGATAAGGGTTTTGTGCCACCATCTCAAACTTGGGCTTCCACCCGTAATGTTGGGCAAGCAAGTTGGTCAACGTGGTTTTCCCGCTGCCAATGTTGCCGGCTATGGCGATATGCATAAGTGTAGGAATTTTGCGCGAAGTTACGTAAAAAAAGGCAGACCTCCTTCCCTTTATACGACTATTTTACTGAAAAGGTGCAAGAAAGACTTGCACAGCTGAACAAATATTTCTATCTTCGCCATCCCTATCTTACAGTCTTTCTACATCAAGGAAACGGCTGTCAACAACTTCATTTCCAGATTATGAGAACCGAAATCATCTTACTCCGCATCACGGGCGAAGACCGTCCCGGACTAACCGCCTCATTTATGGCCATTATGGCAGCTTACGATGTCGAGATATTAGACATTGGACAAGCCGATATCCACTCTACCCTATCCCTTGGTATCCTCATCCGCACAGACGAGGAAGGTAGTGGACGCGTCATGAAGGACGTACTCTTCAAAGCCTCAGAACTCAATGTCCACGTGAGTTTTCACCCTATTGCCAACGAAGAATACGATGAATGGGTAGGCGCACAAGGGAAAAACCGCTACATTCTCACGATCATGGCTCCCCACCTCACTGCCCGACAAATTGAGGCAGTGAGCCGCTTAGTGTCCGAAGAGGGGATGAATATTGATGGTATCCGCCGTCTTACTGGTCGTCCTCCCCGTATTCAATGTGTGGACAATGTGCGTGCCAGTGTGGAGTTTTCCCTCCGTGGAACTCCTCGCAGTCGTGAAGATTTTCAAGCCCGTCTACTCCGTATGAGTGGGGAAATGGGGATGGACAGTTCGTTGCAAAAGGATGATATGTTTCGACGTATGCGTCGCCTCATCTGTTTCGATATGGACTCGACACTCATTCAGACCGAATGCATTGACGAACTGGCTGAACGAGCAGGTAAGGGTGAACAAGTACGTGCGATTACCGAACGCGCCATGCGTGGTGAGCTTGACTTTAGAGAGAGTTTCACGGAGCGGGTGGCCCTACTTCGCGGCCTTGACGTTTCGGTTATGCAGGAGATTGCCGAAAAACTTCCCATTACCGAAGGGGTGGAACGGTTGATGTATGTACTCAAACGCTGTGGCTACAAAATTGCCATTCTCAGCGGTGGTTTCACTTTCTTCGGCAACCATCTGGCGCGACGCTTCGGCATTGACTATGTCTACGCCAATGAATTGGAGGTGGGAGAAGATGGCCGACTCACAGGGCGCTTCGTGGGCGATGTAGTAGACGGAGCCCGAAAAGCAGAACTCCTTCGCCTACTTGCCCAGGTGGAAAAGGTGGATCTCGCACAAACCATTGCCGTGGGAGATGGCGCCAACGATCTACCGATGCTCTCGGCTGCAGGTTTAGGTATTGCATTCCATGCTAAACCTCGTGTGGTGGCCAATGCCCGACAAAGTATCTCAACCTTGGGGTTGGATGGGGTGCTCTACTTCCTTGGATTCAAAGATTCTTATCTTGATGAGAAAGGAAGAAAGTAATTGGTCTTCCTTTAAAAAGTTCTTACAAGCGAGAAGTCATTAATCAATGATATCTCGCTTATTATTTTGATATTATTGCTGTCTGGTAAACTTCAAAACCGCAAAAATACCAGGCTGAAGCCCTTAAAATAGGACTTCGGGCTTCTCCCCCCTGTTTATATATAGACATCTCACCGGCCAAACTTACCACCAAGCCTCGACTTTAACACGACTTTAACATTTCAGCACCCTCCGAACGATGTGGGGCAATCTACCTCAGAGGTAGTTTTTTTGGTTCATCCGACATTTGGAGTGATACGGCAATCATGTAGAGCATATAATCT
>CAUUGL010000011.1:0-59356 GCA_963544845.1 uncultured Alloprevotella sp.
AACCCCCAAGCATGATATAGAAAACTGCTGTTCATAACTGTACATTTGTTGCTGACAATTCAAATATACAATTTGTTCAGCGGTTTTCTTCTTTTTACCCTGCCATCACTCCAAATGTCGGATGAACCCCAAATTTTACCGGACAGCAATAACTGGAATAAAGCTTTTTGCGACTATTACGTCTTTGTGAAAGAATGGTTTGAAATCTATCAATGAGTTCAGTGTAGAGAGAATTCTCTCCAAGATTGCGCTTAAGCTCTCGAACCAACCGCCCGGCTATTGTCCGCAATTTCCGGTCTGCTTTCAGTGCCTTCTTGCGGTTCTTGGGGTGATTGCGAAAACGTTGGTCGCGATAAATGCCTTTCAACACAAAGGTATAGCTTTGGCCAAGAGGAAGATGCAGTTTATCGACGAGATGCAGAACCTTGCCCACTATCTTTTTATGCAACTTGGCATCCGTAGGAAAAGTGATGTTCTTTTCCTGAACGGTTGAATCGATAAAAGCGGTATCATGGTGATGTTCATCATCATCTTCGTTATTGACACGAATGCTTTCCTGAAAGATGAGTTCAATACCCTCCTCCCCAATGCGATGGCGAAAGTGAACCAATTCGGAAGAGGCACAAGGAGCACCGGGTATAAACTCCTGCATACCACAAAAGTATTGATAATAAGCGTTTTCACTCCATTGCTCCACCACGGATTCATCTGAGAGATTGCGAAGGTGCTTGAGTATCAACAACCCACACATCAAACGTATCGGCTTACTTGGGCGACCATTGTGCTGACAATACAAAGGCCGGAAAGCAGCATCGAATTTCTCCCAATTTATTTTGTCGGAGAGTTTGTAGAGAGGGTGAGAGGGGTTCAGCATATCCGACAAACTGCTGAATAATGAAAGGCCGGTATAGGGCTTTTTAATCATAAAAATCTGCAAGTTTCTGAATACAAAGATAAGAAAACTTGCAGATTTATCAAAGGAATATATTGATTAATTTACTGAATATCAGATGATAAATAGGTGTTTAAAGGATGACTATATAGACAGGGAGTTACTTTTTGATAAAGAAAGCCCGAAGATCTATTTTAAGGGCTTCGGAGCGGTATTTTTTTTGCGATTTTGAAGTTTACTGGACAGCAATCATACTGTTTCTCATTGCCCGAAAGTGCTTCAAGACATCTCATACAACTTTGAGAATCGGATGAGTAAATAAAGATATGATTATGCAATATGAAAAGACAGACTACTCTTTTCCCTGCACCAATCGAGAGAGTGGAGATAAAAAGCAGGGGACAAAAACAAATAAAACTTTGTCTAATCGGCCCAAAATCTGTAAATTTGCGGTGAATAGTGCGCTGACTGTCTTATTTTTCCTATTTTATTTTCCCCTATACCGGCATTTAGCGCCCTCTCTCCAACCATGAAACGCAAAAATCTCGAACGTCTTTTCACTTGGATTAGTCTACCCCTCGTACGCCATGGTGTGTTTCTTGTCACGATGGTTCTATTGGCCGTTACGACGAGTAGCATCGTAGGTCGCCCTAATTCTCATCACGGATTTTTCGCCATACAATTCTTTGTCGATATGTATGCGTTTTGTCTGTTGCTATGCCTGCTTCCGCATAGACTTCGCCTACCGCTCAAATACAGCATCTATGTGGGGGCTTATGCTCTTTCAGTGGTTGAAACCTTCCTTTATTACCGTTTCAACCTCTACTTCTCGCCCACCATGCTCAATCTGCTTTTAGAAACCAACCCCAACGAAGCGAGCGAGTTTTTATCAGGTTGCTTAAAAAGTACAGAATTATGGAACACTCTCGGCATCTATGGGCTGATTCTATCGGGCAACATATTACTGGCACGCTATGGCTACACCACGTGGAAAAGTGTTTGTCGCATATTGCGCGTACATCAGCATATATGGATGCAGCGTTTGGGATTTGCCCTGCGCTTCTATCTCGTCCCCACAGCAGCCATTGTCGGATTAACCTTGGGCTTAGTGCCTTGGGTAAATGAGAAAGGCAAGATGGCCAGTTTCTTGCGCAACGAACACACCCGCGAAGCTGAGCGCGTGCCTGTGCACATCTTCTACACCCCTTTCTATCGTCTGCTCCATGCTGCTCACTTCCTCCATATTGCACGCATTGAAACGGGACATCTCATCGAGCGTATGAACACCCTTCGGGTGGACTCATGCGCCGCAACCTGCCCCAACATCGTGGTCATTGTAGGCGAAAGCTATAACAAGCACCATGCTGCTCTCTATGGTTATCCCCTTCCCACCACTCCGAACCTTTCGCGACTGGCACAACGGGGCACCTTACAAGTGTTTACAGACGTCATTTCCCCTTGGAACGTGACGAGCCAATGCTTCAAATCGTTTCTCTCCACCCACAGCAATGATCAACCCGGGACATGGGCAGATGGGGTGCTGTTTCCCAACATTTTCCGGCGCGTAGGCTACAAAGTGGCTTTTGTCACCAATCAGTTTTACCATTCAGCATCGCAAGGAGTGATTGATTTTAATGGTTCGTTCTTTCTCAACGATGTACGCATGGATAGTTTGTGCTTCGACTTCCGCAATCGCTTTCGCAGCCAATCTGAAGCACAGTTTACCAACCTTTTGCGGCATTACACACCCGGCGAGCGCAACCTCTACCTGCTCCATCTCTATGGACAGCACATGGAGTATGCTCAGCGCTACCCCAAAGAACGCAAAATATTTTCATCAACCGACATCAAGCGGTCTGATTTAAGTGAACGCGAGCGCAACATTGTGGCCGACTACGACAATGCCACCCACTACAACGACGAGGTGGTGGCACGCATAATGGCCTACTTCCACAAGGAGGATGCTTTGGTCATTTACTTCTCGGACCATGGTGAAGAGGTCTACGATGGCAACATCGGCATCTATGGGCGCAACCACATGCCTGTACCAACGGCTCAGGTGCTCCGAGGAGAATATGAAATACCCTTTATGATGTGGGGGTCCCGTCGTTTCCGCAAAAATCATCCTGAGGTATGGGCGCGTATCAAAGCTGCCCGTCATCGTCCCTTCAGTCACGACGATTTGCCCCACTTGCTGATGGGATTGGCCGGCATTGTTTCTCCACTCTATGATGCGCAACGCGATTTGCTCTCAACCCAGTTTCGTCCGCAGCGCCGTTGGGTAAAGAACGGAGTGGACTACGACCAAGTGATGAAGCGTTCCCCTCAATCAGCCGAAACTACCCCACCGCTGTAAATATAGTGCACTGGCTTCCCTCTCTTTCAACATTATGAATCTTTCCCGTCGCGACACCGCATTTCTCAAAGGCTTTGCTATCCTACTCATTGCCATCCACAATTTCTGCCATTGGTTGCCTATAGCGGTGGTGGAAAACGAATACACCTTCCAACTCGACCGAATTTGGAAGTATGTGGGCTACCTCGAAGCAGGGCGTCCTCACGTGGTACTCAATTTTCTCTCCCATTTCGGTCACTACGGCGTACCTTTGTTTCTCTTTCTAAGTGGATACGGGCTGGTAAAAAAGTATGAGCGTACCGACTCCCCTCCCCTATCGGCCGGACGTTTTCTTTGGCGTCACTTGACCAAACTTTGGAAACTTATGGTGCCTGCGATAGTCCTCTTTATCGTGACAGAATGGTGCTTCCGTGGTGGTTTCAATCGGGATGCTTACTGGGTGGCTTTGATGTTGGGTTATGTGACCAACTTAGTGCCGGGTGCCAACTTGATTCTCGGGCCTTGGTGGTTCTTCTCGTTGATTGTGCAGTTCTACTTCTTCTATCGGCTCGTACTCTACCGCTTCCACTCACCATGGCTGCTGTGGGGTATCGTGGGCGCCTCACTCCTATTACAAGCTTGGCTCTATGTCGGCGATTTTCACTTTACGTTCTCCGGTAAAGACATCTATGCCTTAGACTATGTGCGCTACAATGCCATCGGCCATTTACCAACCTTTGCTTTGGGTATCTCCTTGGCACGCAACTCCCTGCGCCTCCCTCTCGTTTGGACTATGATTGTCGGTGGAGTACTCACCATTGCTTCGGCTTTCAATGTCTGGCTCTGGTTCTTCTCTCCTGTGTTTGCAGTGATGGCATTACTGCCTTTAGCTCATCTGCTACACGAAGGCCGGATACGAAAGTTCTTTGAATGGATGGGGCCGATTTCAGCTGCCGTATTTGCTTTCCATCCCATCGTGCGGCAGTATCTCATCTTACCCGCAGGACGTGCCGTTCGTATGGGTGAGCCAACGTTGGTCTACGGAGAAATTCTACTCTACCTGCTCATTGTCATTCTTTTGGCATGGGGCTACACGCGATTGATAAAACTCATTGCTTCCCACAAAAGCCTTTGACTCTCTTTGATTTCAGTAGAGAAGAAACACTTACCGAATATAAACTTCTACACTTGAATACCCACTCCTTATGCTTACACAAGAACAACGCGAAGACATCAGCCGAGCCATCGAAGTTATGCGCCAAGGCGGTGTTGTGCTCTACCCCACCGACACGATTTGGGGACTGGGTTGCGATGCCACCCTTCCTGAGGCAGTTGCCAAGATTTATGCCATCAAACAGCGTGCCGATGCCAAAGCGCTGATTAGTTTGGTAGATAGCGAAGCGAAAATCAACTTTTATGTACCGGATGTACCGGACGTGGCTTGGGATTTGATAGACTGTGCCGAACGCCCCCTCACCATTATTTACGACAATGTGAGAAATCTCGCTCCCAACCTGAAAGCCGAAGATGGAAGTGCGGCTTTGCGCCTGACCAAAGAGGAATTCTCGCGAGAACTCTGTATGCGCATGAAGCGGGCAGTTGTCAGCACATCGGCCAATATCAGCGGAGCACCCGCCCCACGGTGTTTTAGCGACATCTCCCCGGAGATTTTGGAGGCCGTCGACTATGTTTGCACCTCGAGACGTGATGAGAAAGACAATGGTAAAGCTTCTTCGATAATCAAACTCACCGCCTCTGCGGAGATTACCATCATACGCCCATAAGGTATCTCATCAAGCAGCATTTGGCATACTTCTCCAACTATTGTACAGATGATTTGGATTCAACGTAAACTTTCAAAAAAGCAATTTCTCCTCCTGCTCAGCCTCTGCGTGGGATTGGCCTCTGGTCTTGCCGCCAATCTACTGAAATGGTTCATACATATGGTAGAGGAAATGCTGACCCACAATTTTGAAGTCACCAAATCAAATGCCCTCTACTTGCTCTACCCTGCTATCGGCATTTTGATTTCTGCCTTATTCATACGCTATGTAGTGAGAGATAACATCGGGCATGGTGTCACCAAAATCCTCTACTCCCTCTCACGCAATCAAGGCTACATCCGCGACCACAACACTTGGTCGTCGATGGTGGCTTCAGGTATCACCATTGGTTTTGGTGGTTCGGTCGGTTCGGAATCGCCCATTGTGCTCACCGGCTCTGCCATCGGCAGCCGTTTCGGACGATGGTTTGACATGGACCATCGTACTTTGATGCTGCTTGTAGGCTGTGGTGCTTCCGGTGCTGTGGCAGGAGTCTACAAAGCCCCCATTGCCGGTTTGGTCTTTACGATTGAGGTGCTGATGATTGATCTAACGATGTCGTCGCTCGTACCTTTGCTCATCTCTTGCGCATCGGCCACTTGCGTCAGCTACTTTCTCTCGGGCAATGACACGATGTTTCATTTCGACTTGAACGATCCTTTTGTAGTGGGACGTGTACCGGGAGCCATTGTCTTAGGCATCTTGTGTGGATTGATTGGACTCTACTTTACCCGCGTCACCAACAAGATAGAGCAGCAGTTTGGAAAAATCAAGAATATGTACAAACGATGGTTGCTGGGGGCGGTTGTGCTCGCGGTACTCATCTATCTTTTCCCTCCTCTCTATGGCGAAGGTTATTCGGTCATTAGTACGCTCGTCAACAGTGTGCAAACACACCACGCCACCGATTTGATGAACAACTCCCTTTTCTATGGGCACAACAACTGGTTGCTTTTCTACTTGACGCTCATCGTTTTGGTGAAAGTATTTGCCTCTACAGCGACCACCAGCGGAGGCGGATGCGGTGGTACCTTTGCCCCCTCACTTTTCTTAGGAAGTATGTCGGGTTTTGTGTTTGCCAGTGTTTGGAATATTTTCCTCCCTCCCGAACTGCAACTTTCTCCGACCAACTGTTGTCTTTACGGAATGTCGGGAGTCATCAGCGCTGTGTTTCATGCTCCGCTCATGGGTATCTTTCTCATAGCCGAACTGACTGGCGGCTATCAGCTTCTCGTGCCTCTTATCATTGTTGCGGCCATCAGCTACGTAACTATCCATGCTTTCGAGCCACACAGCATCTATTCTATGCGTCTGGCACGCCGTGGGGAACTACTCACTCACCACAAAGACCAAAGCGTATTAACCCTCATGAATCTCGAAGCCGTCACCGACAAGGGACGGCCTACTCTCACTCCGGAGATGCCACTTGGCAAAATGCTGCAACTCGTAGCGAATAGTAAGCGTTTACACTTTGCGGTGTGCAGTCCCGATGGTATGCTACTCGGCATTATCAACATCAACAACATCCGTCATCTCATCTTCCGTTCGGAACTCTACAATACTTTTACCGTCAACGGGTTGATGAAGCAGCCTTACGCCATTGTCCGCACCGATGACAATATGCACGAAATTATGGACAAGTTCCAACAATATGATGCCGGAACCCTTCCCGTGACGACTCCTGACGGCCGCTATGTAGGCTTCGTCAGCCGTGCACGTCTCTACAGTGCCTATCGCGAAATCCTCAAAGACTTTTCAGAAGAATAACCTCGCTCCATGACCTACCAACAAGAAACCATAAAGCCCTATTCGCCAGATGGAGCTAAGGGCGCACAAGTTGAACAAATGTTCGACAGCATTGCCCACTCCTACGATTTGCTCAACCATACTCTTTCGTTGGGCATCGACAAATCGTGGCGACGTGCAGCCATCGACAGTTTGAAACCTTTTTCTCCACAACATCTCCTTGATGTAGCTACAGGGACAGGCGATTTTGCTCTTATGGCTATGCGTCGGTTGGCTCCTGAGCGCATTGTCGGTGTGGATCTCTCTGAGGGTATGCTTCAAGTGGGAAGGGAGAAGTTAGAGCACGAAGGCCTCGCGGAAAAAATCGAATTGCGCAAAGCCGATTGTATGCAACTTGATTTACCCGATAATACATTTGACGCAGTAACAGTGGCTTACGGTGTGCGCAACTTTGAAGACCTTGACCGTGGTCTGCGGGAGATGCGCCGCGTGTTGCGTCCCGAAGGGCGTCTTGTCATCATCGAACTCACCAGTCCTATCCGTTTTCCGATGAAACAACTATTTTGGCTCTATGCTCACGTTCTGATGCCCCTCATTGGAAAACTCATCTCAAAAGATAGCAAAGCCTATTCTTATCTACCGGCAACGATGGAAGCCTTTCCCCAAGGGGAGGTGATGCAACAGATTTTGGAGCGCGCCGGCTACAAAGATGTCCGTTTCAAACGCTTCACCTTTGGACTTTCCACCCTTTACACCGCCGCCAAATAAATGGAACTATACGGACTCATCGGCCATCCCTTAGGTCATAGTTTCTCGGCCGACTTTTTCAACAGACGATTTGCTGAGGAAAGAAGATTTGCACGATACGAACTCTTTCCTATGGAGTGCCTCACCGATTTGCACAGCTTTGCCGCGCAACTTCCTGAACTGCGTGGGCTAAACGTGACCCTCCCTCACAAACAAACCGTCATTAAACAGCTCGATGCTCTTTCACCACAAGCAGAACATATCGGTGCTGTCAATGTTGTGCAAATCAGCCGATTGACTGATGGGAGTATTCGACTCACAGGACACAACACCGACATCATCGGTTTCTGCGATAGTCTACGTCCCCTACTCCGACCCCATCACCAGCGCGCGCTCGTCTTGGGTATGGGAGGAGCCTCCAAAGCCATTATTGTCGGACTGCACACCTTGAGAATTTCCACCTGCTGTGTCACCCGCCGCCGGCAACACTCAACGATAAAAGTGGGCGCAACAGTCTCTCCACTGATTGAATATGCCGAGATCACTCCGGAAGTCATCGCCGACCACCCGCTCATCATCAATTGTTCACCTGTAGGAATGGCTCCCGGCATCGACCAAGCCCCTCACCTCCCCTACACAACACTCAGCTCTCAACATCTACTTTACGATTTAATCTACAATCCCGAAGAAACCCGTTTCCTAAGTTTAGGAAGACAATATGGAGCGACCATCAAAAACGGGCTCGAGATGCTCCACAGACAAGCGCTCGCCGCGTGGGATATTTGGCAATCAACATAACACCACTGCTTAACCTGAAAATACCTAAATTAGAGGATTGCTCCTTTCCTCTTTTCGTTGTACCTTTGCGCTTAAAAATCTCTCACACCATGTCTACAATCACCGCCGCATTTCTCCTTACACTGCTCGCCGGACTCTCTACAGGCATCGGTAGCGCCATCGCTTTTTTCACCCGTCGCACCAATACAACCTTTCTTGCCCTCTCACTCGGGTTCTCTGCCGGAGTGATGATTTATGTTTCCTTTATCGAACTCCTGACGAACGCTATCCACTCCCTCACTGCCCTTCATGGTACAAAGATGGGTACTACGCTGGCTACACTCGCTTTCTTTGGAGGCATCCTCTTCATTCTCCTCATCGACTTCTTCGTTCCTGAAGCCGAAAACCCACACGAAATGCACAACGTCGAAGAGTTGAGTACCGCAGAACGTGTACGCCACCAACCACAACCTCTGACGCAAAACCGCCTTCTACGTACCGGGCTCGTCACCGCCCTCGTACTCGCTATCCACAACTTTCCCGAAGGAATGGTCACTTTCATCACGGCTCTTAAAGACTCCCAACTGGCTATCCCCATCGCCATTGCTATCGCTATCCACAACATTCCTGAAGGTATCGCTGTGTCAGTACCTATCTTCTATGCTACCGGCGATCGCGTCCGGGCTTTTCGTCTATCTTTTCTCTCTGGACTTGCCGAGCCCATCGGTGCCCTTATCGGCTATCTCATCCTCGCTCCTTTCCTCACCGACGATATGTTTGGCTATATTTTCGCTGCCATCGCCGGCATTATGGTCTACATCTCCTTGGATGAACTCCTCCCCTCGGCAGAACGCTATGGTAAACACCACTTTGCCATCTTCGGTCTTATTGCCGGCATGGCAGTGATGGCTGTCAGCCTCATTTTACTGAATTAGAGCATACCGCAGCAACCTTTACCTCCGCCACTTAAACCATTTAATTTGCACGCAAATCTCATCTTTGCCTGTGTAAACATAACAAGAAAGGTCGTCCTCTCTTCTCGGAGGGCGACCTTTAATAGTATCTACACAATAAGGAGCAAGCCAATAGTCTACGCCTACTGTTCTGGTGCCAGTCCCATACGCTTGGCACGCTCAATGATAAAAGTGAGTGCTGCGTCATGTTCGTTGGGCACAACCCCATCAAGGATAGCATCTTTGAGCGCGGATTTGAGTGCTCCTATTTCAGCACAAGGACGGAGATTGAACAGACGCATAATCTCATCACCATTGACAGGTGGTTGGAAATTTCGAATGCGGTCTTTCTCCTCTAAATCAACGAGTTTTTTGCGCACAAGACGATAGTTCTCATGAAACCCACGCTTACGGCGTTCGTTTTTCGAGGTAATGTCGGCTTCGCAAAGCATCATCAAGTCGTCAATATCATCGCCAGCTTCAAAAAGCAAACGCCGAACAGCAGAATCGGTCACCTCATCATCAGCGATGTTAATCGGTCGCATATGGAGATCAACCAGACGTTCTACGTAGTGCATACGTTCATCAAGAGGAAGTTTGAGGCGGCGAAAGAGAGGTTTGACCATGCGCATACCCAAATAATTATGGTTATGGAACGTCCAGCCTATCTTAGCATCCCAACGTTTTGAACGGGGCTTACCAATATCATGGAGTAAGGTTGCCCAACGGAGGTAAAGTTTGCGGTCGGTAGTGATTTCTCCCTCATCAGCTTCACTCTCGACCTGCCGCGCTACAAGATTTTCCAAAACTTCGAGCGTATGATAAAAGTTGTTTTTATGCTTACGCCCATTGCGTTCCTCCACGATGTCAAGGGCGGTGAGTTCTGGAAGAAGGAGTTCGAGCAAGCCACAGCGATACAAGTCGATAAAACCTTTGGAAGGATGTGGAGCAAGCATAATTTTGTTAAGTTCATCAATGATGCGCTCACCCGAAATGATACCGATACGCTCCTTATTGCGGGATAGGGCATCAAAAGTTTCTTCCTCTATTTGGAAATTGAGTTGCGTGGCAAAACGAATACAACGCATCATGCGCAATGGGTCGTCGCTGAAAGTGATGTCAGGATCAAGGGGTGTTGCAATGATGCCTTCCTCCAAGTCCCTCAATCCATCAAAAGGATCAACCAGTTCGGCAAATCGTGCTTTATTGAGGCAGAGCGCAAGAGCATTGATGGTAAAATCGCGCCGCCGCTGGTCGTCATCAAGCGTCCCATCTTCTACGATAGGCTTTCGCGAATCATGACTATAACTTTCCTTTCGGGCTCCGACAAATTCGATTTCCTCCTCCACACGCTGCCGTTTTCCCTCATGTTCCACAACGTGATGCCACTTCACCTGAGCCGTTCCAAAATTACGAAAAACCGAGCAGTGGGCTCCCTTACCCAAGCGTCGTGCAAAAGCTTGAGCCACTTCGATACCGGAGCCCACGACAACAACGTCGATATCTTTCGATGGTCGCTCCAGCAGAAGATCGCGCACATAGCCACCGACGATGTAAGCCTCAACGCCCAAGTCATCGACAGTAGCCGAAAGGTGTTGAAAGATGGGAGCGTCAAGTCGTTTTGCAAATTCTGCTTGAGAAAGCATTTTCATAACGTGAGAGTGAGATTAAAATAGGGGTTCAAAATTAGAGGTAGATACTATCGTAACACTTGGGGTGACACAATGCAGCCTCAATCCCATAGGAGAATAAAAGAGCGAGTTAGTCCCGTAAGACTAACTCGCTGATATTTGTCAATCTAAATCAGGATTCAGATTATTCGGCACGAAGCGTGAAACGCTTGAAGTTGGTCACGGTAAGACCCTTTTCTACTTCGTAGAGGTACTGTGCAACAGTCTTGGTCTTGTCCCAAATAAATTCTTGATCAAGCAAGCAAACTTCCTTGAAGAACTTGTTAAGACGACCCTTTGCAATGTTTTGAATCATACCTTCGTTGAGGTTAGCTTCCTTTTCAGCAGCAGTCGTAGCCTTGAGCTGACGAATTTCTTCAGCTTGAGCTTCAGTGATGTTTCCCTTCATAACACCTTCATTGAGGTGTTCTTCGCTTTCAGCGATGTAGAGATTGAAACCAGCCTTCTTGAGAGCAGCTTCAACGGCCTTCTGCACTTGTTCGAGACGCGTCTTTTCAACGGCCATCTTCAGTTCAGTATCCTTAACTTCCTGAGCAACACCGTTTTCGTCTACTGCGATGGGAGCAGCAGAAGCCACTTGCATAGCAATATTCTTACCTACAGTTTCGTCAGCCACCTTATTGCTCAAAGCCACGAGGGTGCAAAGGCTGTTGTTGTTGGCGTGGTTATAAGCAGCGAGGCCTTCACCTTCCACAACGAGGTAAGTTGCCAATTCCATCTTTTCGCCAGTAATACCGGACTGATCGGTGATGCGGTCTACAACGGGACGACCATTCAGGCTCAGAGCTTTCACTTCTTCTACGTTATTGCAGCGAGCAGCCACAGCAGCATCAAGAATTTCTTGAGCAAGTCCTACGAAGTCGGCATTCTTAGCCACGAAGTCGGTTTCGCACTTCAGCGCAAGAATCGCACCATAGTTGCCGTCTACTTTCACCAACACACAGCCTTCTGCTGCTTCACGATCAGAACGCTTAGCCGCGATAGCTTGACCACGCTTACGCACCAATTCCACAGCAGCATCGAGATCACCCTCTGCTTCTGTCAGTGCATTTTTGCAATCGCTCAAACCTGCGCCGGTGAGAGCGCGGAGCTTCTTAATATCTTCAATTCCTATTGCCATTTTGGGTATAGTATTTCTTGGGGTTGTACAAAAAAAGATTACAAGGTCACTCGGTCGAGTGACCAATCAACCTTGTAATCCCTATCTATTTTTGATTATTCAGCAGCAGGTGCTTCTGCTTCCTCGGCCTTTTCAGCACGAGCACGCTGATTGCGACGGGGCTTGGCCTCGCCTTCACCGGCAGCGTCGGCATCTACCTTCTCCATTTTACGCTCTTGAAGACCTTCTGCAATAGCAGCGCAGCAAGCGTCCAAAATCACTTCAATGCTCTTAGTAGCATCGTCGTTAGCGGGAATGGCAAAATCTACGAGGTTGGGATCGGCATTAGTATCAACGATACCAAACACGGGGATACCGAGACGAATAGCTTCTTTCACAGCAATGTGTTCCTTGCAAACGTCAACCACGAAAAGAGCTGCGGGAAGACGAGTCAAATCGGCGATAGAACCGAGGTTCTTCTCGAGTTTCGCACGTTGGCGGCTGATTTGGAGAATTTCGCGCTTAGAGAGATTTGAGAAAGTACCATCAGCAGTGAGCTTGTCGATGTTGGCCATCTTCTTCACCGCCTTACGGATGGTGGGGAAGTTGGTGAGCATACCACCGGGCCAGCGCTCAGCAACATAAGGCATATTAACAGCAGCTGCCTTTTCGGCAACGCTCAGTTTGGCCTGTTTCTTAGTAGCTACAAAAAGGATGCGACGACCCGACTTTGCAATTTCTTTGAGAGCTTCTGCAGCTTCGTCAATTTTAGCAACAGTCTTGTGAAGGTCGATAATGTGAATACCGTTGCGCTCCATGAAGATGTAAGGAGCCATAGCGGGATTCCATTTGCGCTTGAGGTGGCCAAAGTGACAGCCGGCCTCGAGAAGGGTTTCAAAATTTGTTCTTGACATTTTGAAGTTGTTTGTTTTGTTTACATTCCGTTTGAGTTGTGAAGCATTCTAACGTCTTTGATTGAAAACGTATCAACTGCTTTATCAAGCAGCGCGTGCCTCATTAGTGTGCCATCGTCAAGCTGTTAAAGCTTTGATGGGAAGTTCAACCAACCTGCGGGTAGCGCAAGGTCTTTTTATGCCACTTGCGGTCGAGTAGGTTTGGATGCTAAACGTTGTTCCAATTTCAGCAAACTTGCCGATAATAGATTAACGCTTGCTGAACTGGAAGCGGCGACGTGCCTTGGGCTGACCAGGCTTCTTACGTTCCACCTGACGGGGGTCGCGGGTCATAAATCCTTCTGCACGAAGAGCTTTCTTGTCTTCTGCATTGATTTTAACAAGGGCACGAGCAATGGCCAAACGAAGAGCTTGGCTTTGTCCGGTGAAGCCGCCACCATTAAGGTTCACCTTGATGTCATACTTTTCAGTAGCTTCAAGAAGAGTGAGGGGCTGCTTTACTACGAATTGGAGGATGGGAGAGGGAAAGTATTCAGTGAGGTCACGTTTGTTGATGGTGATCTTACCAGTACCCTCGGTCAGAAAGATACGGGCCACAGCGCTTTTGCGACGACCCAATGCGTTGATCATTTCCATGTGTCTGAATTACTTAAGGGTGTTAATATCAATTGCCTTGGGGCTTTGTGCTTCATGCTTGTGTTCTGTGCCGGTGTAGACATACAGATTGCTGAGAAGCTTCGCACCGAGACGGTTCTTAGGGAGCATACCCTTAACGACACGACGGAGGAGTTTGTCTGTACCATTGGGCTTTGCGAGAATCGAAGCGGGAGTGTGTTCGCGCTGACCACCAGGATAGCCCGTGTAGGAGTAGTAGACGCGGTCGGTCATCTTCTTACCCGTAAGGATAAACTTATCCGCGTTGATGATAATTACGTTGTCACCGCAATCTACGTGGGGAGTAAAGTTGGGCTTGTACTTACCACGAAGGAGCTTAGCGACTTTTGAAGCAAGGCGACCGAGCACTTGGTCAGTGGCATCCACCACTACCCATTCTTTCTGAGCGGTTTCCTTGTTTGCAGAAATGGTCTTGTAGCTTAAAGTGTCCATTCTAAATTATTAATTGTTTTGTAGTTACTAAGGGGAATCACTTCCCTAAAATCTAATAAATTATCATTTTTCTCCGTGATTCACTAACCACCACGTTCGGCCAAAGAGCGTGGCTATTAACACACAGAGCCTACCCCAAAAGAGAGCAGTTGATAATAATCGGCATGCAAAGTTACAAATTCCTGATGAAACAGCCAAACCTTGTCAGCCTTTTTACACAAATTGAGAGAGTATCGCACTTCGATTTAGAATATACACTTCAATTTGAAATGTACATTATCTTGAATGCACTGAGAATGGGGCTCTACAAAGTTACGTTATCTCCTGAATAATGAGAGTCGGCATGTCATATTCTTCCCACACATAGTATCAAACATTTTCCTTCACTCCTTCACCAACCCCATAGTAAGCTGTATATCAAAAAGTTAAAGGTGAAGGATTTCAGAATTCAAATCCTTCACCATCCTTCACGAAATGACGAATGATTTGAAGAAAAGACCTCCTCCCAATCCAAAATATCTCAAAGGGTGAAGGAGGTGAAGGTAAAAACACACTTTTCTCAGTAATGCGCGCACATACGCGTGCGCGCGAAAAGACATAAGAATGCAGGGAGGAGGAAAATGCCACATAAAAACAGATTTCTAATGTTCAGTGCCGATTCACACAAAAGGCACCTTGCCGAATTATCTACCTAAGAGGTAATTTTCCCCAGCTCTGATCTGCGAAAAATTACCTCTTAGGTAGTTCCGTTTAAGGCACACTTTCTATTCGTCTCACATTGCGGGCTATGTTGTATATTTCCTCTTTCGGACTTATGACACTATTGAGTAAAGAAAAGAAGGTGTGCCTTAAATAATCCTTATTTCAGGTTGGAATTAGAGTCCCCATTCTCGCTTAATGCAATCAATATGTTCCAAGGCGGAACGGCGGGCGGAAAAATAGTCCTCTGGTGTGTCCATCTGACTTTTTACCTCAATGTAGAAGCGAATCTTAGGCTCTGTACCTGAAGGACGAAGGCTTACTTTGGTACCATCGGCCGCCAACCATTGGATGATGTTACTCGGAGCAGGCATATTCAAGGGCGTGACTTGCCCTTCCGCATCATACTGCCTTAGGTTTTGATAATCACGCAGGCAGACGATGGGAGCATCTGCAATCGAGGTGGGTGGTTGTTCGTGAAAATGCGCCATCATGGATTGAATTTCCTGCGCCCCTGCCTGCCCTGGCTTGTGAAGTGAAACCAACGCCGTTTCAGTGTAACCATATTTCACGTAGAGCGCCATCAGTTGTTGGTAAAGCGTACAGCCTTGCGATTTTGCCCATAAAGCGGCCTCAGCCATTAGTACTGCTGCCGAAACCGCATCCTTATCGCGCGCAAAATCTTCCGCCAAGAAGCCATAAGACTCCTCTGCTCCACCCCAAAAAATCCCCTTTCCTTCTCGTTCTCTCAGAACCTGAGCAATCCATTTGAAGCCGATGTAGGTTTCTTCCACTGCTACACCATAATCTTCTGCCATTGCCCGAACGATATCGGTAGTTACAATGGTTTTGATTAAAAAAGCGTGAGTGGGATTGTCCTTCCGAAAGCGATGCATTTCCAACAAGTAGTGAAACAACAGCATACAAGTTTGATGCCCATCCAGCAAGCCCCATTCCCCTCGTTCATCACGGCAGGCAGCGCTCAATCGGTCGGCATCAGGGTCGGAAGCCAAAAGTAAATCTGCATCACTTCGACGTGCTTGTTCCAAAGCTAATGCGAGGGTTTCCACATTATCAGGATTGGGCGATTGAACCGTTGGGAAGTCGCCATCGGGTGTCATCTGAGCTGCCACACACTCCACTTCTTCAAAGCCAAACTCACGTAGGCAGCGTGGAACGAGATGCATTCCTGTTCCGTGTAAAGGGGTGTAGACAATACGCAATGGGTGAGGTGCCCGACAAACCGTAGGTAAGAGGGAGAGTTGTTTGATTTGCTGCAAATAAGCATCATCAACGTCTTTACCTATCTGAACAATGCGTTCAGGCTTCGCCTCCCAGCACACCGCTTCAAGTGTCACTTGCGCCACGCTGTTCATAATTTCTCGGTCGTGAGGCAGCAGCACCTGCGCACCATCTGACCAGTAGGCTTTGTAGCCATTGTATTCACGCGGATTGTGACTCGCCGTTATGTTGACTCCTCCTTGACAACCCAAATGACGAATGGCAAATGAAACTTCCGGCGTGGGACGCATCTCGTCAAAAAGGTAAACTCGAATATCATTGGCGGCAAAGACAGTGGCGGCGGTTTCTGCAAACAAGCGGCTGTTGTGTCGATTGTCATACCCAACCACTACGGAAATCTGGTCGTCAGTCCCATAGCATTTACGGAGATAATTGGCAAAGCCTTGTGTAGCCTGTGCGACGACGTATTTGTTCATACGGTTGCTCCCCACTCCCATAATGCCACGGAGCCCCCCCGTGCCAAAAGCGAGCGATTGATAGAAGGCATCAATGAGTTCTTCTTCGTGTTGAGGGAGCAGCTGTTGAGCCACTTTTAATTTGTCCTCCTCGTCGTACAAAGGAGAATCCAGCCATTGTTGTGCCACCTTTTGACAATGACAAAGGAGTTCTTGGGATTGCATCATAGAAAAGATTTAGGTATTATTGTTTAAGGAATGATTTCATCTCCTTTCAGAGTGGGCAGATTGATTTTGTAACGTACTGCCACGACCCGGGAGATGATGACTACAGCACCACACACCAATCCGCATCCGACAGTGTCCATCCCTAAGAGTTGACAAGCCCAATAGGCAACACCGCCAAGCACACAGGCTACGGCATAAATCTCAGCACGAAAAATCAATGGCACTTCGTTGAGAAAGACATCGCGCACTACACCTCCGCCGGCACCAGTGAGCGCCCCCATCACAATGGCTACCCAAAAAGGATAGCCCGTGGAAAGAGTCTTTTCAATACCTATCACAGCAAACATTCCCAAACCAATGGTGTCGAAGATAAACCATGTGTTCCGCTGACGAATCACTATCTTTCCAAACAACGCCACCAAGAGCAACGCCACCAGATTGATAAGAAAATAGATGCCGTTGTGCATCCAGAAGATAGGCACATTCAGCAGAAGATCCCGCACAGTGCCTCCTCCTATTGCCGTAGCCAGCCCTACGACATAAGCTCCAAATAGGTCGAAGCGTTTGGCACTGGCCAAGCGGATGCCGGAAATGGCAAAGGCCAACGTACCGATATAATCAAGAAGGTTAACAAAAGTCAGTTCGAGAGGGGTAAAAATCATGATGAAAGAAAAACAAAGAGAAATCAACTTTTCACGGTGGTTGCTCCCACCAGTCGTGTGTAGCGCTCACCCGGACGTTGATAGTAGACGAGTACAGTGTAGTCATTGGTTGCTTGGAAGAAATCACCTTCAATCGGAGCGGTAATTGCCTTACGTTGTCCTTTTTTCAAACAAAGATAGCGGTAACTATAATATCCTTGCTTGAGCCACAAGGCGGCTTCATATTCTCCCTGCTGCTCATCGTAGACCATACGATATTCCGAGGAAATTCCGCTTGTCCATTGTCCATCCACATAAACTTCAGCATCGGTGAAAGGGAGGCATTGCAAGCGAAAGTGTACAAAAGCATATTCGCTCTCGGTATCATTATCTTGATTATCAGTGTTGCGTACCACACTCGTGCCGTTGCTATCACCAATCACAAGGTAGTTGCTTCGCGGCTCATCAGTTTGCAAAGTGGCATGCAAATAGGGAGAAAACCACTCCACTCTATCCATGTGCATACCCGGAAAACGTGTGCTGAGCATCTCAAAACTCCGATATTCATTTCCAGCCGGGAATATCAAGTCCGGACAATGCTGCCAAATCAGTGTACTTCCTCGTGTCAATGTTGGTGCCGGTGCGATAATCGCTCGTGCCACATCGGCATTTTGCAGCACCATCACCTTAACGGCTTCGCGTAAGTCACTAACAGATAGTGCTTGTGCATTGACTTCAAAACTCACTTGCTGATGCTTCGCGTTCCAGTCAATATCGGTATTGCCACTCACGGCAGCTTGTATGCCCACAAGAGGCTCAACCACTCGACAGCACACCTCTGCAACAGGAGCAGGCTCATCGCCATCGTCGTTGAAAATCGTGATGCGATAATTGCCAGAGATTAAGGGACGTACCTCTGCGTTAGGAAAGGCAAAGGAATAATGAGTATAGAGAGTTGAGGTGTTGCGGCTCTCTGTGTGATTTTCAATCAGCACGTCGGTTTGGTTACTTTCCAAAAATTCGGTAGTAAACAGCCCCTCTGTAGTTTTCCAATTGAAGTCGCAATGCTCTACGCGATAGAAGAAGCGTAGATTGTCGTGCGACATCTGATCAAAACTCACAACCATTGGCGCTCCTTGATGCAGCGTGAGCAGAGGCAGCGCCGTGAGTTGTCCGTTCACCTCACAGCGCAGCGTACGCACATCTTCACGCAAAGAGCGGTTGTGTTGAGCAGAAATCACCACACAGCAGCAACAAAGCAAGAAGAGCAAACAAAATCGACGCATAAGTCTATTATTTCAAAGTAATCACAAAGATACGGTCGGCAGTCACCGTGTCAGTGGGAGTATCATCAAATGACAAATGACCACGAGTTTGGCGAAAGGCTATGGGCGTTTCACTGCCGAAGCGCTTGATGCGTTTGACACGTTGATCACACTCCAATTCTATATGTGTGCAGCGAGAATCAAGCACATGCAAATATACCTCTTTCCCTCTGCGGGTACTCACAATGTCTTCTCCATTTCCCAAACCGCCCGCTTCTGTACCATAAATTGTGGTACCATAGCGGTTGAGCCATTTTCCCATTTCAGCCAAGCGGTCGAGAGCAGTCGCAGGCAGTTGGCCATCAGGCTGTGGACCGATATTGAGCAAGAGGTTGGCTCCTTTGGAAGCCGTGCGCACCAGTAGACGTACAAGCGTTTCGGTCGATTTATAATTTTGGTCTACTACACGATAGCCCCACATCCCATTCATGGTTTGGCAGGTTTCAAGCGGAAGACGGCTGATGTCTTGTCCACTCAGTCCCGCATGATTCTCACCCGGCACATCGCGTTCAAAAATCTGAATATCTTCTCCCTCATTGGGCGTCTGGTGGTGATTATTTCCCACCAAACAAGCAGGTTGCAAACGATGGATGAGTGCATACTGCTCAGGCAACTGCCAATCAAAAGGCACACTATCCTCGTCATGATCCCACCAACCATCAAACCAAATGGCACGAATGCTGCCATAGCGAGTGAGCAGCTCCGTAAGTTGACGATTCATAAAGTTGTAGTAGTTGGCCCAATCTTCACGCTTGGGGTCTTTACCCGTATTCCGAGCGGTGCGCCCTGTAGGATAGTCATCACGCGTCCAGTCAATGTGGCTATAATAAAGGTGTAAAGCAACGTCATTGTTATGGCAAGCGCGTGCAAGTTGTGCCACAAGGTCTCGTCCATAAGGTGTGTGCATGATGTTGTAGTCACTGGCCTGGGTGTCCCACATAGAGAACCCATCGTGATGACGCGTTGTAAAAGTGATATAGCGTGCACCAGAGGCTTTAATGGCCTTCACCCAAGCCTCTGCATCAAAGGCGTGCGGATAAAAAGCATTAGCTGCTTTGGCATACTCTCTATAGTCGATATTGGCATTTTGCATATACCATTCGCCTTGACCAAAGATAGAATAAATTCCCCAATGTAGGAAAATGCCAAAGCGGTCGGCCGCAAAGGCACGACGACTCTCAAGATTATCCGGCGATGGTTGATAATGTTGTGCGACACTATATGCCCCACATAACAGCAAAGTAAAAAGAGAAATAAGAAAGCGTTTCATGAAATAAAGATAGGTGTGATTTCCACGCAAAAGTAATGAAAAAAGACGACTATCGACTTGTTTTCCACAGAAAAGTTGTACTTTTGCAGCAGAAAGGTTGCAGTCGGACAGCCTGTCGCTTGCATTCTTGTGGTGCAAGAGGAAAGTCCGGGCAACACAGAGCATTCCGCTTCTTAATGGGAAGTTGCTCGCGAGAGTAAATCAGTGCAGAAGAAAACAACCGCCCCTCACGCTTCTATGCCCCCTTGTGGTGAGGCTGGACCTGAGGGGTAAGGGTGAGAAGGTGGGGTAAGAGCCCACCGGCTGAGCGGTGACGTTTCAGGCCGTGCACATCGGAAGTTGAAAGTTCATGTAAACCGACGCTACAAAGAGTTGCTCGCTCGAATCTCTTATGGAGATGGGTCGGAGGGTAGAACGATAGAGTGAATCGGCAACGGTTCATCTAGATAAATGACAGGCAGCTCACTTTGTGTGAGATACAAAACCCGGCTCATCGGCTGGCTGCTCCTTTCTTCTTCGACCATCACTTCTCTTCATATAATCTTCCCCTTACAACGTGTTTACAGAACTATTATCACAAAATGGCATCTGTATAAATACGTTTTAAGGGGAAGATTATTTGGATCATCAAGAAAAAGTAGTTGCAACACTTCTGGAGTCCAAGAGAGATAGATAAAATGTAAGAAATGACACATTGTTTCTCTAAAAGTTGCACAAATAGGGGAAAAATCGTAATTTCGCAGTTGAATGGTGTGCAATGGATGCCGAAAATACAGCAACAAAGTCACCATCGTCAACCGAAATAAAATGGCAAACAACAATAACATGAAAAGAACAAAGATCAACGACATTCTACGCCGTACCGATTTTGGTACTACAGTGTGCGTAAAGGGATGGGTACGTACGCGCCGCGGCAGTAAGAGCGTAAACTTTATTGCGCTCAACGATGGTTCGACCATCAAGAATGTGCAAGTTGTAGCCGATGTGGAAAAGTTCGATGCCGAGATGCTCAAACTCATCACTACTGGCGCTTGTTTAAGTGTAGAAGGGATGCTCGTAGAGAGCCAAGGCTCTGGTCAAACCGCAGAGATTCAAGCGACCTCTATTGAAGTGTTGGGCGAGTGTGGCAGCGACTTCCCGATGCAAAAGAAAGGACAAACTTTTGAATACATGCGTCAACACGCACATTTGCGTTTGCGTACCAATACTTTCGGAGCTGTATTCCGCATTCGCCACAATATGGCTATGGCCATACACAACTACTTCCACGAGCATGGCTTTTTCTATTTTCATACGCCTCTCATCACTGCCAGCGACTGTGAAGGTGCCGGACAGATGTTTCAAGTCACAACTAAGAACCTTTACGATTTAAAAAAAGGTAAAGACGGAAAAATTGACTATAGTGACGACTTTTTCGGAAAAACTACCAGTCTTACAGTTTCAGGACAACTCGAAGGTGAATTAGGCGCTACAGCTCTCGGAGCCATCTACACTTTTGGACCGACTTTCCGCGCAGAAAACTCCAACACCCCACGCCATTTGGCAGAATTTTGGATGATTGAGCCGGAAGTGGCATTTATTGACCTTGCAGACTTGATGGATCTCGAAGAAGACTTCATCAAATACTGCGTACGCTGGGCTTTAGAGCATTGTAAGGACGATTTAGAGTTTCTTAACAAGATGGTCGACCCCACCCTGCTCGACCGCCTCAATTCCGTGGTCTCGACTGAATTTGTACGCTTACCCTACACGGAAGGTATCCAATTACTTGAAGAAGCTGTTGCCAAAGGAAAGAAATTTGAATTCCCAGTTTACTGGGGTTGCGATTTAGCTTCCGAGCATGAACGTTACCTTGTGGAAGAATACTTCAAGAAGCCTGTCATTATGACCGACTATCCGAAAGAAATTAAGGCTTTCTACATGAAACTCAACGAAGATGGCAAGACAGTGCAAGGCACTGACGTACTCTTCCCTCAAATCGGAGAAATCATTGGAGGGTCTATCCGTGAGGCAGACCACGACAAACTTGTAGAGGGTATGGAACGCTTCGGCATTAACCCTACAGATATGGATTGGTATCTTGATACACGTCGCTTTGGTACCTGCCCCCATGGTGGTTTTGGACTCGGTTTCGAACGTCTCATTCTCTTTGTAACGGGAATGCAAAACATTCGAGACGTCATTCCTTTCCCCCGCACTCCCAACAATTGCGAATTCTAAACTTTTGTCATAGCCAAAAACTAACGTCAAAACAATCCCTCTTGACGTGATATTGTAACAACCTCCCAATAGACAACAATCAACCGCTATCATTGAGCTGATACTCTTTGATAGCGGTTGGTCTTATACCATAATTGTTGTTCGGTAAACTTCAAAACCGCAAAGCCCCCTGTTTATATATAGACATCTCACCAGCCAAACTTACCACGAGACCTCGACTTTAACATTTCAGCACTCTCCGAACGAAGTGGGTCAATCTACCTCAGAGGTAGTCTTTTTCAGCTCCCATCTCAATCAAACTACCTCTGAGGAAAATATTCGCACTCGTCACACACGCATACGCGCGCGTCATACACACAAATTCTGTGTTTTTGGCCTTCACTTCCTTCACCTCCTTGGCCATCCTCTAAAAATCAGCCCTCTGGTGAAGGATTTAGAAAAATAATTCCTTCATCCACAACCCTCTGTTTGACAGGAAAATAGCCCATCAGGTGAAGGAAGTGAAGGATAAAAACACATTTTGCAGGGGATGTGCGCGCGTGCGCGCGAGGATTTTTGCTACCTGATTTCATTTGCCGCGCGCCGCTCCTTTCTACAAAAAATCTTCCAAAATTTAGAGGAATGATATGATATCTTTTGAGAAACATTTACCGGACAGCAATACTACCATAATAGCCCAAACATTAGTGGTTGATTTGTACTTTCAAAAACAGAAGTCTTTGATAGCAAAGTTCGGTCTAAGCTGTCATAAAAATACTGAGTATTTGGGAAGAATTTCTTAGTTCAAATTCAGATTAATCAAATAGAGAGCATTTTAGGCGCTTAAAACCTCTATAAAGTATATTACTATAGCGTGCACGAGCTTCCCGTGGCCATAGTTGATAAAGACGAGCATAGCGTGGCATCTTAATCCAAAAGGTTCGCCACATATCATGAAGTTTACCGACTTTCCCTTTATATGGATAGAGTTTTTTTCCGAAATTTCCTCCTTCAAAGATGCTAGAAAGTAAGAGCTGATATTGTTTTTCGTTTCGTACGAGTGGGAAAGGAAGAGAACTCTCCTCCATCCCGAGGTCATCTACTATGATTTGGCCAAAAGCGTTGACTAATGGTCGAAGATTAAGAATATCCAGCCACTCTTGGAATTTCTTAGCATCAATATGGGGTGCTTCAGCTTGCAAAAACATTGTCCAATCGCACACTTGTCGTAATCCAAGTCCATCTTCCATCACATGCTCACACTTATGAATCAGCAGAAAGAAAGCATAGAGGGTAGGCGGAAGTTCATAAACAGATGTTCCCCCAATGTCAATTTGTGGCAACTCGTTCGTATTTGCCAACTCAGTTGCAACAATGTCTTTCCAACGCTTGTCGTAGTGGCCTGATGCTAACGAAGAAAGATGAGCATGGTGTTCTACCACGACACCCTTCCAACGATAAGCAAGATGTTTCTCATAGAAATCATCTGTCCATTCTGCGTGCAGCAGTGCCCAATCATTAGCACGTTGCAAATCTTCAGTCGAGGTGAATAATAGGTCAATATCGCCACAAACACGGTATTCGGGGTGAAGGTATCGCCTACCGACACTTTGCCCTTTCATTAAAATAGGGTATATGCCTATCTGATGAAACTCGCAGAGCAGTTCACCAAGCATTTGTTCCATCCTATAGTTTTGTCGTTCGATACTAAGAACGAGAGGCACAATTTGTTGGACAACGCTTAGCGATAGTCTCAACTCTGCTGGTAAACTCGTGACAACATCAGCTAAAAGTCCTATCACTGTTTGTTCTTTTCCAATCTTGACAATCTCTTTCCACTCTGCTTCATCTATCTTAGGAAAAGTAGGAACTTGCCCCCATAAAGCAGTACGTAAAAGAAATAGGAAGTAAGTTTGTAGAGGAGTAACGATATTCTTTGTTAACATGCAACTAAACGAGATTTAACGATATTGAATCTTCTTCAAGTCGTGTAGTACCTGTTGATTCCATTTGTGTCGCTCTTTATCGAAGAACCATCCCCATTTATTGAAATAGGCAATTGCACTTTTGATGTGCAGAAGCATAACACGCTTACTTTTATAGGAACTTTGCTTATGGGCATGAATAATTGTGGCTTCTGGAAAGAAAATGGTTTTATAGTACTTGTGAATTCTTCGTGTCAAATCGATGTCTTCAGTATAAAGAAAAATTCTTTCATCAAAGAATCCGACCTTTTCTAACGCAGACATACGCATAAACATAAAGCAACCCATATGAAACGGAATGTTTGCAATGGTTTTATGATTCCAAAATTGAAGGAGAAAGCGATGATCAATATGCTGAGTCCACTTTTTGGGCAAAAATCGCCGGGCAAACATATCTATTGGTCGAGGAAGTAAGCGTACAACATGCTGCAATTCACCATTGGGGTAAATCGTGTTGGGAATGAGTTGCCCCACGTCGGTATGTTCATCCATATAGTCAACAATCTTCTTCAATACATTGCTCTCAAAATAAACATCACTATTGATAACTAAATGATAGTCTGGAGAGAATTGTTGGCAGTACTTTATGGCAACATTGTGAGCAGCGCCATATCCAATATTTCCTGAGTTGTGATGGTAGATAGTCGATTGGAATTTTTGAAAGAAGTTCTCCAAGGTTGCAGATGGAGAATTGTCAGAGATAAACACCAAATCTACACCATTATTTTCTAAGGCTTCAATACACTTTTGAAGTTCTTCACAATCAGTGTTGAAGGTCACAATAGAGGCAGTAATACGCATCTGTTCAAATGTGATTTAGAGTTTCATGATAGATACTAAGTAGGTTTTGTAGATGCCTTGTCATCGCCCACTTTTCCGTTTCGAAATGTTGATAACCATATTCTGACAATGATTGAGTCAAAGTGTCGTCTTGCATAGCGAATATCTGTTGTTTGAGTGAGGAAAGGTTACCCGTTTCGAATATCAATCCATTTTTTTTATTTTCCATAAAATCCCTACTCGCATTCTGATTAGGGGTGATGCTCGGTACTCCCCACGCCATTGCCTCTAAAGGAGTGAGACCTAATGTCTCATACCAAAGAGAGGGAAAGATTAAGCACCTTGTAGTCTTCAATATGTCATCAATAGCCTCCCTGTTCTTCCAACCAAGAAAGGAGATATTAGGGTATTGTTCCTTTAAATCCTCCAAGCAATCACCATCACCAACAACTATTCCTGGTACGTCACATTCCGTGACGGCTCTGCAGAAGAGTTGTATTCCCTTTTCCTGGCTGAGACGCCCCAAATAGAGATAATATTTATTTTCTTCTGCTTGTATACGTCTTCTGTGGTTAGAGAAGGTTATAGGATTGTGTAGTACATGTCCTTGAGGATGGTGTGAAGTGAAAAAATAAGGGGACAACAATCGCTTTGAAAAATCAGAAACACAAATTAAACGTATATTGGGATGCTTGATGTAATGAGATTGAATCTTTTGCCGGATAAGACGATAAACTTTGAAAGCAATACTTCTAGAATCGCAATTACAAAGCATACAAGATAAAGACATCGCCTTATGATGACAAATTCTCTTCTTTTTAAAGTTAAAAAAACCAAGGTTAGGACAAGCATAGCCGAAGTCATGCAGGGTTAAACATATTTGAAACCCTAACTTACAAAGAACGTGGAAAACACTACTGGAACATCCTTTCGTCCATGTGTGTATATGAACAATCGTTTCACTGGGTGAAAAGGCTGCCATCTTCTTCTGCAAAAAAGCCGAAAAACCTTTGTTGTACAATCCATCCAATGCTCCTTGTAAACGAGAAGGATTGTGCAAGTTATCAAATTCATGATAAGCTGCATAACTGGACACATTGCTTCGTTTAATACTCTCGTCTATAGGGCCGACTGCACAAATGAAATGTGTAGGTAAGTATGTTGCCAGCTTCAAAGCTGTTGTAATAGCAACATTGCTGGCCCCTCCCTCAATAAAACCAAAGTCGTTGATAATGACCACTTGCTTAAGTTGTCTCATATATACTCTTGGTAATTTGTTTTACTGATGAAAAACAGATCTTTTCAGTCGGCTCAAGATTTGGCGACAAAAAATAACAACATTGATGAAAGTACTAACTGTGCCATATTGCTTACGAATATGAAAACTCTCTTTGAAAGCTCCTATCCCATCACTTGCGCCACCAGTTGCAAAAAGGAGTGTGGATAGGGGCATGTGTAGTGATCGAATAGAAAAACCTTTGCGGAAGAGAAACTCATAATCTGCACAAATCTTGAAATCAAGCGAATATAGTCCATAATCTACATAGAGTTGTTTTTTATGAAGTGTTGCTCCATGAGCGATGAGCATCAACTTGCGATATTCTTTCCAACAAAAAGGTTTACCCATCGTTTTTATCTTCCGTCCGGTATTATCTACAAGGGTTTCCTCTGCAGTAATAAGATCAATATCAGGTAATTCCTCTATATGTAAACGAAGAAACTCTAAATAGTTGGCAATGGCTTTGGGAACGAGGCAATCATCTGCACCAATAAACCAAATCCACTTACCATGTGCCGCACGAATACCTTTGTTCCAAGCATCGTAAAGACCAGAATCTGACTCAGACAGGAAGAAATCAATCTGTTCCCGATACTGTTCAATAATGGCGAGGGTACCGTCAGTTGATTCCCCATCGATTACAAGTAATTCTATCTCCTCTTGCTTTTGGGAGATAATGCTTTGCAAACAACGTTCAAGAGTATGGGCAGCATTAAAAGTAGCGATAACTATGGAGATTTGTTTCATCGAGAGAGTGTCAGATTGAACTTGGAAGTATAATAGTAGAAAAAATGGAAAAAGATAATGCCATAGGAAAAATAACTACCCCCACGGAAAAAATACGCTATAATAATCGATAACACACAAATGTTAAGGTAATTATACCGATTGAAGTGACGTATGACAAACCATAGATAGAGTAACAAGCCGATAAGACCCATTTCAGAGAAAAGACGAATCCCTAAAGAATAAGCATCATCCGCATTGAGATTAAGGAAAGCATAATTGTCCGTTCGAGAATAAAAACTAAGAAAAGCATTTTGAAACGACTGACTATTAGTTCCTAATCCTGTTCCAATCCAACGTGAGGGAGCTTTGAAAGCGGAGTATAGCTGAGATTGTAAAACTGCTGTCGAAGTATTCTTCTCTATGATGGTTCTAGGATCGGAAAAAGTTTCAAATACCTTGTAGGTATCAATGATTCTCATTTGAATACCTTCTATTCCTGAACTTTCTGCTGCAAACGTCTTTTCCTTTGCAGTGATAAAAGTATAAGCCAAAAATGCTACACCTGCTATAAATATTGGAGTACGAAAATGGCGAAATCGAAGACTTAAATAGTTGAGTCCCACTACTGCATAAGCAATGTAGGTCAAGGGAGAAAAAGTTAGTAAACTCCCTATCAACAAGATGATTTTCTGGCGCAAGTTAAACACATTCTTTGGATCACCATAGAAAAATGTGTAAAAAACAGCAGGCAATAGAAGAGTGCTCAAATGCCCCGCTTCAAGAGCAAAAGCGCGACCACGAATAAGGGTTTCTGTTACATGTGCTGTTCTTTGAGTTTTCACAAAAAAAGCATTGATATTCAGATAATCAACAATATCTATTCGCAGAATGTAATAGATGACCACTTGAACAATAGCCATGAGTGCCATAAATAGAGAAACTGAAAGGTAGGCACGAAATAGGGTGTAAAGATGTTCTTTTTGTTCTGCTCGTAGATTGAAAATCTGATAGTAGCAAAAGATAAAGAGAGTAATGAAAATCATTTGCTGAATCGATTTCCCAATGCTGTACCCCAGTGAGTAGGAGGCAACGAGCGAAAGAGCATAAACCGCTAACATACCGAGGGATAGTTTAAAAGGGAAAGTAACAGTCTTTTTACCTGCCATCACGAGGAAAGAGAGTAAAAGAATCACTATTAACTCAATGCGGTTGGTGAAAAATATACTCAATGTTAAGAGTAACCAAAGCCTATAGTTTGAAGTCGCCATCATCGATAGGATATTAAAAGCGAAAGAAAGTTTACAACGCTTGGAGTAGATTCTATTTTTGGAGCAAGGTAGTACTTATTGAGTGAATAATATCAGCAGAATTTGCTTCTGCAAGAACATCTTAATTGCTATTATTTACTTGTTGGTTTAGAAGAAGTGAGCGATTTTATAACTCGACAAGGACGCCCTCCTGCGATACAATCTGGTGGGATATTTTGAGTAACAACACTTCCTGCTGCAATAATACTACGTGCCCCAACTACAACCCCTTTGAGAATAATAGATTGTGTACCTATAAAAACATCATCTTCTATCACTATGGGAGCAGTGGCAGCTGTAAGTACATCAATAGATATTCCATTGACTAATTCTCTAGATCGACGTACGCACCAATCAAGGTTGTGGGCATCACTATCCATTAGAATACAGTTGGCTCCAATATTAACATAAGCTCCAATAGTTATACTTTCTTTCGCCCAAAGACAAGACGAAGATATACCCGTGTTGGCCCCTATGCTGATTTTTGCTTTAGCACGCTCTGCACAGATTGTCATCTTTCTATCATCAGAGAGAGGATTGAAAGTCGTGCCACTAGTTAGTGTAACTCCTTCTCCAATATCTACATGAGCCAATGGGTCTATATCGAGATGAAGTGTCCCTAGTAGACGTACCCCCTTTCCGATGGAAACTCCTAGAAAATGAGCTTTTCTATGATTGAAAGCATCACTAAGAAAGGCGTAAAACTTTCTATGGATTTTAAGTATGCGATTGCGAGTGAGTAACTTCACGATATTTTATTTTCAGAGTTGTGTAATAGTTCTTCTTTTATAGTCAAAAAGAAGTCGTTTAAGAGTTTATAACTTAAAATATGAGAGTGAAATGAAGCCACCTCTTTTTCATAATCTGTTTTTCTCAAAGAAATCATAAGCAATATTCTCAAACTCTTCTTTTGCTCCTGCAGATCTTTTTCATCAAAGATTTGCAAAATAATTTATCAGATTGAGGTGTGGTAGTAGTAGCACGAAAGGGAAACCAGTTCCTCAAGCTTAAATCTATTTCCCTCTTCTTTTCATAGATAATCTAGGTATAGATATAAATCTAAAATAGAAAAAATCCAATATTAATAATCCTGACTTTCTGTTTAGCATAAAGAATACAAAGGGAGACAAACTACTAAACTATCTGCTGATACGGAAATTTATTGTGAGCCTATTTTTTATGTAAGCCTCCAAATAAAATCCTAAAGATTCTTATTCTATAATAAGACAGGTATATCACAATTTAAGTTTGATGAAAAATGACTCTACTTACTTGTGAGAAGTAACTAATTCAGAGTGTAGAAATTCTTTAATATCTAAAAAAATATACCAGTTCTGCTTCAACCAATTAAGTTCTTTATTCCACCATTGTATCTTCAAAAGTTGGTCAATTACCTCTTCTGAATATCTATATTTTAAGATTTTGGCAGGCACTCCACCTACTATAGCATAAGGAGGAATATCATGTGTTACTACAGCACCTGACAATACCACGGCACCATTAGAAATTTTGACTCCACCCACTATAACAACACCAGCACCTATCCAACAATCGCTACCAATTTCAACCCTAGGTCTAAATTCTTCGAAACATTGTTGGGATGCAAATGTTTGTCCATTTTGTTTCTGTAGAGAATAAAACATAGGACAAGTAGTTACAAATGGCGCCTGATAAGGATGTAGTCCATGGTTTATATAAACATTAGGAGCAATAGATGTAAATCGCCCTATACATGCCTCTATATGACTATTTGCGCCAATATAACTTCCATATCCCATTGTACCAAGAAATTGGACATTCTCATAAATTTTATTTGCCCCTTCAAATGTGGAAGAAAAGGCGATTGTCGAGGAAGAGTCTACTTGTATTTTGTTCCAATATTTTACACGTATAAACAACAGCTTTATATAGCGCTTAATTAACTTAGTCATTATATAAATTATTTCCTATAGATTACGTTCATAACTATCGACCAATGATAACGAAGAGCAATTCAAGATGGGTACATTCAAATAGTGTGCATATTGACTTAAAGCATCATGAGAAGCAAACATTTTTCCTACAGCCATTGTATAGTCTGAAATTTTCATTACTTTTCCAGTAACAACATCTATAATAGGAATATAACTAGCGTGCTCATTATCATCATAGAAATGTTCTGATTTGATACAAAGTTGATTTTGCTGGTTAATCACAATATTCTGAAAAAAAGTCAAATCTACGCCATAAAGCAAAAGTTTTTTAGGAAGAGTCTGTAATGCAAGATATATAGCCATAATAGCTACAGTCTGTACATTGGGCATGCTATACCCTTGATTATAAAGCCAATACTGAAAACATTGGAATGTTTCTACGGGAATAGTATTTACACCTTGAATTTTAATCTTTGGATTCTTTATTTCATAAAACTTCTTTTGTTTCTTGCGCTCCGTATAAGGAATATACAAAACAATAGGCCACGTTACGGCTTCTAACAAAGTGTAAAGATTGAGAATCCGCTCTTCTTTTGCAGAATGTTGAAAAAAAGCTGGATCTGCTAGGCAGTAATGACTTGGACGAATAGTCCAAAACAAATCACTTTCCGCAAAAAAATTCATAACAAAAACTTCGGTTCTCGTTAAGAATTCTTTGTCTGTTATTTGAGATAAAGAATTTGCTATGGAGGGGCCGTTGGCTAATACTGCACAAAATGGCTTTTTGGCAGAAGGCTGCTTCTCGACGATTAACCGCCCGATAAATAATAGTCGTATAAAAAAGGATACGGCATTAAATGAGTATGATAGTATCTGTTTTGAGAAAGAAAAAGTTTTTTTGATTAAATTCTTACATTCAGACAAACTACATTCTTTCATATATTTCTTGCTTTATAATTTGATTGGCTTTTTGAGAAACTAAATAAAGTACTATTGCTTGAGTCGTAATATATATAATGCAAGTGAGATATAGTGAATAAGGAGTTAGAAGTAATGAGCAAATAAAATGCAAAATAGAAGTAGTGAATGTAATCTTCATAATTTGATTATTTTGCTTAAAATAGAATAAGTAATTGCAATACAAGAAATAGCAACATTGTAAAAAGGCGTAAAAACTAAGTAGTAAGAAATAAGATATAGAGTGATAAAATTGTGGCATATATTTATACACTATAGTACTTCCACACACAAATGTTCCGATAGCAATAAGACCATAAATCAAAATTCCTTTATTCCTAATCTTCCTTATTTCACTCCTATTTTTATGTAAACCAGACAACCATTGGTAAATCGTAACAACATTACTACTATTGTAAGCTGCTCCGAGTGTGATAATTATATTAGAAAGATTTAGCGCAAAACTAAAAACTCCGACATCTGAAAGTGTATGGTAATGAACTATGATATACCTGTCACAGCCTTGTCTAATCCACATTGTCGCTAAGTGAGGAATAAGAGGAAGCCCCCATAGAATGAGATTCTTAAACTCTTTTTTGTTAAATATACGCAGAGTTAGCAACCCCTTTCGAAAAAAGGTTATGAAAGCAATGATTACAAAAATAGCTGACACGAATAAATGACTATATATTCTACCCTCCCAAGAATATCCTTTTTCTACAATAAGATATAATGCTAAAAATGCTTGCAGTAAAGAGAATGTAGCAGAAATGAGGCCATATTGAAAGATTTTTTCAGTTAGGCGCTCATAGTCAAGTAACATTTGACAGATGATTGTTCCATAAGCAATACCAAGTGCAACCCAGAGACTTTGTATATCCAATCTCACAAAATGAATTAAGGCTTTTCCTTCCCAACAAATTGCAAGTGATAGCAGTCCAATTACAACGATGGAGATTATCAGAATTCGTGTAAAATCCGCAATAAAATTCTCGCGAGTTTTTTGAAAAAAAGCAATTGAAATATACCCTTGTGTTGATAAAGCTACAAAATAGCTCACCAGCTGTACAATGGTGTAAAATAAGCTCAAGAATCCATAATCCTCATTGGTAATATATTTAGCTATAACAAATAAAAGGAGAAAAGAAATTCCTTGATTCAAAAGAGAAAAGAACATAAAGAAAAAACCATTGCGAGTATCTTTGCTCACTTCTCTAATTTGTTGTTTTACTCTTTTGAATACAGAATTATAAATCCACATCTAAATTTATTGAAGTAAATTATCCAACAGAAATCTTGAAGATTTTATCTCTTGTGTAGAGGAAATGTATTATTAGCTTTTAACAATCTACCTGAGAGAAAATTTCAAATGGGCGCAGGAGAGATTAACTTTCACTATTACTGATGAACACTTTCAAGAGAAGATATATTGTAGAAAAACATAGAAAAGGTTCTACGATTATCTTCTAAGTTTTTGAAATATTTTCAAACAACACCTCAGATCATATCCCAAGTCAAAATCGTATCCTCACTCAAATCGACAAGTACCTTACGGCCAATTACGACATCTGCGTAACGAGGGGAGATACCTGTTCCTGGACGTTTAGGCATAAGGTCTTCTGTGCGAATAATTTCTCCAGTTTTCATATCTCGAGTAAGTACTAAAGAGCGGCGTGCTTCACGACGAGGGGTGCTTTCACATTTAAGCACCGTTTTTTCTGGACTCCCCAAGACTTTATCAATCCAACGGAAATTGGAGATTGCTTTGGCAAAATCAGACGGGTCTCCCGAGTGATAGTGGTCGTTTCCTGGTAGCGCCTTGTCAAGGGTAAAATGCTTTTCGATTACTTCTGCACCGAGCATATAGGCTGTCGCAAGCGTCATCATTGTCTCGTCAGGAGCAACATGATCGCTAAAGCCTACTCGCACATTGGGGAAAGTCTTGCGGAGCGTTTCGATAACGCGTAAATTTGCATCATACGGATTTGTGGGGTATGAGAGTACACAATGGAACACTACGATATCTTTACACCCACCCTGCTGTAAGGTACGAATGGCTTCATCACATTCTGACAAGTAAGAAGCTCCTACCGATATATAAACGGGTTTTCCTTTACGTGCAATATGCTCGATGAAAGGAAGGTTAGAAAGATCTGATGATGAAATCTTATAGAAATCTACCATATCTTCGAGGTAGTCTGCAGATTCATAATCGAAAGGTGTCGAGGTGAAATCCATTCCCTTAGCATGGGTGTAATTGCAGAGCTCACGATAATCTTCTTCGTTGAAGTGATCGTGTTTCAAGAATAATTCATATTGTGTCTTTGTGGGCTCCTTTGTCATATCCCAATATGCAGGAGAGTTTTTGGAAACTATTGTTCCGGCTTTGTAGGATTGGAACTTTGCACAATCTATGCCAACCTCTGCAGCGGCATCAATATAGAGTTTTGCTGCATCCAGAGGAGTTATATTTAAGGCCTTAGCAGTATCGTAGAAGTTGACACCCATTTCTGCAATTACATAAGGGCATTTATTTTGTTTCATAGTAGAGAATTTTATTAATTTACAAGTTTTTAATAAGAGACATCACACGGCGACGACCATTTTTTAGATCATGGGATAATAGAGTATTTTGATAGCGTTGACGTGCTTTCTGTGACATGTTAAGAAACATACGCAATGTGCCTTCAATAACTTCATCTTCAGGGTTAAGACCAATGTAAGCAAATCCATTTTCATTGCATACAAATCCATGCTTCTCTTCCCGTTGGTTTTGAGCCATGGCAATAGAGGGTATTCCTAATAAAGCTAGCTCATAACCTGTGCGTCCTCTTGAGGTACAAGCGATGTCGCAACTCGTCATCAGCTCAGGCATATTACGCACATCATAGAGTACTTCAATATTGGAGTGCTTATTGTAAGTGAGCAGTTGTTCTACATTCTGTTTGGCTCGTCCCAACACAACGATAAAATGGTATTTTTCGTATTCTGGTTTAGCTACGATTTCAAGCAATCGATCTGAATAATTTTGAGGGTCAGCTCCCCCAAAAGCAATAAATACACGCTCCACTTTTGACTTGATGATAATGGGTTCATAAAACATAAACGTTTTACCACAAATGTAGTACTTTTCCCCAGCTTTTATCTGGGGAAATTCAGCATCGTGATAAAGAGCGTTAATGACCAGATCAGCTTTAATAACCCCTTCGCCATCATCTTCAAAATTGACAATTTTGGCATTAGGTAATACAGAGCGAAGACCAATCATATAATCAATTGAAGTGGTCAGAATATCATTGATAAAAATGGAATATTGCTTTTCTCGACAAATTGAGTAGAGCTCTGCGATACCATCAATCGCTATGAGATTGTGAGTGGTTTCTCCAAAAACCTTAATATCAGTTTGGTTGCAATCGTAATAAATATCGGGCTTTACATAGAATTCATCAGCAAGTTCAAGTACACGATAGATATGACCGATACCACGCTTATTGTTACCATTGACATAGATTCCCACTTTTTCTGTTTCGAACGACGCCACAACATTCATCAAGTCAGAAAAGGTATCAATATCTTGCGCCTCATTTTCAGGAACTTCAAATACATCGACATTTTGACCAATTCGTGTCTCTGGGGTAATTGCAGCATATTTGGAAATCAAAAATGCCCCGGTTTCCATGTAGCATGGAGGAAGAAATTGTCGATTTAAGCGTTCTGTGTAGTTGGGCACAGTCTTTCCATTCTTTACTCCCCACGATAGATGAGGAGCATTGATGGCAGAAATTACGGTGTCTAAATTATGTTCACAAGCAAAAGTGATGGCTTTGTCAAGCGTGGCTACCGAAAGGGTAGGAGAGGTAGGCTGCATCGTAACCACATAATCCCACTCTCCTTCTGGAATAGCATCATAAACAACAGCATCCAATGTAACGGCATCGCCACACAAACTTTCATCGCGCCACTTACATTGTACCCCCATCTGCTGGGCAATGATGCGTACTTCAGGTGAATCTGTAGATACAATGATGTCAGTAATCTGTGAAGAACATTGTGCGTTATGTATAGCATAGTAAATGAGAGGGTGGCCTCCTACAATGCGGATATTTTTGTTCGGAATTCCTTTGGAGCCAGCACGTGCTGGAATTACTGCTAATATTTTCATATAAAAATGAACTTAGAAACTATCTTCAGTGATAGTTATTTGCTTCCTTATTTGGTCACTTCAGAATAAAAAGAAATGAAACATATCTATATCTCAACTGCAAATATAGATATAATTTCACAAAGTGCAAAAACTTTTGCCGAAATAGCCTGAGAGCGTTTCGTAGGTAGAATAACTCACAGAGGTAACCAGCAAGTGCAAAATTAGTTTATTCTTTTGCAGAACTCGCATCTTGGTGTTCTCAAAATAGACTTTTTATTTTACCCTTCTATTTACTCTTATCTATACACCCTCAACTTTTTTTTCTGTAAAGTTATCAAATTTTGTTTTAGCACATACGGTTCTATGAACTCATTTTTCTTTTCATCACTATTTACACCATAAAACTCTATATATTACGAAACACTCAGATTATTTTAATGTCTATCTGGTTCTAAATTCAAGGTTGTGCAGTCGTAGCACTTGCAAAATTAACGGGTAAATGAAATGTCCTCATTAGCCTGTATTTTTCTGGCAGAATTCTTTTTGATATTTCCTAAAAAACACTCAAACTACCCTTACCTCCGAAATTAATAATTTCTTGTATATACAAAAAACCGCCATCATTGAGGTTAGTCCTCGTTGACAGCGGTTGTTTTTATAATGTAATAGTAACTTACAAAAGAGTGTCAATAGAGACATTCTCTTTCTTGCGGAGAGAGAGGGATTCGAACCCCCGAAACGCTTTTGACGTTTACACGCTTTCCAGGCGTGCCTCTTCAACCACTCGAGCACCTCTCCAAAGGTGAAATATAGATGGATGAGAAAGGACAACCTTCCATCGCTAATCAAAAATCCTGAACTCAACAGAGGTAAGTGAAAGTCTGTTTATTGATGTCCTTATTTTAAGAATAACTCCTCAAAAGAAAGGAAGATTTCCGAAAAGCAGTGCAAAGATACTATTTTTTTTGCAATTGAAAGCGATTTAACAAAGAAAAAAGAGGTTTCGTGCTATTTTATTCTCAAAGAAGCCTTTTGGATGCTCCTTAGCCATCCGTTCATTTCAATTCAGGCATTGTTATCTAAGAAAAAGGGGAGGGGGTCCAGCAGCCTTCAAGAAAAGAATATCACTCAGCATAAAACAAGTACAAACTGGAATTGAAAAATCACCCAAAGAAGAGAACCCACAATCAAGAGATAGAGGAATAGTTCTGTTGCATTTGCCGGAGGCGGATAAGTTCCCGCCAAATAGGAGTATATTGCGGCAATTGCTGAGTAGGGTCGGCTTCTAAAATGCGTGAAGCGGCCTCTCTCGCTTCAGCCATCAAGACAGAATCTCCCACGAGATTGGCAATTTTCAAGTCGAAAGGCAAACCACTTTGCGCAGTTCCTTCCAGATCACCCGGGCCACGAAATTTCATATCGGCCTCTGCAATGATAAAACCATCAGTTGTCTCGACCATAATCTCCATACGCTGACGGGTGGCCTCAGCCAAGTTGTCCTTGGTCACAAGGATACAATAACTTTGCTCTGCTCCACGTCCTACACGTCCACGGAGCTGATGCAACTGCGCCAATCCAAAGCGTTCAGCATTTTCCACCACCATCACAGAAGCATTGGGAACATTGACCCCCACCTCAATCACCGTGGTCGAAACTAAAATTTGAGTTTCGTAAGCAGAAAAGGCACGCATCGCTTCTTCCTTCTCGGCCGGTTTCATCTTGCCATGCACACGCCCCACACGCCATTCGGGGAAGGCTTCGCGTACGGCATCATATCCCTGCTCAAGTGCCAACAAATCAAGCTTCTCGTTTTCATCAATAAGAGGATAAACGAAATAGGCTTGACGCCCCTTGCGCAACTCTGCATCAATCAATTGGTGCAGCATGTGGCGTTGCGAGGTGCGATAGTGGCGCGTTTCGATAGGTTTACGTCCCGGAGGAAGTTGGTCGATGACGCTCACATCCAAATCACCATAGACCGTCATGGCTAAGGTGCGCGGAATGGGGGTTGCGGTCATCACCAAAATGTGAGGAGGACGGGTATTTTTAGCCCATAAAGCAGCACGTTGTTTGACCCCAAAACGATGCTGTTCGTCAATAATCACCAAACCGAGATTCAGAAAGGACACCGTAGGTTCTATCAACGCATGCGTCCCCACCACAATCTGCACCTCTCCTCGCGCAATCCCCTCCAACACCGTTTTGCGACGCTTACCTTTGACGTTGCCCGTAAGGAGTTCGACACAGATGCCAAGCGGTGCCAGCTGTCCGGCAATCCCCTTATAATGCTGTTCAGCTAAAATCTCGGTGGGCGCCATAATACAAGCCTGAAACCCATTGTCGAGCGCCAACAAAGCCACCAATGTGGCCACCATCGTTTTGCCCGACCCTACATCGCCTTGCAGAAGACGGTTCATCTGCCGTCCACTCCGCAAGTCGGCATGCACCTCTTTAATCACCCGCTTTTGTGCCTCTGTCAGCTCAAAAGGTAGATATTGAGCATAGAATTGATTAAACAAAGCCCCTACACGTGGGAAAGGCCACCCCACTTCATCCACCTTCCGCTTTTGATTGTATTGTAGAATGGAGAGTTGCAGGAAGAAGAGTTCCTCAAACTTCAACCGATGTTTCGCATCGGCCACCGCTTGTGCATTTTGCGAAAAGTGGATGTCGCGAATGGCTTGATGGTGAGGCACCAGACGATGCTCCTGCAACAGGGCGCCCGGAAACACCTCGGACAAATCCGTTTGCAATTTTTCGAAAGCATTGGCCACCAACTCGTTGATTAGTTTAGACGTAATTTTCGCACGATCGAGTCGTTCAGTCGAATGATAAACCGGCTGCATACGCAATAAAGGGCGGTTGATGACTTTGGCCAACTCTTCCATTTCGGGATGCGCAATGGATAAATAGTGTCCGAAAGGCTTAGGTTCGCCAAACACTTGATAGTCAACATCTATTTTATACATCGCTTCCAAATGCTTCGACACGCGAAACCAGACCAACTGAACATAGCCGGTGCCATCGGTGAAACTGGCCACCAATCGCCGCTTCGGCCCTTCGCCTTGTTTGGTGAGGGTGACGATGCGACCACGCAATTGGATGTTTTGCATCCCTTCCGTCAGATCACAAATACGATGAATCTTTGTGCGATCTTCATGGCGAAAGGGATAGGTGTGAAGCAAGTCGCCAATCGTGTGAATGCCCAACTCGGATTTAAGCAGTTTGGCACGATTAGGCCCAACACCTTTGAGATAGGTAATATCTTGCTCAAGGTAAGAGGTCATGACGAACACATTGTTTCTTCGACGAAAACGCGCTTCTTCAGAGGACACAACCCATAAAGTTGACATCCATCAGGTACGATTTTCGCAGCAGTAAAAGATAGTGGAAAAATAACTCAGAGGTAGAAAAATTTATCTCTGAGGTAGTTTTTTTTATCTCTGAGATAAATTTTTCTACCTCTGAGGTAAATTTTGCGAGACAGGCGCCCTCATTTTCAGAGACTTTCTCAGCAGAGATTTGCACAGCATTCAATCCATGCGATCACGATAATCCTCGTAGCGATATTCGCGCAGCGTTTCGAGTGTACCATCTGCATGAAGCAGACACAGAGCGGGATGATGAATGCCGTTAAACATATTGGTCTTCACCGTAGTGTAGTGAATCATATCCTCAAAGACGATTTCACTCCCCACGTGCAGCGGTTCGGCAAAGCGCCAATAGCCCATATAGTCACCACTGAGACAACTGTTTCCTCCCAGTCGGTAGACATTAGGTGCAGTTTCTAGTCCTCGCTCCCTACCTTCGTTCAGTGTTTCGGCATGGCGTATCGTAGGGTGATAAGGCATTTCGAGACAATCAGGCATATGGCAGGTGAAAGAGGCATTGAAAAGCGCTGTCTTAATTCCCGCATTTTCAACAATATCCACGACCTGTGCCACCAACGTCCCCGTTTGCCAAGCAAATGCACTGCCAGGTTCGAGCACCACTTTGAGGCGGGGATGGCGCGCGCGAAACTTCTTTAACAAATCGATGAGATGCGGCACATCATAATCTGCCCGAGTCACCAAATGCCCACCACCGAAATTGACCCATTCGAGTTGATCCAACCAGCGGCCAAATTTCGCTTCTACATGCTCCAGCGTGTGCTCCAAGGCATAACTACTGCTTTCGCAGTGACAGTGGATGTGAAAGCCGCGTATACCTTCGGGCAAGACTTCGGGCATTTGAGCGGCCAAAAGGCCGAAGCGCGATCCCAGTGCACAAGGATCATAGAGGGCGGTTTCTATTTCGGAGTATTCGGGATTGACGCGCAGACCACAAGTCACCTGCTCCGACTCCCCATGACGTTCATTCCATGCACACACCTGTGGGTAGAAGCGTTCGTATTGTGTGAGAGAGTTGAAAGTGACCACTTCGGAACAACGCAAAATCTCATCAAACGTCCCTTCTTCATAGGCCGGAGTGTAGGTGTGTGCACGGCTGCCGAACTCCTCCAAAGCCAAGCGGGCTTCATAGGGGGAAGAAGCTGTGGTGTGAGTGATATATTCGCGGAAGATGGGGAAGGTTTTCCACAAGGCATAGGCTTTGAAGGCCAAAATGAACTCTACACCAGCACAGTCGGCAATGTTTTTAATTAGTTCAAGATTGCGACGCAGGCGACTTTCTTCGAGGACATAAGCAGGAGAGGGAGCACCAGGATAAGTCATAAAGCTGTAATTTTAGAAGGTTCGAGAGTCAAGATATTTCTTTGCAGGAAATAGCTGTCATTCAGAAAAAAGCAAACAAGGTGTCGAACCAACAGACGTTTCTCCGCAGGTTCGGCACCTTGTTTAGCGATATTCAGTGACGCGATGTGGGCGGCGCACTACATAATGCCGTCTTCGCGCAATTTCTGTTGCCATTTCCAAGCCGTGGTCAGAGAGTCTTCCAGCGTATGCACTGCTTTCCAACCCAACACTTGATTGGCTTTGTCTACATTGCCCCACACCTTTTCGATGTCGCCGGCGCGGCGGGGTGCCACCTTGTAATTGAGTTTTACACCGGTACACTTTTCAAACGTGTTGATGAGTTCAAACACGCTCACTCCGTTTCCGGTGCCTACATTGAACACTTCGACAGGCTCGGCATTCTTCCCCTCGACAATACGTGCCATCGCGGCCACATGGGCTTTGGCCAAATCGACCACGTAAATGAAGTCGCGGATGCAAGAGCCATCCGGGGTGTTATAGTCATCGCCGAAGACAGACAACAGCTCACGAATGCCGATGGCGGTTTGGGTCAGATAAGGAATGAGATTGGCCGGTGCTCCATTGGGCACTTCGCCAATGAGTGCCGTGGGGTGTGCTCCAATGGGATTGAAGTAGCGCAGAATGATTGCAGAAATGTCGGCGCCACTCTTCACGAAATCTTGAATAATTTCCTCGTTCACCTGCTTCGTGTTTCCGTAGGGGGATTCGGCCTTCTTGATGGGCGCGGCTTCGCTCACGGGCAACCATTCTGGATCAGGCTGACCATAGACCGTGCAAGAAGAGGAGAAGATGATGCCCTTTACATTGTACTTGGGCATCAGTTCGAGAAGATTGATGAGACTCGTGAGGTTATTGCGGTAGTACATCAAGGGCTTTTCGACAGACTCACCCACAGCTTTTGAAGCTGCAAAGTGAATAATACCTTCAATGCCGGGGTACTTTTGGAACACACCTTCCAAAGCTGCATAGTCGCAGCAGTCCACTCGTTCAAAAGCAGGGCGCACACCCGTGATTTTTTCAATGCCGTCAATCACTTCTGCTTTTGAGTTGCTCAGATTGTCGATAATGACAACGTCATAGCCGGCAGTTTGAAGTTCGACAGTGGTATGTGAGCCGATAAAGCCCGTACCACCTGTCACCAAGATGGTCTTTTTCATAATGGGGATATTGTTTATTATGATTGCGTTGCGAAGTTACTAATTTATTTTTGTTTCAACTCTCTTGTATTTCTTTTTTTCGTGCTTTTCCGGAAAACTCATTTCATTCTTTGCCGCTCCTTTCAAAATGTTGTAACTTTGCTGTATCATTTTTAAGAATCGGCTAAAAAACGCCCCAATTTCAAAAGTTTATGGTGAGGGTTCATTTTTGAACTCTATATGTCTCAAAATCCTGCGAAACTCTTTTGAGAACCCACCTTTACCTTACTATCTCTTGCTTACATGCCTGCTTTTCTTCAACTTGCAGCCCACGATTTACGTCGAAAGTTTGGTCACGATTTGAGTCGCGTGGTAGTCGTGTTTCCCAACAAGCGTGCGGAACTGTTCATGAACGACTACTTGATTGACGACACAGACAACACCCCCATTTGGGCACCACGCTACCTCACCATCAACGAACTCTTCCACAGTTTTTCACCGCTCGCGGTCAATGACCCTATCGACACGGTGTGCCGCATCTATCAGCACTACTCCAAAAGGGTTGAAGGCACTCCATCGCTTGATGTATTTTATGGTTGGGCCGAACGCATTTTGGCCGATTTTGACGACATCGACAAGAATATGGCCGATGCTCAATCCTTGTTTCAAAACCTCAGCGACCTCAAAGCTTTAGAAGATCCCAACGCTTTCCTTACCGACGAACAGAAAGAGGTATTGCGCACTTTCTTTGCCGACTTTGAAGCCAATCGGGAAAGTGAAATCCGCAAGAACTTCCTTCAAGTCTGGCACAACCTCCTGCCTCTCTACCAGCAACTCAATGCCGACCTGCTTGCCGAAGGTTTGGCCTATGAGGGAGCGCTTTTCCGTCGCGTGGTGGAGGACTTAAAGCAAGAGCGCATCACGATTGACCCTTTGGTCGATTGTTATGCATTTGTGGGGTTTAATGTCTTGGACAAAGTGGAAGAACAGCTCTTCACCATTTTGAAAAAGCAGCAAAAGGCTTTGTTCTATTGGGATTACGACACGTTCTACGTTGGTACGTCAGATCGTGCACTGCCTTTCGAGGCCGGCCTTTTCCTACGTGAGAATCTGCTAAAGTTTCCCAATAGTCTGGAGTCCGAAAACTTCGACAACCTACGGCAGATTGAGCGCATCGAAATGGTGGCCGCATCGACCGAGGTTGCACAGGCTCAGAGCGTTGGTCCTTGGCTCGAAACCCACCTCACCCCCGACCCCAAACGTACCGCGGTGGTGCTGTGCAACGAAAATCTGCTGCACCCCCTTCTTCACGCTTTACCTGAACAAGTGGACGAGGTGAACATCACCAAAGGTTTTCCACTCGGCCATACGGAAGTGAGCACCTTGGTCGAAAACCGACTCTCTGAGTTTGAACAACGCACCACTCCCCTCTCGACCGAGCAAATGCTTTCTGACCTCATTCAGCGGGTCAATACGGCCGCCCGTCACTACGTAGAAGCCCCCGACTTCTCCACGGAACAGTTTGAGATGGTGCTTCATTCCGAGGCTTTCTATCTTATGAGTACGCTACTCAACCGCCTACTGCTCATTGCTCAAAGCGGCCGCTTACAAGTCGGCCCCATTGCTCTGCGACGCGTGGTGCGACAGATTGTGCGGCAGAGCACGATTCCTTTCCAAGGAGAACCTGCGGTAGGACTACAAATAATGGGAGTACTCGAAACACGCTGCCTCGACTTCGATCAGCTCATTATGCTTTCGGTCAATGAAGGAACGTTGCCTCAGACACCCAACGACACCTCCTTCATACCCTACCTGCTGCGCAAAGCTTTTGGTTTGACCACACCCGAGCGCCGCACCGCCGTCTATGCCTACTATTTCTATCGCCTCATCCAGCGCGCCAAAAACGTACGCCTGCTTTATAACTCCTCCTCCGAAGGACTGGTGCAAGGCGAAATGTCGCGTTTCATGACTCAGTTGCTCATCGAGCCACACCTACCCATCACCCATAAAGTGCTCACCGGACAACAAGAGAGCATCGTGCGACATCCGCAGGCCATATCCAAGCCTGACCATCTTCTTGAAATTCTCTCGCACCCCCATACTGATTCGAGCGTAAAAAGTGTGCTTCGACTCTCGCCTTCTGCACTCAACACCTACCTGCGTTGCGAATTACAGTTTTATTATAAATACGTGCAACGTATCAAGGAAGCCAAGCCGGACGAAAACGAGATACAGCCCAATATCTTAGGCCTTATCTTCCACACTGCCGCCGAGTACATTTACCAAAACCCGGATATTCAGCAAAACGGTCTCATCAATCTCGAACGACTCAAAGCCCTTGCTGCCAACCAACAGCAACTCAAAACTTATGTGGAACAGGCTTATCGAAAGGTAGCCGAAGACGAGGGCTTACAACAGACTCATGCTCCGTTGCTCGAAAGTAATGTCGTTGTCATGTTTCTCCGTTCGCTCCTCCTCTACGACGGCACTCATGGTGCGCTTCGTGTGCTCGGCCTCGAACACCCTGCCTACCTACAACTACCTCTACCCGAAGGTTCTCCTGCCGACTCCGTAGAAATCGGCGGCATCATCGACCGTCTCGACATCGTAGAAGAAGACGGCCGCTCTCTCCTCCGCATTGTCGATTACAAAACAGGAGGAAAAACAGAAACGGCAAGCACCCTTGACGATTTGTTTGAGAAAAGGGGCTACGAGCACAAGCATTATATGATGCAGACTTTCATCTATGCGCTCATCATGCACGAACAGCCTCCTACACAGACGATACTCCCCATCGCCCCTACCCTCTTCTTCGTCAACCACGCTCGTAATCCATCTTTCACCCCTTACCTCAAGATGGCAGGTGAGCCCATTACCGACTTTGCCGAAATCGCCTCCGACTTCCGTGAGCGGCTCACCAATCTCATCACCGAAGTACTTGACCTGCGCCGCTCCTTCCAACCGACTTCCGACTCCAAGACTTGCACCTCCTGCCCTTACTATGCCCTATGCTATCAATAATCCAATCTCCGGAATTTACAACCCACGTCCCTAACTTCATCGGTGCTTACATCGAAGCCCAAGTGCTCAACAGCCCTACCTCCTCCGCCCTTTGGAGCGAAATAGAAGCAGCGGGGGAAACGCTCGCAGCACACTACACGACCGATACCCTGAAAAGTCAATCCGGCATTGCGGCCACTCGTGCCGCCTATAAGTCCTGCGGCAAAGATCCCTCCCGCTACCGACCCGCCAGCGAACAACTGGCACGGCGCATTCTTCAGGGAAAGTCGCTCTATTCTGTCGATACATTGGTCGATCTCGGCAACCTCGTGTCCATCGCCAGCGGATACCCCACAGGGCTGCTCGATGCCGACCGAATTACGGGTGACCAACTCACCCTCGGCATAGGATGTGCCGAGGAAGTTTACGAGGGCATCGGCCGCGGAACTCTCAACATTGAAGGGCTTCCGCTCTATCGCGATGCCGTGGGTGGTGTTGCCTCTCCTACCAGCGACAGCACACGCACCATGCTTTCGCCCGACACTACCCACCTACTCTTCATCATCAACGGCTACGATGGCAACCGCCAACAAGTGGAACGCACCCTCGATTATGCTCTTAATCTCCTACGTCGATATGCTGCCGGCAGTGAAGAACGCATCGGTTGGTTCTAACCTAACCGACGCTTTACCTTCTCATCAGGGTTGAACTCCATCCGAGTTCTACCCTTTTTTATATCCGAAGCCTGCAACGGAACTTCAAAGACAAATAAGACTTACAAAAAGCACCTCAGCCCTACCTGTGGAAAGGCAAAGCAGAGGTGTATAAGAGAAACTGGAATGAAAACAGCAAAAAAGCAGTAGCCGTTTACTCCCCCAGCTTAGAGATTTCTTCAAACTCTCGACCGAGATTAAGTTTTAGGTAAACTTCGTAGAGCATCGGACGCCAGACAGCGATTTTGTCGGGCTGGTGACGGCGGTACACTTCGAGGTGCGGACGTGCCAAAGTATAAAGTCTTTGGCGGCGGCGGTAAGCCGTAGGATAGTTTCGGGCATTGATGGACGTAGGAAGTTCCACCTGCTGTGCCTGCTTAAAATAAGATTTACCTAAGAAATAATGGGCTTGCACACTGGTACTATCACAGCGCAACAAGTTATGGGCAGCACGAATACAGAGGCTGTCGATACCCAACTGCTCGTAAGCCATGGCTTGTGCCAAATAGAGAGTGGCATTGCAGCTGTCGGTCTGCAAAAGATGGTTGACCCAAAAAAGAACAGAGTCGGGACGACGACGATGAAAGTCGTAGTCAGAAAGATGAGTAAAAAAGAAAGGATTGCGCGGGTAGGCTTCAACCCCTTGACGCAGATATTTTAACAGACGACTGCTGTCGGCTTGTGCATCGGCAGCGATAGCCAGCGCTTCCAACACCTGTTCTCGACGAAGTGTGTCACTCCAAGCGAGGTCCTTGTAGCGCTCACATTCGGCATAGTGCTTGAGATGAAGTTGAGCAAAGAGATAGCGCTGAGCGTGGTGTGCCAAGGCTGTTGATGAAAGATTGGGAGTAACTTTGCTGAAAAGTGTAGAGCGCTGAGCCTCTATCGCCATTTTCGAAAAGCGGGCTGCTGCCTCCATCTTCTGCTGATTGAAAAAATAGAGTGAAGCTGCTGTCAGGTTGGGATAATAGTTGTTCAGTAGCAGGGCATGACTTTGGCGAAACTTGTTTTGCGTGCTGTCATGCTCTTGGACAGCCTTCTCGGTGAGAAGGGAGTAGTCGAAAATATTGTAGAGCTGATTGAAGAATGCCGTAGTGTCGGGCGATTGCTTCAAATAGATTTTCTCGTTCTCCTGCTCATAAAGTTGGCGGCTGGCCTCCACACCATAGGCATAGAGTTGAGGAGAAGACATTAAAGAGGTGTCCTTCCGCAGTTTTTCGACAAGCCTTACCGCATCGGCTGCTTTTTTATTTTTAAGTGTCGTCTTGATGGGCGTGAAAGGGTGCTGCTTCAATCCGCCGCATGCGGCGATGCAGAGAAGCAGAATTAAAAGCAAGGTGGCTCGGAATTGTGCTGCCATATTTGTGGAAAGCAGAGACACCCATAGGAGGTGTCTCTGCAAGTTAGAAAAAAGGAAAAAACTTTTTTATTGGTGAGCGTTGGCGCTCATGATTTCGTCCATTTGGTTAGCTTCTGCCTTACGGCCGAGGTTGAAGTAGATTTGCTGCAAAGCCGATGCCCACATTTTGGAGCGGTCAGGAGCAAGCTGGCGAACCTTTTCCATATAAGGCAGTGCCTTTTCGTAGAAGTTTTTGATTTCGGCCATCTCCTTGTTGTATTGTTCAACCGCCTTCTGACCTACAACCTTCATAGACTTTCCAGCATACTTATACTCACCCGTTTGGCGTTTGGTCACCACTTCGTTCATATAAGCATAAGCCATATTGGCGTTAGCTTCGAGGAAGTTAGCATCGTAACCCAAGCACTTTTCAAAGGCAGTGCGCGCTGCGGGATAATCTCGTTTGAGGTTCAGATCCACACAACCCTTCATATACCATGCGCTCTTGCTATCAGGGCGCTTTGCGATGATGTCGGCAGCGGTGGCTTCTGCTGCAGCCACGTCGTTGTTATTGTAATAGACACTAATGAGGCTCTCCATAAAGCTGGTGTTGTCTTCAACGTCGGTAATGGCTTGCTTCAAGCAGTTCACATAGGCCGTAGTGTCGTGGGTGGTCTCCATAATGGCTTGGAGCTTCATCAAGTAGAGGTCGCGTTTTTGCTGAGGGAGCGAGAAGCCGCCATCGACCGTTTCGAGCACTTCATTCCACTTCTTCTGTTCGTAGGAGAGGATCGTCATATAGTAGGCCGTAATAGCATAGCTTTCAGCCTTGGCTTTCTGCAACGAATCCTTCATGCTGGTGAGCGCAGGGTTGTTGGGCAAATTGAGGTGTTTAGCAAACATCTCACGTGCACCGACCTTGTCGCTGTTTTGGTTGAGGAAAACACCGGCATAGAAGAAGTAGTCTTGACAACCGAGGAGCATGCGAGTATTGTCGGCGTCAAACTTTGCCTTAGGCATCTTCCCCTTCTCGTTGGGCGTGTGCTCAGCTACATAACTCTTGGTGTAGTAGTCGTACATTTGCCCGAGACGTGTGATGAAAATGGTCGTGTCGAGAGGTTGGTTTTGTGCGGCTTTCATCAACTCAGGGTTGAAAAGCTGGGCAGCACAACGTCCGGACAGATTGTAAATTTCACCAAACTTGCTCGTCTTGGGGTTGTCAAACGAAGATTGAAGTACGGTGAGTGCTTCGGCTGTTTTGTTTTCACCCATCAAGGTCTCAGCCTTGTAGATGACGTTGTTTTGGGAGAAGCCACCGAGGGTGCTTGCCGCCAGAACAGCCATAGTAAAGATTTTCTTCATGGTGGAATATGTTGTTGAGTGAGTATTATTCATTGCCTTCTTGGGGTTCGGAAACTTCGACAGTAGGCGCCGTCAGTTCTTCGCCTTCAATGATTTCGGTTTCTTCTTCGTCATCGGCCGGCACTTGACACACGCTGCTGATGGCATCATTGCGTTTTTTGAGATCAATGAGACGAACCCCTTGAGTGGCACGACCACACAAGCGCACATCGGCCACATGGAGGCGCAGGGTGATGGCGCTGCGGTTGATAATCATGAGGTCTTCTTCTTCCGTTACGCTCTTAATCGCCACAACCTTACCGGTTTTTTCGGTAATGTTGAGCGTACGCACACCCTTAGTATTGCGGTTGGTAATGCGGTAGTCGTCAACAAGGCTTCGCTTACCATATCCTTGCTCGCTCACCACAAGAATCGTTTCGCGCTCGGGGTCGTTTACACAGACCATTCCTACGATTTCATCGTCGCCTTCATCCAACACCATACCACGTACGCCCGTGGCATTGCGTCCCATGGTGCGGATGGCTTCTTCGCGGAAGCGCACAGCGCGACCATTGCGATTGGCCATAATGATTTCGTCGCTGCCGTTGGTCAGCACCACGCTCACCACACGGTCGTCCTCATTGATATTGATGGCATTCACACCATTGGTGCGTGGACGAGAGTATTCCGTAAGACAGGTTTTCTTGACAATACCTTGTTGGGTGGCGAAGACCACATAGTGACTCTTGCAGAAGTCTTCATCGCGGAGCTTACGAATATGGAGACAGGCATTGATGCGGTCGTCCGGGTCGATATTGAGCATATTTTGAATGGCACGCCCCTTCGATTGACGCGTTCCTTCTTCGATTTCGTAAACGCGCAACCAGTAACAGCGGCCTTTGGCGGTGAAGAACAACATCGTGTTGTGCATCGTGGCTTGATAGATGTACTCGATGAAGTCTTGGTCGCGGGTCGAACTTCCCTTATAACCTACGCCGCCGCGACCTTGTGCACGAAATTCTGCGAGCGGAGTGCGCTTGATATAACCTAAATGACTAATGGTTATGACCACTTCATCGTCGGGATAGAAGTCTTCTGCGTTGAAGTTGGTCATATCCGGCATAATTTCAGTCTTACGCTCGTCGCCATAGGCTTCTTTCACTTCCAGCAGTTCATCCTTAATCACCTTTTTGCAGAGTTCGGGATCTGAAAGAATTTGGTTGAAGTATTCAATCTTACGCGCCAACTCATCATACTCCTCGTGGAGTTTTTCCTGTTGCAAACCGGTGAGCTGTCCGAGACGCATATCCACAATGGCACGTGCCTGCAGTTCATCAAGGGCAAAACGTTCCATCAAACCTTCCATAGCCACCTGAGTGTTCTTGCTGGCTTTGATAATGCGCACCACTTCGTCAATGTTGTCGGAAGCGATGATGAGCCCCTTTAAGATGTGCTGACGTTCTTGAGCCTTGCGCAGGTCGAAACGAGTACGGCGAATGACCACATCGTAACGATGCTCCACAAAGTGGCGGAGACACTCTTTGAGGGTGAGCAACTGCGGGCGCATCTTGGCGGGATGTGTGCCGGGGATGGGAACAAGCGCAATACAATTGACGGCAAAGCTCGTTTGCAAGCCGGTCATCTTATAAAGCTTGTTGAGCACGACATTGGCGTTTTGTCCACGCTTCACATCGACAACAATACGCATACCATCGCGGTCAGACTCATCATTGACATTGGCAATACCCTCTACCTTCTTCTCATTAGAAAGCGCGGCAATGGAGCGGCACAAGTCGGCCGTGTTGGTGCCATAAGGTACGGCACTGATGACGATTTTGTCGTGCTGCATACCGGCTTCGATTTCGGCTTTGGCACGAAGGATAACGCGACCGCGCCCCGTCTCGTAGGCACTCTTAATACCCACGTTGCCCATGATGTAAGCCCCCGTGGGGAAGTCAGGACCTTTGATGTAGTGCATGAGCCCTTCGGTGTCGATGTCAGGATTGTCGATATAAGCAATCGTTCCATCTATGACTTCGCTCAAGTTGTGGGTAGGTACATTGGTGGCCATACCCACAGCGATGCCCGTGGCACCGTTGACGAGAAAAGAGGGAATGCGGGTGGGCAACACCGAAGGCTCATCGCGCGAGTTGTCGTAGTTGCGATTCATATCCACCGTTTCCTTCTCGATGTCCTGCATCATCGCTTCACCGACCAGGCTCATCTTCGCTTCGGTGTAACGCATAGCTGCAGCACCATCGCCGTCCATCGAACCGAAGTTTCCTTGTCCGATTACCAGCGGATAGCGCATCGCCCAAGGCTGTGCCATGCGTACAAGTGCACCATATACAGAACTGTCACCATGAGGGTGATACTTACCGAGCACTTCACCGACAATAGCAGCCGACTTCTTCGTGGCTTTGTCGTGTGTGATGCCCATATCCATCATACCATAGAGGATGCGGCGATGCACAGGCTTGAAACCATCGCGTACATCGGGCAACGCACGGCTCACGATGACCGACATCGAGTAGTCAATATAAGATGATTTCATTTCCTCTTCAATATTGACCGGCTTAATTCTTTCTTCGTCTTGAATCATTGTTTATTGAAATTGGCTCATTTGTGGGTCTTGTCTTTCGCTATAAAATGCCCACAAACGAACTTTTTTATTTTGGTTTATAGTGCAAAAATACGTTTTTCTGCCGATATGGAGCCATTTTTCAGTTTCTTTTTTGAGCGAACTTTGCTTTTAAGGCCATTTTTAGGCGCTCTGACGCATCTTCTCGAGTCGAGGAGTATAAATACCGCACTCGAAAACGGGCAGACATTCGATATTCATCTATCTATTCCTCATTTCTTGTTTCTCCGACAAGATGCAGTGGAACCTACTCGGCAGATAAGGGTCACTCCAGACTGTTAGAAAATTATTTCCATATATTGCTGTCCGGTAAAAGTTTTTTCAAAAGATATCATCACGATAAATTTGGGAAGACCTTTTTGTGGAAAGAATCGGAGCAGCAAATGGAATCAGGGAGCGAAAATCCTCGCGCGCACGCGCGCATCCCTATGCAAAATCTGTTTTTATCCTTCACTTCCTTCACCGAATAAGTTATTCTCTTATTAAACAGGGTGTTGTGAGTGAATGTCTTATTTTACAGAATCCTTCACCAGATTAGGGTAATTTTGAGAGGAGGACTGATGGGGTGAAGGAAGTGAAGGAAAAAACACGGAATTTGTGTGTATGACGCGCGCGTATGCGTGTGTGCCGAGAGGGAGCATTTTCCTCAGAGGTAGTTTCATTTAGATAGGAGCTGAAAAAAACTACCTCTGAGGTAGATTGAGCCACATCGTTCGGAGAAAGTCGAAATGTTAAAGTCGTGTTAAAATTGAGGTGCGGTGGTAAGAATCGAAGGTGAGGTGTCTATATATAAATAGAGGGCTTGCTTTTTGAAAAAGAAAGCCTAAACTCCTATTCTAAAGGGATTCAGGCTGGTATTTTTTTGCGGTTTTGAAGTTTACCGGACAGCCATAACTTCCATACTGTTGGAAATTTATTTCTATGCTACTGGTTTTTTCGGAAAAACGAGGCATAAAAAACTCCTCCACAAAAAATGCCCCCGATGCTGCAAAGCTTTGCAGCATCGGAGACGATGTTCGGTAAAAAACAGTTCAAAAGATGAACTATGGAGACAGCGGAATTATTTTACCCAAACCTTGCGGCCACCCACAATGTAAATTCCAGCAGGGAGGCGGTGGAGATTCTGGGCACTGAAATTACGGCGCATCACTTTTCCCGAAAGATCATAAACCGTAACGAGGGCACTTTCACCGGCAAGCGGGGTGAGGGCAGTGAGCGTTTGCAGGCGATAGAACTTCACGGCTTGGAATTGGTTTGTGGAGCCCGTATAGCAAGCAAATCGAGGATTGCTTGTATTGTAAGCAATGTGGCGTTCTGTAGAAAGGCGAGGCACGATTTCGACTGTGCCATCGGCGTTAAACGTGATACTCCACTGCGTTTTGTCGTTGAGGGCTGGATAAGAGAAGAGCTTGTTTTTAGTACCTTCAAAGCCCAAATAGGTCGTAGTGACCACATCAAGCAGCGTGTAATTGCCGGCACTGCCACCGAGGGTAAAGAGCGTGGGAGTTCCTTCCTTATTAACTTCAGTAGTGATTCCCTTGTTGGTTACACTGACTTTTGCAATTTCACGATAATTCCCTGTGTTGGGTTTAGACATGGCAGCCGTATTTTTGCCTTCGCTCACGATGAGGTAATCACCTCCAATGATGAGATCAGCTGCAACATCAACCGAAATGTAAACCTTGCTTTCATTGGGATTGGGGTCGGGATTAGGATTGGGCTCTGGGTTAGGCTCTGGATTGGGTTCAGGATTCGGCTCGGGTTCAGGAGTATCTCCACCATGTTCATAATTTTCAGGGTCGAAAGCCAAAGCCGTCTTTTCGCCCCAAATGTATTGCTCGAGCCCGGGGAAGTCAATATAGGGATTGCGGTTGCCTTGTATCTTTTCGACAGCGTTGTTACGGTCAATCTCCTTTTGGCTTACGGGGTCTTGCTGTGCCCAACGCAGGAGCATCTTGATGGCCCACTCTTTGTAGCCCGAGTTCTTGTTGCCCGAAAGCATAGGACTGTGCCACGATGCGATTTTATCTTCGTAGGCCGTGGCCATATAGAAATAGGTACGGGCAAAATCGCCTTTGTACTCGTCGTTAGGTTCAAACACAGTGCCGGAGTAGCCGGGTGTTTTGCTATCACCGAGTTTGGAGAACCCGCCGTTACTTTGTTCCTTCACTTTCCCCACTTCACCGAAGGGATAATTGCTACGCATACTGTTGATAGAGATGTCGGTGGGATAAAGATGAAAGAGGTCGTTGTGCATCGGATTTTCCTTGTTGAACCAGCTTTTCGGAAAAGAGTGCTCACGGTTATAGCCAACGCCTTCTTGCTTGGCACTGCTGCCTTTGTCTTTCTCATAAGTATAATTGGTGATATTGGAGTACATATCCCAAATTTTACCATCAGGGCGTAGGTCGGTGGTTTTATAGGCTGCCCATACACTATTATAACCAATGTCTTTATGTTTAGCAACGACATGATAGAGGGCGGTTTTCAGAGAAAAACCCTTTTGTCCCTTAGCCGACGAATAGTAGCCGGATTTGGGCTGTGCGCACAAACTTGCGACAGCCACGAGGGCGAGTAAGAGTGAAGTTAATTTACGCATAAGAGTGATTGTTAATTTTGTTGTTTCAGTGATATTAGTAGTGTAAGGTTACAAACCGCGTTGTGCAAGGAGCGCATCCATCTCTTGCTGTAACTCTCGTGCTTTTTCGCCCGCCACATCGGCAAAGCGCTCGGTGCCATCGGCATAGATGATGCCGCGACTTGAATTAACGAGCAGTCCGCATTCGTCGGTCATGCCGTAACGACACACTTCTTCAAGACTCCCCCCCTGTGCACCGACACCGGGAACAAGCAGGAAATGATGGGGAACAATGCGACGGATGTCAGCAAAAAGACTACCCTGCGTAGCACCGACCACGTATATCATTTGCTCATCACTCCCCCACTGCCCACTGGTGCGCAACACACGTTCAAACAGTCGTTCGCCCTGCGCATCGGTGGTGAGTTGAAAGTCATGGCTGCCTTTGTTGGAGGTGAGGGCAAGAAGCACGACCCACTTACCTTCGTATTGAAGAAACGGTGTCACCGAATCTTCTCCCATATAAGGGGCTACCGTAAGAGCATCAACGCCAGTGCCCTCAAAGAAGGTGCGGGCATACATGGCCGAGGTATTGCCGATGTCGCCCCGCTTGGCATCGGCTATAATGAATTGGTCGGGATGATGCTCTTGAATATAGGCCACAGTGCGCTCATAGGCTTGCCAACCTGCCAACCCGAAGCACTCATAGAAAGCCAGATTGGGTTTGTAAGCCACACAATAAGGAGCTGTGGCATCGATAATCGCCTTATTGAACGCGAAGATGGAATCGGGATCTTGGAGCAAATGAGGAGGCAGCTTCTTCAAATCGGGATCGAGTCCCACGCAGAGAAAGGTGCGCTTACTGCGGATATTAGCAATGAGTTCTTGCTTGGTCATAAGGGTAATGTTTTTGAAGATTAATGTTGCAAAGGTACAGAAAAGAAATGGTTTGCCAACAGCTTCTTTATAAAATGTAACGAATGAAGTGGCGAATTGCTGGAGAGACACCTTTATATTGTCGGACGATATCTCCCCAAATTGCAGGACTTCGTTGATTTGTTCACCTAACTTCATGACGCTTCATCAGGAAAAGGGGAGCGTTCCGCAAAGCGAGGCTCATCGGAATCGGCCGAAAAAACACGGTAAAAGCTTTGCTTTTCGCCAAAGTCTATGTATCTTTGCGCATAAATACCGCTCTTATGCTCTTACTCCGCCCGCAGTTTTCACTTAGACCTTGGCTGATGCTTCTACTGCTCAGCCTAACGGCCGTGATAGACACGATGGCACGCACTTGGCGTCCTGAAGAAGTGCCTATCCCCTATTTGCAAGATGCGCGCCGCTACGTGAGCAATCCCGAAGGCATTCTTTCTGCAGCGGCGGTCGACTCTATCGACAGAATACTCTTTGCGCTCGAACGCGACAAAGGGGTGCAAACGGTGGTTATGGTACTCGATCGTTTGGAAGGGGATGACCCTTATGACTTTGCGATGCGTGTTGCACGAAAGTGTGGTGTGGGCAGTAAGCAGAAACGTACAGGGCTGGTGATTGTCCTCGCTACGGGAGACCGATCCTATCAGTTCCTCACCGGCAACGGTTTGGAAGGTACGCTCCCCGACGCCACTATCCAACGCATCGAAGACGCTATTTTCATTCCGCGACTCAAAAAGCAAGATTGGGATGGTGCTATGGTGAGTGCAGTGGCCGCTATCGACAAGGTGTGTCGCGGCGACGATAGTCTCACCCGAGGCAACACAAAAGACACAGATACCGGCTGGGGCGGTTGGCTCTTTGTACTCATCGTAGTAGGTGCGATTTTCGGAGCCTCACTCTATGCCAACTACCTCAAACGCCGACCAAAGCTCTGCCCGAAATGTGGAAAGAAGGAGTTGCGCTGGCAGCACAGCCGCACACGTTATGAGAAGCGTGGTGGTCATCGCGACCTCATTTCCGAAACGTTCCACCGCTGCAACCAATGCGGCTACTCCAAAGTAGACAAAGAAGAACACCGCGATGATCCACCCGATGTGGGAACAGGTTTGCTGGTAGGCTCCCTACTCGCTGGTGCTGCACGTGGCCGCAGCAGCGGTGGAGGAGGATTCAGCGGAGGTTCCTTCGGTGGAGGTTCTTTCGGTGGAGGTGGCTCCGGCGGACGTTTCTAACGTCAATCGCTTCTCATTCTATTTAGTATCAACCCCTCAAAATTTTTATTCTTATGAATCTTTCTCGTACGCAAATTGTTCTCATCATTATCGCGGGGTGCTTTCTCGCCTTAGGCATATACACCATCCCAAAATACAATGGTTTGGTACAACAAGACGAAGCCGTTACGCAATCGTGGAACGATCTGCAAAGCACCTATCAGCGCCGTGCCGACCTCATCCCCAACCTCGTTAGCGTTGTTAAAGGCTATGCAAAGCACGAGAGTGAAACCCTTCAAGGCGTTGTTGCTGCGCGTGCCAAAGCCACGCAAATGACCATCGATCCGAGCAAATCGACAGCCGAACAAATGGCCGCTTTCCAACAAGCTCAAGGTGAACTCTCGCAAGCCCTCGGACGTCTGCTCGCTGTGACAGAAAACTATCCTGACCTGAAGGCTGCCGACAATTTCCGCGATCTCCAAGCACAACTCGAAGGTACGGAAAACCGTATCAACGAAGGCCGCAAACTCTACAATGAGCAGGTGCGCACCTATAACGTCATGGTACGCTCTTTCCCTATTAACCTTTTGGCCGGATACTTCAATTTTGAAAAAAAGCAAGGCTTTGAAGCCTCACAAGGTGCTCAAAATGCGCCCACCATACAATTCTAATGCCTATTGCCAATCCTCTCTATAAGCGGGGGTTGGCAATTGGACTTTGTAGCCCCTCTCTTGAAATTTTATCCCTCAACTCCATGGACAAGAACCAAAGATACATGATGCGCGGTGTGAGCGCTATGAAAGAAGATGTGCACGCTGCCATCAAGAACATCGACAAGGGTATCTTCCCACAAGCCTTCTGCAAAATCATTCCCGATATCCTCGGAGGAGACCCTGATTATTGCAACATCATGCACGCCGACGGAGCAGGCACGAAATCCAGTCTGGCTTACATGTACTGGAAAGAGACGGGCGACCTCTCGGTGTGGAAAGGCATTGCACAAGACGCGCTCATCATGAACACCGACGACCTCCTCTGCGTAGGGGCGGTAGACAACATCTTGGTTTCTTCGACCATCGGCCGCAACAAGATGCTCATCCCCGGAGAAGTCATTTCGGCCATCATCAACGGCACCGACGAACTCCTCGCACAGCTTCGCGAAATGGGCATCGGCATTTATGCCACCGGTGGCGAAACCGCCGATGTTGGCGACCTTGTGCGCACCATCATCGTAGACAGCACCGCTACTTGTCGTATGAAACGCAGTGAAGTCATCGACAATGCCAACATCCGCCCCGGCGATGTCATCGTAGGCCTCTCTTCGAGTGGACAAGCCACCTACGAAAAGGAGTACAACGGCGGTATGGGCAGCAACGGCCTCACCTCCGCACGCCACGATGTCTTTGCCAAATATCTGGCAGAGTGCTATCCCGAAAGTTATGACCATGCTGTGCCTAATGAACTCGTCTATAGCGGCAGTTATCGTCTCACCGATGCCGTGGAAGGTGCTCCGATTGATGCCGGTAAACTCGTGCTTTCCCCCACCCGCACCTATGCTCCTGTCGTGAAGCGCCTGCTCGACGAACTCCGCCCGAAGATTCATGGTATGGTGCACTGTACCGGTGGCGCTCAAACCAAAGTTCTGCATTTTGTAGGTGAGAACTGCCACGTCATCAAAGACAACATGTTCCCTGTTCCTCCGCTCTTCCGCACGATTGCTGAACAGAGCGGCACAGATTGGAGCGAGATGTACAAGGTGTTCAACATGGGACATCGCCTCGAAATCTATCTCTCTCCCGAACACGCCCAAACAGTCATCGACATTTCCCGCTCTTTCAACATCGATGCCCAAATCGTAGGACGTGTCGAGGAAGGGCAACGCAGCCTGACCATCGAGAGCGAATTTGGCAAGTTTGAATATTAACCTTCCCTGCTCCTCATTTCATAACAAGAGAACAGAATGACAAAATGGTGGGGAGATGTGGAAAGACAACGAAAATAAAACGCTTAAAGCATACATCGCAGAAAATAAAGACCAATAAAATATGGCAGAAACAACTTCTCTCCTCGAAAAGCTCGAAGGACTTGTAGCACGTTTTGAGGAAGTATCCACTTTAATTACCGACCCCAATGTCATTGCAGACCAACAGCGGTATGTGCGACTGACGAAAGAATACAAAGACCTCGAAGATTTAATGAATGCGCGACGAGAGTACGCAAATTTATTGAGCAACCTCGCCGAAAGCAAAGAAATCCTCATGAACGAGGACGATGCAGAGATGAAAGAAATGGCTCGCGAAGAGGTGGCGCATTGTGAAGCACGCATTCCCGAGCTCGAAGAAGCCATCAAGCTTATGCTCGTCCCCAAAGATCCCGAAGATGCCAAGAACGCCATCCTTGAAATCCGTGGTGGAACCGGCGGCGACGAAGCTGCACTCTTCGCCGGCGACCTCTTCCGCATGTATGCCAAATACTGCGAAACCAAAGGATGGAAGCTCGAAGTGTCCAGCAGTTCTGAAGGAGCAGCAGGCGGTTTCAAAGAAATCGTGTGTTCAGTCACAGGAGCCGATGTCTACGGCACACTGAAATACGAGAGCGGCGTGCATCGCGTACAACGTGTTCCGGCCACCGAAACCCAAGGCCGCGTGCACACCTCCGCCGCTACCGTTGCCGTATTGCCCGAAGCTGAAGCTTTCGACGTTGTCATCAATGAAGGCGAAATCAAGTGGGACACTTTCCGCTCATCGGGTGCTGGTGGTCAGAACGTCAATAAAGTAGAGTCCGGTGTGCGCTTACGCTACAATTGGAAAAATCCCAACACGGGCGAAGTAGAAGAAATTCTCATCGAATGTACCGAAACCCGCGACCAACCCAAAAACAAGGAGCGCGCTTTGGCTCGCCTGCGTACTTTTATCTACGACAAAGAGCATCAAAAGTATGTCGATGACATCGCTTCACGGCGCAAGACCCTCGTTTCTACCGGTGACCGCTCGGCCAAAATCCGCACTTACAACTATCCGCAGGGACGCATCACCGACCACCGTATCAACTACACCATCTACAACCTCAGCGCATTTGTCGACGGCGACATCCAAGACTGCATCGACCACCTCATCGTGGCAGAAAATGCAGAGCGCCTCAAAGAAGCAGAATTGTAGTCCTCAGCAGTAGAATGTTGCCCGGCTGCAAAGCCATGCCGAGTAAACCGACAAGGCCGTTCAGCACAAACTCCCCATCGACTTCAAGCCGATGGGGAGTTTGTCTATTGAAGCGGCAGGACGCAAGTCCAAAGAGCACACAGCAGCAGTCGTTGAAGACTCAACGCATCAAACTCTTGTTGCCGATTTTGACCAAAGCCACTCCCACGACAATCCAAAAGATTTCGCGGATACGCGTGAAAAAAGAGACATAGATGCCCAACGCACCGGACGCTCCGGCAAAGAGCACAGGTACAATCACGGCAAGACTCCCTTCGCGTGCTCCAATCTGCATGGGCAGAAAGAAGAGGAGGTTGCCCATCAGAGAGGAAAAGCCCAAAATAATCAGTGCATCGACAAACGAGACACCGGGCATACCAAAAGCCAAGAGGATGAAAAAGAATTCAAAGGAATTGAGAAAGCGACCCACATATTCGAGTGCGAGCGAGCCCCATAGTTGGCGCGGATGCTCGTAGAGAAAACGGATATTGGCATCGGTGGTGTCGAAAGCCGTATGATTGCGCTCGTAAAACCGACGCGCAGGACGGCGCAGGAAAGGTATAAAAAAAAGAAGACTGAAAAGGCGTGCGATGATGCCGTGCTTATAACTGTAACTAAAGAAAAGAACGGCCGCCAAAAACACCAGCAAATAACCTCCAAACAGTCCCCAAAGCCAAGGTGTCATCTTCTCAAACTGCGAGAAGACAAAGGCGATGAGAGCAGTCGTCCAAAGAAAAAAGTGACTGAACACGTGCATCATCGAATAGAGTGCCACCGAGGAAACAGCCCGCGGCATACCGATATGTTTGGAAAGTTCCATCACGCGATAAGGAGCCCCCCCCGAACCGAAAGGTGTGGTGTAGGAAAAGGCGAAGCCGGAAATGGTGAGCTTCATCGCATGGCGGAAAGAGAGATGTTTGTCGTGATCGGAAGTATTGACCAGAAACTGAAAAGCACGGGCATTGAGCAAGTAGACAAAGATCCACGTACCGACTACCCCCGGCAGGTAAAGCAATACATTCGTGCGATTTTGACGAATGGTTTCCCAACCTTCGGGAAACTGCCAAATCATGATGCCGATGGCACAGATGCCGAACAGCAGAAAGGAATTACGATAACGATTAGACATAAAATGAGGAATAGATGAGGAGGGTATGGACGTATCTCGTTAGCCCCCATAACGATGCTTCTTGGGTGGAACATCACAACAAATCAGAGTGAAAAACTAGGTTCATCCGACATTTGGAGTGATGGCAGGGTAAAAAGAAGAAAACCGCTGAAC